>DASSWT010000308.1:0-4743 GCA_035704555.1 Saccharospirillum sp. | reverse complement strand
AGCGTCAGCCTCCTCGACAAAATCGATACGCGTAATAGCCTCGTCATTCGCCAGAATGCGCACAGTGCCGATAGGGGTAGGCAGTAAACTCTGGAAAACCGGTTTCATAGCAGACTCCACATATAAAAGGTCAGATAACTTTGCCAGGGTGAGGCGTCGGTTGGCTGCCAGGCAGCCTTCGTCTGCCCCAGGGCTTTTTTCACACCCAGATCAGTCCCAAGCCAGACATCGCTGTCACCCAGCCCGCGCATGCGCGCGTAATTCACCGTCCAGGGCCCGATGCCGCTGAGCGCCAGCCAATGCTCCGGGTCTGCTGCCTGTTCGGGCTCGTTGTCGAAGAAGCGGGCGAAATCGATCAGTGTTTGGCGTCTGCGACCGGGTATTTTCAACGTGGCCAAATCACTGATTGCCAGCGCCGCTGGGGTGGGAAACAGACGATGCTCATCGTCAGCTGCGGGCAACCGTTCCCCCTGCTCAGCCACGAGCTGGCGAACCAGATTGCGCGCCGCCACAACGCTGATTTGCTGCCCAAGAATGGCGCGAATACCCGCCTCAAATGCATCCCAGGTGCCGGGTAACCGCAATCCCGGCCTTTCAGGCCCCACCTGAGCCCGAATCGGCGCCAGATGGGCATCGATGGTGCTGCTGTCGGCATCCAGATCCAACAAGCGGCGAATCGTGCGCACCACCGGCAGCAAGGGCACGGGCTGACTGAATTCAAGCGAAACATCAAACCCGAATCGCTCAGGCCGGTGCCGGGCCGTAAAGCGGCCTGAGACACCATTGGCCAAGCGAAAGGTGCGACCGTAGTAGTCCTCGCCACACCACTCCAGTGTTTCAATTAAGCGGGTCTGCAGGAAATCGCGCAAGGCCGCCCAGTCGTAAGGGGGGCGGTAGCTTAAAAACAACCGGATACCGGGCTCTCGCAACTGTTTGCCAGCCGGACGTCGCAACGAACGCGGTGTCATTTGCAGCACGCTGGCAAAGCAATCATTGAAACGACGCACACTGTTGAAGCCAGAAGCCAGTGCGACTTCAGTAATCGGCATATCGGTTTGTTGTATCAGACTTTTGGCGAACAGTACTTGCTGATACAACCCGTATTGCTTCGGGCTGGTGCCAACAGACCGCTGAAACAACTGGCCCAGATACCGACTGGTGATGCCCAACCGATCTGAAAGGGCGGTTACGCTGCCGGTTATCAGAGCTCCGTCATCAATCAATCGCAGAGCCCGCTCCAGCGTAGTATCAGTACCTTTCCAGGCCCAGGAAGCCGGGGCACTGTCTGGCCTGCAGCGCAGACAGGGGCGAAAGCCGGCGTTGGCAGCAGCGATGGCTGTTTCGAAATAGCAGACGTTCTGTTCCTTTGGGGCCGGGGCGGGGCAGATCGGTCTGCAGTAGATACCGGTGGTTTTAACCGCCACAAAAAACCGGCCATCGAAGCGGTGGTCGCGTGCGAGTCGGGCTTGTTGGTAGTGGCGGTCGGTCACAGGCGTTTCCTCAGTTCACGAGGATCAGTGTAACCCGAAAAGTATTAAAAACTGGCCGGAAACGGAACTGAATGTGGGGCAGTATCGGTTTCGTTAACTGAGTTAGAAATTCGCCAAATATAACCACAGACACGACGAAGGACTGGCGGGTATACCTATCTGGGGTAGTCCGCAGCATGGACTAAAACGCCGGGAGCGTTTTAGCATGAGCGCAGCGAGCCCGGAGGGTGAATCCCATGGATGGGATTCATATCATGCGGCCTAGGCCCGAGACGTCGGACCGCCATGGATGGATTCACGCCGACCCCAGATAGGTATACCCGGCAGTCCGTTTTCCACCGAAGTACAAGTAACCAAAGGTTCCAATTGGCCACCGAATTTCTAACTCAGTTAACGAACCTCAGGCTTCACTCGAAAACCGCAAGTCCGCCAGTTTTATATGGGTTTTGGGGTAGGCAATGCAGGGGAGGATCCAGCCGTCGGCTTGCAGGCCGGAGTTTAAACCGTAGGGGTGGCGGCCGCGGTAATCAATGGCGCCGGAGGTCAGGCGGCAGCGGCAAATACCACAGGCACCGTTGTCGCAGGCTTTGCGCAGGGTGATGCCCTGATTATCGAGGTTTTGATGCAGGGTGAGGTTGGGGTCACCCTGAATATAGCCGACGGGGGCCTGTTGCCATTGAATGGAGACGGTCGTCATTACTGTCGCTCTGCTCCTTTGGTGGCTTAGGTGAACGTTGGTTTATGGCTTAACGCCGGGCAGTACTCGCTTGAGCCCTTCCACTTGAACTTCCATAAGGTGCTCCAGAATGTGGGCCTGGGATTCCGGGTTCTGGCTGGAGAATTCCGGGGGCCAGTTGCCGCAATAAGTCACAGCATCGACTACGCCGGTTTTCAGCAACAGGGTAATACCGTGAACCATCGACCAGGCGCTAAAGCAGGCCACTGATTTCTGATAATCGTTGAGTTCAATACCGTCGATTTGAAGCATGTCGGCAACGATTTCCTGAAGCATTCTCTCGCCACAAGCGGCCGCTTCTGCCAGGGCGTCGGTCAGGTATTTTTGTTCTGGTGTCCAGAAGAAAATCAGGTTGAAAATACCCGGATGCTCGGCCGCAAAGGCCATATAGGCGCGTCCCAGGCAGCGTACCTTGTCTTCCGGTGATGCGTCTTTGGCCGCTTCAAGGGCCGCGGTTAAAAACGCATCGAAGCGCCGGAAGCCCTCTGTCTTCATTTCAACCATCAGCGCCATCTTGTCGGCGAAGTGATTGTAGGCCGCCGTTGGCGTGACCCCCACCTCCTTGGCCAGGGCGCGCAAGCTCAGGTCTTCCAGGTGCCCGGTTTCCAGCGACCGGAAACCGGCGTCCATTAACGCGACCCGCAAATTGCCGTGATGGTAACTGGATTTCTTTTGACGACTCATGTGAATACCCAAAACCGAAACACCGGCCAGTCTATCAGATTGGGGCCGGTGTTTCGCCCGTTATGAGCATGTTGCACTAGAACCCGTAGCGCAGGTTGAAAATCGCCGCGTCCTGATTGCGCACGCCGTAGAGGGCCTGGTCTGAATCTTCAGCGAGGTAGTCAACCACGCTCAGGCCGACCGAGAGCGGGTCGCTGACCTGCCAGTCGGCGGCAAGCCGCACAACCTGGCCTGAGTCGCCGGGCAAGTTCACGCCCTGGGCGGTCAGTTCCAACCGGTCATTCCAGGTGGTGTAACGCGCGCGTGCCGATTGTGACAGCCGTATTTCGTCATCGGCGATATCGGCGTGCGGGTCCAGCAACAGTTGGCTGCCGACTTCCAGCGTTAGCGTCAGGTTGCGAAAACCGCTGTAATCGGCCCCGACCATGGCGCGCCATTCATCGGAATCGACCCAGGGTTCCAGCGCGTTGTCCGTCGTGTGCTGCACACCCTGATGCCAGGCCTGCTCGGTTTTCAGCAGCCAGGAACCCCGGGCGTGCTGGGCACTCAGCCCCAGAACCCGGCGTCGCTCGGGTTGAAAGGTGGCTGTCTCGGGCGTGGCACCGTTGTAGCTAACGTCACTCAAGGTGGATTCGAAAGCATTTACGTCGGCCGCCAGCCAGGTCAGGTCGAGCCCGGGCCAGCGTTGCTGCCAGCGCACGGCAATGCCCACCGGGTTCTCAGCTTCTTCGTCCCTGATCTCAATACCGTTGGCTCGAAGGCCTACGCGTTGATCGAAATCATCGAACGGGGCCGGGGTGAGGTCGGTTTCAGCCCAGCCCAGCACCGCCACATCCAGCTTGCCCGACCAGTTCAGGGTGAGGGCTGGCACCGGCAACCGGGTTTGCTCCAAGTCCTGCTGGCCTGGCCAGCGCTGGTCGCGCCGGGCCAGCACATCGGTGACGATCAGCGATTCCGCCTGGCCCCAGGCGAGCGTCTGATAGCCAGCCTTGAGCCACCAGTTCCCCTCTTGCCAGCCGAGGTAACTGTCTGCCCACTGGGCCTGCCAGCGGCGTTCTTCGGCCTGGTCGTCGGTAAAATCGTGGGTCTCCCAGGCACCCGCCTCGCTCAAATCTGGCAAGGCATCGTAAGTGAGAGACCCGGCGAGCCGAATGGACCAGGCATCCTGCCGGATGCTCATCTGGCCGTAGAGCTGAGTTTCCAGCCGGGTCAGCGCTGCCCGGTCCCGGCTTGGGCCGGGCTCGGGTTTGCGGTAGCCATAGGCAGCCTTTTGCTGAACCCAGCCGAGCCATTGCACCGGGCTTTGTGAGACCGGTTCGGCGGCCGTAGCCTGGGTGTCGAGTGCGCCGAAAAAGTCATCCTCGGCCAGCGCCAGGCCGGGCAGTACCAGTGCCAGACCCAGCACTGCCCTTGGAAAGGGGAGTTTAGCCATCAGTTCAACCCCCGTTGCATCGCCTGGGTGGTAAACAGGCTAGGGTCGGTGTGTTCGTTGTATTTCACCTCGTTGATCTGGAATACGCTGCCGTGCTCGCGTTCGCCATTACGGGTGGTGATCATCTGAATGCGATGGGCCGTCCAGACACCATCGACCTCTTCAATATCTCGGGCGCTGAAGTACTTCACCCGGCCACCGCGCTCAACCCAGATCTGCCCCTGAACCTGCATGAAATTATCTTTGCGGATCCACAGGTGGGAACGCTCATAGCCTGTTTCGTTGGAGACCTGTTCAGCGAACTCGGGCTTGGGGCGTGACTCGATCTTCCAGACCGGCTGGCCGTCGACACTTTCGTCGTCACTGAGCAGCTCATAGTCGTACCACTCAAGTGTGGTGCC
>DASSWT010000286.1:0-3308 GCA_035704555.1 Saccharospirillum sp. | reverse complement strand
GGCAATACCGCGGTTCCGGCTGAGGCATTGAAGCCATCAATGAAGGTGGTAACCGGGTTAGTGACTTCGCTGCTGTCTGCATTGGCTTCAGAGCCATTGAAGATCTGCGCTTGCGGCGTCACGGTGACGCTGGCTTTCAGGTACTGGGCCGGCGGAACAATGGTCAGTGCCAGTGCCTGGGCGTAAGAGTCGTTGTCGTTGCGGACAGTCTGGCTGACGGCCACATCGCTGAAATAGTATTGGCCACCGGCGTTGGTTACAACAGACTGATTGCCAAGATATACGGTTGCGCCTTCGATTGGCATACCGTTAGTGTCAGTCACCAGGCCAGTAATGGAACCGCGGGGGTTGTTGACGCTGACGTACTGTGTCGATTCATTGCTGCTGGCGTTATTGCTGCTGGTCGCTTCTTCTTCGCCACAGCCAACCAATACCAGGGTACCTGCTGCGACTGCAGCAACCAGTGACTTTTTAATCCAAATGCCTTCAGACATTTCCTTCTCCTATGACTTTTCAGGTGTCGCATTGCATTCCTTCACGCAATACGAATTCAGCGCGATACGCTATCGAGAGCCACAGACAGAAAGGGAAATAGAGGATCGCTGCGCCCGCAGGCGTAGGATTGAAAATAGATCAAAGACGCATCGTCCTTGTCTTTCCCTGTCTGTAACTGTTCCCTTCGCAACCCGGGCGGAGCTGATCAGAACTCCGGAGGTTGGATCGTGCTACTGAACTTCATGTTCAGTGTGCCGCGACGACATGCTCGCATTCGGCGCGTGTATGAAACGGTTTCAGCGCACCCAAGTCAATCGGTGGTATTTGCCAATATTTTTTTTTGTGATTGACTCGTCATTCACAAAAATTGTCAGCAATGTCTTACATACGAACAGGTAATCAATGTGCATCAGCTGGACTTTCCTGGCACCGTTAACAGCCTCGAAAACCCCAGAGAACCAGAGAAACAGCGGATAAATCAACAAGCAAAGCAAGCAGACAAGCCATTAGATACTGAACAAATATTAGCCAACGGAATGTGCAATTATTAAACAACGAGGTTCTCTGATCCGGTGACACCTACTCCTTTTCCTGTGAGGAACGACTACGCGAATAATGCCTGAACTGAGTCGGCGACATCCCGGTTCGGCCACGAAACCAGTGGCTAAAATTGAAGGCATCGGCATAGCCGACCCGCTGAGCGATCTGACTCACTTGCCAGTTACTGCTGGCCAGTAATTCACCGGCACGCTGCAGCCTGAGGTCAGACAAACGGGACATGGGGCCCTGGCCATACAGCTTCTTGCATACCCGGTTCAGGTGCGGCACCGAGCAATGTACACGGTCGGCCAGTCGAGCCTGGGACCAGGGGTGATGCAACTGATCTTCGAGCTGGGCAAACAATTGGCGCACGGTCATTTCAAGACGGCTGAAGCCTGTTTCCCGGAGCAACAATTCAGTCAACAACTCACTGATCAAGCCAACCATACGACGACGGCGCGGAGTTCTGATCTGGTGATAAAGAGCGTCCATCATCGGCGATATGGCCCAAACCTGATCATGCTGGAACACCTCTGCCTGTTGCTCGCGCAAGGCTGACCAGGCGTCAGAATCGTTGAGCAGCAACCAGGCCATGCGCCACTCTTGCTGGTCAGCGCCGAGTTCAAACAGGAACGGCTGATGGGCCGGTAGCAAAGTAACGCTCCCGGGTGCAATCGCTTCATGGCGCCCGGGCAAATGCACTTGCCCGCCTCCGCCCAGCGTAAACAACAGAGTATGAATGTCCGGATCTTTTCGGCCTACGTGATAATCGCCACGCAACCAACTGACCCCGCCCATGTGCAAATCATGGTCTCTCAGTTCCGGGATTTCCTCGGTAATCAGAAAACGTTCGCGACACTCAGGCCCGAGAATCAGAACATCCTGAAAATCTTCATGATCCATATTCACAGGTAGTTGATTCATATGCACATAGCTCAAGGAACGACCAACCCTTAGAATACCGCTCAATCACAGTCTCTTCCATCGATTCCTGAATAGCCAACCGCTTTGGGTGGCACCCTCTGCTCGACTGGAAAGTTCATATTCACAGTAGCACCAAACACCTAACCCACCGGATTAATACGGAGAATCGATGAGCTACCGGGCATTCTGGCAACAGGTTTTTGCGCTGGCTTTGCCAGTCGCATTTCAGTCGGCGCTGGTTTCAGCACTGGCGATGGCCGATGTACTGATGGTGGGTCATCTGGGTAGCCAGGCGGTCGCCGCCGTTGGCCTGGCGGCCAAACTGAACTTTGTACTGATTCTGGTAATGGCCGCACTGGGCACCGGGTGCAGCATTTTGTGCGCCCAGTATTTTGGTGCCGTGCGGCATGAGAAAGTCCGGCAAACGCTGGCTTTATCGCAGTGCGTCGGTGCGCTGATCATGCTGCCGTTCACCATTGTGGTCATACTGAAAGCCGAGTTTCTGGTGCGCCTGGGTACACAGGACCCGGCCGTCATCGAGCTGGGCACCCCCTATATGGCATTACTCGGCCTGACCCTGTTCACGACCCAGGGCATCATCATTTATGAGTCGGCAATGCGCGCCATCGGCCGCACCGGCTGGCCACTGAAGTACGCCATCGTGGCCATCTTGCTGAACATCATCATGAACTACTGGTTTATCAACGGTGGTCTGGGCGTGCCTGCGCTGGGTGTTACAGGTGCTGCGGTCGCAACGGTGCTGGCGCGTGTTTTTCAGATTGGATGGATGACGGTGGATGTGCAACGCACCCGAACCCTGCACCTGTCGGTCAGTGCCTTTACCGGCCTGCGCCACTCCACCCTGCCTAAACGGTTTTTCACCCTGACCTGGCCACTGGTGTTGAATTTCACGCTCTGGTCTGTGGGCTCACTGGGTTACACCCTGATCGCAGGGCGCATGGGCACCGTTCCCCTGGCCGTTATGAGTTTACTCGCGCCCATAGAGGGCATGTATCACTCGCTGTTCTTTGGCCTGGTCAACGCCTGCGGAATCATGATTGGCCAGCGCCTCGGCCGCGGCCAGTTCGACGAAGCTCAATGGCTGGCCAACCGCTTTATGTGGATGGCACCGCTGGGCTCACTGATGGTGGGTATAATGCTACTGATCGGCTCGCCGGTGTTACTGGCAACACTGGCCACCCAGGACGGCGAAACCATTCGCCAAACGCAATGGGCCATGGTCATCATGTGCCTCGGTTTCTGGATCAAGGTGTTCAACATGACCGCCATTCAGGGCATTCTGCGTGCCGGTGGCGACAGCAAGTTTTGCCTGGGCATGGACATGGTAG
>DASSWT010000180.1:0-17555 GCA_035704555.1 Saccharospirillum sp. | reverse complement strand
GTTTGTGATGAAATCAGGCGGGTGCCCCAGGGTTGGCTGGCGAGGATTGCGAGCCAGATGGCATCGATGGCAACCCAGATCAGCGACAGCAGGATGATGGCTTCCAGGGCTGGTGCATCGACCCAGGCCTGCAGCAGAGCCTGAAAGGTGAAGGCTTCGAACCAGAGGGTGGCGGAGAGGGCACCGGTTAGAATCACGCTGACGATGGTGATCGGTTGGGTTGGGTGACCCGGCTCGGCGATGTAGGTTTTGATCCAGTACCACATCCACAGCCAGGCGGCCATCATGGCGCCGGCGAATACCAGCAGCGGTGGACCGAGCGGGCCTGATTTGGCCCAGACGGTGACCGCTGTTGCCATCAGCCCGGCCTGGGTCAGAGTAATCAGCACGCGGCCCAGGATCAGCTGCCACAGCGAGCTGCCTCGTTCGTGCCTGGCACGCACGAATTCATAGGTGTAGCCGTCGGCCGGGAGGACCAGCATCAGTGCGAGGCTGATGGCTATCAAAAACGTAAATGGATCTATAATACCGGTCATTGGGTAGTTCGGCGGTCAACAGGGAAAGGCAGCATAACGGGGTAGGGCTGGCAGGAAAAGCATTGGCTCACCGGCGTTGCCGGTGAGCCTGCAGATCCGGTGGTTACTCAACACGCTCCCAGACCTGAGTCCGACCAAGCAGTGCGAAGCCCAGGAATCCACGGACTTCCAGCTTGGTGCCGTTCTCGATCACCTTGGCCTTGGCACTGTATTCCTTGCCATTGGCCGGGTCCAGAATCCGGCCACCGGTCCACTCATCGCCGTCCTGCTCCAGGCCCCATAGGAAGGTCATGCCTTCAATGGGTTGATCCTTGCGGCTGCCATCGCATTCCGAACAAACCGGGTTCGGTTCGGATGGATTCAGCAACTCAACGATCTGGCCTTGCAGCTCGCCGTCTTCAACCCAGACACGCACCACGCTCTTGGCTTCGCCGGTTTCATCATCGATGGTACGCCACTGGCCTTCGGCCGACATGGATTCCGCCTGGACCGGCGTTATGGCCAGCGCCAGCAATAGGGTGGTGACGACAGTCATTAAAGATTTCATTGTTATTTTACGCTCCTGGTTAATAGCCTGCGGTAGAGGTGAAGGCGTGCTGCAAACATAGCAAAACGCCAGCCAGTAACAAGCAACCATTAACGGTTGATGATTCAGATTCACCAAAGCCCCCGTTGTGGCCTCTGCAGTGCAAGACTGCGGCAACAGTGGCGTTATGCTCAGTGCAGGTTCAGGTGTCGTCCGTTACGCACAGCGGCGCAAAGCGAGCTCGTGTCAGTTGCAGCAAATCGGCCGGTGCCAGTGCGATATCGAGGCCGCGTTTACCACCGCTGACGAAGAATGAGTCCATGGACTCAGCGCTCTGGTCAACGACAGTGGGCAGGGCTTTCTTTTGGCCCAGCGGGCTGATGCCGCCGACTACATAGCCGGTGGTTTTCTCGGCAATGGCCGGGTCGGCCATCTGTGCGGATTTCTGACCGTGCGCCTTGGCGGCTCGTTTCAGGCTGAGGTTGTGCGTGACCGGTAGAATACAAACGCCGAGCGCTTTCGGGTCGCCATTGAAACTGACCAGTAACGTTTTGAATACTTGTTCGGGGGGCACCCCCAGCGCTTTGGCGGCGGCGATGCCATAGCCTTCGTCGCTGTCGCCCACGCTGAAGGTGTGCAGTTCGAACGGCACCTTGTGGCGTTTAAGCAGCTGCACCGCCGGTGTCATCAGGCACGCTCCAGCATGCGGGCCATGGCGTGCAGCGACTCGCCAGTGACGCGCTTGGTCAGCCAGCCGTCCAGAGCGCTGGCTCCGAGTGAGCGGTAGAATTGCCGGGCGGGTTCGTTCCAGTCGAGTACCATCCATTCCAGCCGACCACAGCCGCGTTCAACTGCCAGGTGCGCCAGGCTGGTAATCAGGGCTTTGCCGACGCCGGAGCCGCGCTGATCCGGCTGCACATAAAGATCTTCCAGATGAATGCCGGGCTGGGCCAGAAAGGTGCTGTAATTGGGGAAAAACAGGGCCATGCCCACTGGCTGGCCGTCGCGCTCGGCGATCAATACTTCGGCCGCCGGCTGGTCAGAGAACAGCGTCTCGGTGAGTTTGGCTTCTGTGGCGACCACTTCATGCGAGAGTTTTTCGTAGTCGGCCAGTTCCTGAATGAAACGCAGAATATGGGGAGCATCGCCGGGCTCGGCCAGACGTATGACGGCGCCGGAAGCGGTGGTGATGGGGGACATGACGGGCCTCGTGAATGGGTTCATGGCCGGAGTTTATAAGATCAGTGGGTAGATTGTCGCGTTTTTGGGTGGTCATGCTCCCCGGCGCCCTTCTATGGACTCATGGCGAACGGAGGTGGTGCGAATTGCCACCGTCTGCCATTCCGTTCGGGGTGAGCTTGTCGAACCACTTGGGGACGTACCCTCAACCCTGACGCAATCGTCCGTTCTGGTTCAAGGGCAGACGAATGCGCACGCACAGGCCACCTTCCGGGCGGTTGTAGGCGCGAATATCACCTTTGTGAGCAGTGACCGCATGGCGGGCAATGTTCAGGCCCAGGCCAGCGCCGGAATTCGACTGATCGAGCCGGTAGAAGGGGTCGAACAGCCGTTCCAGCTTGTCTTCGGGCACACCTGGCCCCTGGTCGCAGATTTCGATCAGGGCTTCGCCCTTGCGGGTGGTCAGTTGGATGCTCAGTTCGCCGTTTTCCGGCGAAAAACGTAGCGCATTGCGAATGACGTTGTCGATGGCTGAATGCAGCAGTTGCGGGTCACCCCAGATATTAACGGTGCTTTCGATCTGGTCGGTGATCAGTATGTTGTGGGCCTTGGATTCAAAGCGGGCGTCATCGACCACCTGGCGCACCAGATCGTCGAGTTGCAGTTGCGTCGGTTCCAGGTGCTGCATTTCGTTTTCGAAACGCGACAGCTTCAGAACCTGTGCGATCAGGCTTTCCAGCCGGTCACTTTCCCGTTCGATGCGACTGAGTGCGGTCTCAAGGTCGGAAGGCGCCTTCTGGCGAACAATGCCCAGGGCAACCTGCAGGCGAGTCAGGGGTGAGCGCAGTTCATGGCTGACGTTGCTGAGCAGGCGCTGCTGGGCCGACACCAGTTGTTGCAGGCGTTCGGCCATGTCGTCGAAGTCGCGGCCAAGATCACCCAGCTCATCCGCCCGCTTGTTTACCGCGCCACCGACCCGGGCATCCAGGCTGCCGCCGGCCAGTTGCCGGGAGACACGCCGTAACCGGGCGATGGGCCGGGTGATGGACCAGGCCAGCACCAGCGCCATACCGCCGGAGACAAACAGCGCGAAAACAGCACGCAGCCACTGGCTGTCGAGCCAGAGTGGCAGATTAGGGGGGGGCAGGGAGGGGACGCCGCGCAGGAATAACCGGTACATGTCGCCCCCGACCGACATGGTAATCGGGCCCATCCAGGTTTCCTGGCGCCATTGGCCGACCTTCACGCCTTCCAGCTCCATCATTTCAGACAGCATCACCAGAATGCGACGTGGTGGCTTGGGGGTGCCGAGCAGATGGTAGGTGTCGTCCACCAGGTACCACTGAAAGCGCGATTCGCTGTTAAAGCGGTCGAGCTCATCGATGATTTCCTGGCGGTCACTGGCGAGTCGGTCGATATTGGGGAGTTTGACCCGGTTGAGCAAGCCGATGTGTGAGGCGTTGGGGGCACCAATCTGATAGACCTGCGCCACCTGGTGTGACACGAAGGCTACTGCCAGTACGATCAGCAGCAGGGTGACCCAGAAGCTCAGCCAGATCTTGCCGAACACCGAGCCCAGCGGGTTGATTTTTCGCCAGTTAATCGAGAATTTCATGGCTACAGCCGGTGTCCGGAAGGGCGGAAAGCGTTCGGTTATTTGGGATCAACAAACAGATAGCCGATGCCGCGTATGGTCTGGATCTTGGGGGTTTCGGTCACGGCCTGGAGCTTGCGACGAACGTTGGACACGTGCATGTCGATCGAGCGGTCGTAAGCCATGATCTCGCGGCCAAGTACTTCGCGGTACAGGTCTTCCTTGGGAACGGCCTTGCCGACCCGGGACATCAGTACGCGCAACACCTTGAATTCACTGGTGGTCATTGGCACATGCTCGCCTTCACATTCGACTTCGTAGGTGTCGAAGTTGAGCGTGACGCCATTGCATTCCAGGGTGCCGCTGTCGTTCTCCTGCTGCACCTTGTCGAGCTCGATCCGGCGCAACAGGGCTTTGATGCGCGCCAGCAATTCGCGGTGGCTGTAGGGTTTGGCCAGATAGTCGTCGGCACCGAGTTCCAGCCCCAGTACGCGGTCCATCTCCTCGCCCTTGGCGGTGAGCATAAGTACCGGAACGGAAGAATGGCTGCGAATCTGGCGCAGGGTTTCGAAGCCATCGATGCCGGGCATCATGACATCGAGCAGGACCAGGTCATAACTGTGCTCGCGCAGCTGTACGATGCCGTCCTCACCGCTGTGAGCCGCACTGAGTTTGTAGCCTTCGGCGTCGAGATATTCGCCGAGCAGCTCGGCCAGATCCCGGTCATCGTCAATAAGTAAAATGTGAGATTCGTTCATGGCGAGTAGTGTCCTCTATCATTTAAGCGCTGACGATCCATTTTACCGCTCGTTTACACCGAACCCCGGCGGGGTGGTCCGGGCGTGTCGAGTGCGGGTACATACTGTTAGAATACGGTTAAATGTAACAGGTGTCTTATGGAAGACGACGACGAAATCAAAATTTTCCGTCAAGAAATGAAAGGGGTGCGCCGCATCCGGACAACGCCGAGGGTCGAAACCACCAAAACCGAGGTGCCTGAACCCAGTTTGCTGCACCGGCGGCAGATGGCGGTGCAGGTGGATAAAGGCGACCCGAATCATCTGACGGAAGAAATCATCGATCTGGTGCACCCGCTGGATATTCTGGACTACCGCACCGATGGCGTCGCCCACGGGGTATTCAGGAAGTTGAAGCGCGGCCAGTACCCGATTGATGCGCGCCTGGATCTGCATCGCAAATCCATGGCCGAAGCGCGTGCCGAGGTCTACGGGTTTATTGCCGATTGCCTGCGCTACGACGTGCGTTCAGCGATGATCCTGCATGGCAAGGGTGAGCGTGGCGAGCCGAAGGCGTTTCTGAAAAGCTGCGTGAATACCTGGCTGAAACAAATGCCCGAGGTGCTGGCCTTTCATTCGGCACAAAAGCATCATGGCGGTGTTGGGGCGCTGTATATACTGCTGCGCAAAAGTGATCGCAAGAAAGAAGAAAACCGGGAACGTTTTATGAAAGGTCGCACGGAATGAGGCGCGGGCATCGCAGTAACTCGCGATCGGGGCGCAAAGCAGCCACGGCTATGGCGCTGTCACTGGGGGTCAGCCTCTACGGGTATGCGGATGATCGCTGGACGCAGGCAGGAGAAGTACTGATGTATGCACTGCCGCTAACGGCGGCTACAGCCACCTATACGCTGGACGACCCGGAAGGGCGCTCGCAACTGGTGGTGGCCTACGGCGTCACGCTCAGCTCCGGTTATGTGCTAAATGGCCTGGTTGAGCGAGATCGACCGGATGAGACCGATAACCAGAGCTTTCCCAGCTTAAGCGCTGCCTCAGCCTTTACCAGCGCCGCGTTTATTCAACGCCGTTATGGCTGGGATGCGGGTTTGCCCGCCTATCTGGCGGCCAGTTACGTTGGCTGGAGCACGGTGTATTCAGATCGGCATCACGCCACCGACGTGCTCGCGGGCGCTGCCCTGGCCTGGGGTGTGAATCAGTGGCTGGTCGAGCCGGGGTCGGACTCTCAGTTTGCTCTGATGCCGACTCAAGGCGGTATGGCATTGGCGTTTACTATGAAATTCTGAGGAACAGACAGCCGAGACCGGGCTTCGCAGAGGAGGACTTTTCAAATCAGGAGATCGGGTCTTACGGAAGAGGCCATTTTGAGGGTTCAGGGCTGAACTCGTCGAAATGGTGCCTGGGAGAGGATTTGAACCTCCACGGGGTTGCCCCCACTAGCACCTGAAGCTAGCGTGTCTACCAATTTCACCACCCAGGCAATACCGGATGTGCCTACCGTCGGCAAGCAGGCGCGCATACTAATGAGCGGGCCCGGGTCTGTCAACAGTTTTTGTGGTCTTGCTGTCGTCGTAATTGCCGAAAAAACGGAAGCAAAACAAGCGGTTGGGCCGGAAGCTCGACCGCTTTTCCGGCCCGCTTAAACGGTCAGGTTCGCCATCACGCGTTCGGCCGCGGCCAGGGTATCGTCGATGTCCTGTTCGCTGTGCGCCAGCGACATAAAACCCGCTTCGAAGGCCGAGGGTGCCAGATAGACGCCTTCATTCAACATGCCATGAAAGAACTGGTTGAAGCGTGGCACATTGCTGGTCATCACATCGCTGAACCGGCGTACGCGTTCAAGATCGGTGAAGAAGAAGCCAAACATGCTGCCGGCGGAGTTGGTGGTCAGCGGAATGCCCGCCGCCTGAGCTTTGGCTTTCAGGCCTTCGGTCAGGGCGGTTGTGCGCTCGGTCAGTTGCTCGTATACCCCGGGCTTGCTGATTTGTTCCAATACGGCCAATCCTGCGGCCATGGCTACCGGGTTGCCAGACAGCGTACCGGCCTGGTACACCGGCCCGGTAGGCGCCAGATAATCCATAATGTCCGCACGGCCGCCAAAGGCACCGACCGGCAGGCCGCCGCCGATAACTTTACCCAGGGTGGTCAGGTCCGGTTTTACGTTGTACAGCGCCTGGGCGCCGCCCAGAGCAACCCGGAAGCCACTCATCACCTCGTCGAAAATCAGCACGGCGCCGTGCTCGGTGCATTCGCTGCGCAGCGTTTCCAGAAACTCCGGCTCGGGCAGTACGCAGTTCATGTTGCCGGCTACCGGCTCGACGATCACACAGGCAATGCGGTCGCTGTATTCTTTAAAGCAGTCGCGCACGGCCTGGGGGTCGTTGTAGTCGAGGGTAAGCGTATTGGCGGCAACCGCTGCAGGAACGCCTGGCGAGGTGGGCACACCCAGGGTCAGCATGCCCGAGCCCGCTTTTACCAGCAGGCTGTCGGCGTGGCCATGGTAGTTGCCTTCGAATTTCACCAGCAGATCCCGGCCGGTGAAGCCGCGTGCCAGTCGAATCGCCGACATGGTGGCTTCGGTGCCGGAGTTGACCATTCGTACCTTGTCCATCGACGGCACGATGGCGCAGACCGCCTCGGCCATGGTGACTTCCTGCTCGGTCGGGGCGCCGAAAGTCAGCGCCAGGTCGACCTGGCGATGTATCGCTTCGCGCACTTCCTCGAAGCCGTGCCCCAGAATCTGTGGGCCGAAGGAGAGCACATAGTCGATGTAGGATTTGTCGTTAATGTCGATTAACCGGGAGCCCTGGGCGCGTTTGAAAAAAATCGGCGTGCCCCCGACCCCTTTAAAAGCGCGAACCGGTGAATTGACACCACCGGGAATGGTTTTCTGGGCGCGTTCAAACAGAGCAGCAAGTTGGTCGGTCATGGTCGGAGCCTGTGTTATGAATGTTTGGCAACTATTGTCGTGTTTAGCGGGGCCGGTGGCAAACCCGGAGCGTCAGTCGGTGCGGGTTATTTGATCGTCACCGGCCGAGCTGGGTATGATTGGGCCAATTCAGCCTGACAACGGACAACACCGATGACCGATTCGGTTCCGCAGCAATACCTGGTTCCGTCGAAGCTCTCGGTGCCACACCTGCCTCCCAACGCCATCCGCCGACCGCGCGTCGACAAGAGCTTCGTGGACGCCTGCCGGTTGCCGGTGGTGGTGCTCTGCGCGCCCGCCGGGTTTGGCAAGACCGTCGCCGCACTGCATGGTGTGGATGCATTAAGGGTTAGCCAGCCGGGAGCCCGGCTGGCCTGGTTATCGCTGGATCCGGAAGATTCAGATCCGGTGGTGTTTGCCGCCTATTTCATCTCCGCCATCGCCAAGCAGGTGCCGCTCAGCGAAGGCCTGTGCCACGCTGGGGTCAATGATCGCAATACCCAGTTGAAGTCACTGTTCGGGCAATTGCTGTTCGAGCTGGACCGTGTCGACCAGCGGCTGGTGCTGGTGCTGGACGACTACCACTGCGTGGAGAATGATCAGGTGCATGCGGCCCTGGCCTATCTTGCCCGGCATCTGCCGCCGCATATTACGCTGGTATTGACGACCCGCTCCGATCCGCCGGCGAGCATCATGTCGCTGCGTTTGCAGGGGCTGGTGACCGACATCCAGAGCGATGTGCTGGGGTTTAATGTTTGCGAGACCCAGCATTTCTTTCAGAGCCTGGGCGGGTATCAGCTTGAAGATCATGATGTTGAGCAATTGCTCGATCATGTTGAGGGCTGGGCCGTGGGCTTGCAGCTGATCGTCTTGGGTCTGAAATCGAAACCCTCGTTTGATGAACTGAAAGCCCGGCTGGAGCAGAAAAACCTCAACGCCATCGACTATTTTGATTCCGAAGTGTTCGATGCGCTGCCTGAAGATGTGCAACATTTCATGATTCACACCAGCCTGGTCAAACGCTTCAATACCGAGGTGGCGCAGGCGCTTACCGAAGACATCAATGTGCACGAGGTGCTCGAGTATTTGCAGCGCCAGCACCTGTTTATCATTCAGTTCAACGAACCGCGGCAATGGTTTCGTTACCACCACCTGTTGCGCGAATTCCTGCAGCACAAACTGACGCTTCTGCTCGGGGGCAACCTCAGCGACCTCCATTTTCGGGCCAGCCAGGCATTTTTGAGCCTGGGCTACATCGTCGGCGCCGTCGATCACGCGATCAAGTCCGGTGATCAGGATCAGATCGTCAGGATCCTCAAGTTGTATGGCGATGAACTGATCCATAAAGCGCACTACGAACTGGTGCAGCGCTGCCTGGCTGAACTGCCGATGGAGCGGATTGTCCGTGAACCGCAGCTGGTCCTGGTTAATTGCTGGGTGGAGGCCATCTTTGGCGATGCCCGAAACGTTGAGCGTTGCCTGAACAGCGCCCAGCATCTGCTCAGCGACGATACCGCTGACGGGCGATTGCTCTCGGCTGAGTTCGAAACAGTGCGCTCGCAGGCCAGTTACTCGCTGCGCCAACTGGAAGTGGCGGAGCAGGCGGCATTGCGCGCCCTGAACCTCTTCTCAGAAGGCAACACTCGCCGCCAGAGCGCGCTGCTGACCTACGCCAATGTCAAATTCGAGCAGGGGGATATGGCGCGTGCGCTCGATATCTACGAGCAAAGTGAGCTGCTCAGCCGCCAGGAGGGCAATCACGATGCGGTGCTGTGGAGCCTGAACCAGCAGGCGCAGATCTGGAAACAGCGCTGCGAGTTCGACCGCTCTCTGGAGCTGTGCCGTGAAGTGCAGCGCTACAGCCAGGCACAGGGTGTGGCCAATGGCTTTAACGCCTGTTTCTCGCTGTTGTACCAGGCCGAGCTGGCGCTGGAGTCCTACCGGTTGCGCGAGGCCCGGCTGCTGATCAATGAAGCGGGTGTGGTGTGTCAGAACTGGGATGAGTTCTGGTCACAGCATCTGTTTGGCTGGCTGTTGAAAATGGAGCTGCTCAAAGGCAAACCGACCACGGCGCGGGAGCTGTCCGGTATGCACGAGGGTATATTGTCGATGGACAGCGTGGCCGAACAGCTGATCGCCTATTCGCTGGACGTGCAGCTGCTGTACTGGTGGCAAACGGACGACACCCAGAAAATTCTCACCTGGCTCAAGGTCCACCCGACGATCACCTCCTGCCGCAACCTGCGTGACTTCGGCGAGCTGCGCGCCCAGGTATACGGTCAGCTGGCGTTGGGTGAGACCGATCGGGCTCACCAGCGGGTACAGGCGGTTCTGGCGGATGTTGCAGCCAGGCCGGAAGCCGACTTCAAACTCGAGCGCATTCGCCTGCAGTTGTTGTTGGTCGCCATTCTGATGGTGCAGGAGGATGAAACCACCGCCCGGAGCGAGTTGCTGTCGCTGCTTGGCGACCTGCAACAGCACCAGATCGTGGCCAGCCTGTTGTATCTGCGTCAGTGGATTATGCCGTTGTTCGAGCAACTACCCGTGGACGAGCTGCCAGACGATCAGGCGCGTTATGTTGAACAGGTGCTGATTCTGTACAAACAACGCAATACCTCCAGCCGCCGGGGCGAGCAGGAGGTGCCGGATGGTTTGCTGGCGCTGGGTATTTCCCGCAAGGAATGGCGGGTGCTGCAGTACATCATCAATGGCAAGAACAATGAGGACATCGCCCAGAGCATGTTCATTGCCGTCAGCACGGTGAAGACGCACATCAACAATCTCTACAAAAAACTCGCGGTCACTCACCGCAAAGCAGCCATCGAGCGTGGCCGGGCACTCGGTGGCGGTTCCGGTGGTGCGTAAAGGACGCAATATTGGCGCGGCGGCGGGCTGGAGTCCGGGCGCGGAAATGACTAGACTGGAGGCTTCCTTGGATTGAATGTCCGGGGATTGTCTAGTTGATAGGTAGTTATTGGCCAACGGCCCCTGGGCCGTTGGTCTTTTTTTGCCTGATCAGAAAGGCTTGAGCACCACCAGCAGCACAATACCTACCAGTACCAGCACTGGCGCTTCGTTGAACCAGCGATACCATTTGTGGCTGTGACGGTTGTCGTCAGCGGCAAATCGCTTCAATAAGCGCCCGCATGCGTGGTGATAGCCCAGCAGTAACACCACCAGAAACAATTTGGCGTGCATCCAGCCCATCGACAGCCAGGCTGGGTTCACCACCAGCATGGCAATGCCGAGTACCACCGCGACCACACTGCTCGGCGTCATAATGCCCCGGTACAACTTTCGCTCCATGACTTTGAAGCGCTCGCGGCTGATCGAATCCTCCGCCATGGCGTGGTACACGAACAGGCGCGGCAGATAGAACAACGCAGCGAACCAGGTGATGACGGCGATAATGTGAAAGGCTTTAAGCCAGAGGTACAGCATCAGCGAAGGTCTCCTTCGGTAGTCAGAACAGTAGCCAGTTGCGCCCGGGTGATCAGGGAGGTCGCGGAGGATTCCGGAGAATACAAAAAGCCGGCGGTATCTTCCCGTTGCAGCAAGCGCACCGCTTCCAGTAGATTGATGTCCTGCTCGACCACGATCAGCCGGCTGAACGGTGGAATGACCGCTTTAAGGGCTTCTGCCAGTGCAGGCCGGGTGTCAGCGGGCAGTTGAATCCAGTCCTGCATGGCCTGGCTGAGGGGGGTCTTGTCGATCAGGTAATTGGCGTCCGATAACTGCAAAACCACCCAGCGCTGTGCCTCTTTTACCGTGCGCAGGGCCTGATCCTCGTGTTCGGTTAAATTCAGCCGGGTAAACTGGCCGGTCGCGAGATCCGACAGGCTGCGTTGCGCCAGAGCGGTCCGTACCGGATTGGTCTCAATCGTCAGGCCCCGAAATGCCAGCAGACTGTGAAAAATAGACGGAATGCGCAAGCCGTGCTGACACACCAGGTTGGCACCGAGCACCACGATCATGGCCGGGAAGACGGTGTGGGCATTGAGCGACAACTCCAGCACCGCGATCAGCGCTGCCAATGGTGCGTGCAGCACGGCACTCATCATGGCGGCCATACCCAGCAACGCATAAAATGCCGGGCTGCCATCGCCGGGCAGCAGGCTGCCCATCAGTCCGCCCGCGCTGGCACCGATCAGCAGGGTCGGGGCGATCAGGCCTGCGGGTATGCCCAGGCCTACCGCTGCCGAGGTGGCAATAAATTTGGCGATCAGCACCATCAGCAGTACCGACCAAACCAGTTCACCGTTAATGGCCTGGTTGATGGTGTCGTGCCCCAGCCCGAGTACCTGGGGTACCCAGATTGCCAGGGCCCCGGTGATCAGCCCGGCCAGCAGCAGGCGGGCCGGGCGCTGGTGCAGGCGCAACTGCATGAACAGCCGGACACTGCGATTAAAGCCGGCCGCCAACAGGCCGATCAACAACCCCGCAATGAGCAGAAAAGGCAGGTCGGTGAGGCTACCCTGATAGGCCAGGTCGGTGACGAAAGCCGGGTGTTCGCCAAGCAGGAAGCGGGTCATGGCGGCGGATGTGACCGAGGCGGCGATAATGGGCGTAAAGCCGAGCAGGCTGTACTCCATCAGAATGACTTCCATCGCAAACAATACGCCGGCCAGAGGGGTGTCAAAGGCCGAGGAGATGGCGGCTGCGGTGCCGCAACCGATCAGCAGCCGCAGCTGGCTGGGTACCCGGTTGGCGGTTTGCCCAAGCTGGTTGGCGATGCTGGCACCGATGTGCACAGCCGGGCCTTCCTGGCCAGCGCTGTGACCGGAGCCGAGCGAGATCAGGGCGGCAAAGAACTGGAACACGGCGTTGCTGGCGGGCAAACGGCTGCGGCCGCGCTGCAGCCGATCCAGTACGTGAGTGATGCCCACCGCCTGGCTGTGGGCGGGCGTAAACCGGAACAGCAGAATCAGCGCCAGGCTGCCCAGTATGGGGAGCATGAAACGGGTTGGTGCCGACAGCGACTCGAAGTCATCCCGGTAGGCGCCGTTCAGTTGCTGTAGTATCAGGTCCAGGCCCAGCATGAACAACGCCATCACCAGGCTGGTGGCGACGCCGGTGATGCAGCCAAGAATGATCAGCGACAACAAGCCGTCCAGTTTGCCGAGTAAACGGCGCCACTGGCTGATGGAAGGTAAGGGCATAGGCGGATTGGCTTGTAACCGAATTGGCTGCGACCTTATCATAGGCGGTCCTGGCGTTGCAGTGATTCATCATCCGGTTAACTGAGTTGTGGCCCGAGTGGCTTTATGAACCGGGAATCTGAGCCGGAAGGTGTCGGTTACTGACAGGCGCCCCTATCCCCGTCGGAGTTGGCATGGCGAAAGTAAAAGTAGCACCCGTACGGCAGATGGTTGTCGTCCCGTATCAGCCGTGGCGACGCTGGCTGGGTCGGATTGTTGGAATTGTGATCATAGCCCTGGCAGTCTACGCTGCCTATCTGTATGGTTTTCAGTCCGGTGGCAGTCAGTATGAAACCTTGCTGAACCAGCGCGCCGAATTGCGTAAGAACTTGCGTGAGGCCGAACAGCGCCAGGAAGCCCTGCGCTTGAGGGTGGCTCAGCTCGAACGGGGTTCGGAGGTTGACCGTCAGGCCAACGAGAACGCACGCCAGACGCAGCTGCAACTGAGCGGGCGTATCGCGGAACTCGAGGAAGAAGTCGCCCTGTATCAGGGGATTATGTCGCCCTCGCTCGATAATGAAGGGCTGCGTATTCAGGAAGTCACGCTGGAGCCGACCAGTTCCAGCAACCGCTACCGGTACAGCCTGATGCTGACCCAGGCGGGCAACAATTCTCAATATCTGCAAGGGTTTGTGGGTGTCAACATTGTAGGGACACAAAATGGTGAGCGTGTTGCTTTACCGTTAAAAGATGTGTCCGAAGCAGTGGATGATGTGGATATTCGATTCCGTTACCGCTACTTTCAGGATATCAAGGGTGACCTGGTGTTGCCTGAAGGGTTCATACCCGACCAGATACAGGTCATTGCCCAGGCCGTCGGCGATCGTGCCGCTCGGGTAGAGGCAGCCTACAGCTGGTTGGATTTGGAGAACGGAAACAATGTGGGGCAGTAAACAAACCGTGGCTAACGACGTAACACTTATATCAGTAAAGGCCGAGATCAGCGGCGATATCCGGGTGTCTGGCGGCTTGCACGTCGATGGCCGTATCAAGGGCAACATCCTGGCCGATCCGGACAGCGGCGCTGCCGTCCGCATCAGCGACAAGGGCTATGTGGAAGGTGAGATCCGCGCGCCAAACATCGTCATTAACGGCGAAGTGAAAGGCGATGTGTACTCATCCGAGCACATTGAGCTGGCCAAAAAAGCGGTGGTTACCGGCGACGTGCACTACGTCATGATGGAAATGGTGATGGGCGCCAAGGTGAACGGCAAGTTGCTGCACGTCGCTGCCGAGAAGGGCAAGAAAGTGAGCAAGCCCGAACCCGTAGAGCCCAAGCCAGTGACAGACTCCCCGCTGCTGGATGCCGGCATGCCTGCTAATAAATCGTCCTGATATCAGACAGGGCCTGTTTGCGGGTCCTTGAATCTGGTCGTGATCGCCCCTATCAACAGTGGTGTCCTGCCATTGTGGGCAGGGGCGAGTTAATGCCTGGCAATTCTGAGAGCAACCCTATGATTTTGGAAACACTATGACTGTGAATGCAGACGTCAATGAAGCCCTGGTAATTACCGAGGCGGCGGCTCACAAAGTACAGCAACTGGTCGAAGAAGAAGGCAACGACCGCCTGATGCTGCGCGTCTTTGTGACCGGGGGCGGCTGTGCCGGGTTTCAGTATGGTTTCACCTTCGATGACGATGTGGCCGAAGACGATACCGTGATAAAGCAGGCGGGCAGTACCTTTCTGATCGATTCCCTGAGTGTCCAGTACCTGCAGGGCTCAACCGTTAACTATACCGAAGGCCTTGAAGGCAGCCGTTTTTCCATTGAAAACCCGGCGGCTGAAACGACTTGCGGCTGTGGGTCTTCGTTTTCCATGTAAGTGTCTTGGTCTCGCTAGTAAAGGCATAAAAAAAACCGGGTTAAACCCGGTTTTTTTTATGCCTGTTCGCATCGTGATAGTCGAAAGCATCAGTCGACCGAAACGTAGGTTTCCTCGAACACCTGCAATTGCCCCAGCATGTTTGAGGCAAACTCTTCAAACTGTGGCAGGAACTGGCGGTCCAGCGGCTGGGCGGTGGGCAGGTCGACCGTTTGCGGGTTTTTGTGCACCCCGTTGACCAGAAACTCATAGTGCAGGTGGGGGCCGGTGACCTGACCGGTCGCGCCAACATAGCCGATGATCTGCCCCTGGCGGACCCGGTTTCCAACTCTGGCGTTCTTGGAAAACTGGCTCATGTGGGCATAGAGGGTGCGAATACCACCACCATGCTGGACCACCACGACGTTGCCATAACCGCCATTGCGACCGGCCGAGACGACTTTGCCATCACCAGTCACCTTGATGGGCGTGCCGGTTGGGGCCGCGTAATCAGTGCCCTTGTGCGCACGAATGGTGTTCAGAACCGGGTGCCGGCGGTTCGGGTTAAAGCTGGAGGAAATGCGGAACACATCCATCGGGGTGCGCAGAAAGGCCTTGCGCATGCTGTCGCCGTTGGGTGAGTAGTAGTCTGTCCGGCCGCTCTCATCGGTATAGCGTAAGGCATTGACTTCGCGCCCCTGGTTCACAAAGCGGGCGACCAGAATGGGCCCGTCGCTTAGCTTTTCACCATCCAGATACTCTTCCTGGTAGATCAGTGAGAACGTATCTCCGGCGCGAATATCCAGCGCGAAGTCAATGTCCCAGCCGTAGAGCGTGGCCATCTGCATGATCATGTTGTCGCTGAGACCTGCTTCCTTGGCTGAGAGGTAGAGCGATGAATCGATGGTGGCTTCGGCAAAGCGGGTGTGGACTTCGGGCTCACGGACGATCTTCTCGATGTCGAACCCGTCATCGGTCAGGCTGATATGGTGCTTGACCAGAATGGACTCACTGAAGGTAACGCCACGGAGTTGATCGTTTTCATCAAATTCGAATTCAAACGACTGGCCGGGGTAAATGCGCTCAAGGGGTTCGCTGATTTCATCGATGGCCAGCATGCGGTACAGGACGCTGACCCCTGCGTTTGCGCGCTCGAAGACAGTTGATAGTGTATCGCCAGGCTGAACCTCTTCAGCGATCCGGGTGAATTCAGGTTCTTCCGGGATTTCCGGGCTGGGTTCTGTTGCCACTACCTGCGGTGGCAGCTCCACAATCACCGATTGACTGGGGGCGGGCCACATCGCCACAGAGAGCATGACGAAGGTTAGGACGGCGACGCCAATGGCGTGCCAGCGAGGGAAGCGTTTCATTATAGTAAACAGATGAATCACCATGTTAAAACAGTCAGTTGGCTGAAGATGTTAATGCATTATATTAACAGGCTACGCGATATGTGCTAACTGATATCACATCCTGATATAATTAGTCCCTTATTTATATGTAAATTTATTTTGAGGAGACTCCATGTCCCTGGAGCAGACACTGGCAGAAATCCGTCGCGGCACGGAAGAGATACTGCTCGAAGAAGAACTGGTCAAAAAGCTCGAAAGTGGCCGACCCCTGCGCATCAAGGCGGGTTTCGACCCCACCGCACCGGATTTGCACCTGGGCCACACGGTCCTGATGAACAAGATGCGCCAGTTTCAGGACCGGGGTCATACCGTCATTTTTCTGATCGGTGACTTTACCGGCCTGATCGGCGACCCGTCCGGCAAGAACTCGACCCGTCCGCCACTGACCCCCGAACAGATCGCCCAGAACGCCGAAACTTATAAAGAGCAGGTATTTAAGATTCTGGACCCTGTTAAAACCGAGATCCGGTTCAATTCCGAATGGTTCAACCAGCTCGGCGCGGCCGGCATGATCAAGCTGGCCGCTCGTCACAGTGTGGCACGTATGCTGGAACGGGACGACTTCAAGAAGCGCTATAAAGCTAATGAATCCATCGCCATTCATGAATTCCTCTACCCACTGGTGCAGGGCTACGACTCGGTGGCGCTGGAAGCAGACGTCGAACTGGGCGGCACCGACCAGAAGTTCAACCTGCTGGTTGGCCGGGAACTGCAGAAGAGCGAGGGGCAAGAGCCCCAGGTCGTCATCATGACGCCCCTGCTGGAAGGGCTGGACGGCGAGAAGAAAATGTCCAAGTCACTGGGCAACTACGTCGGCATCACCGAAGCCCCGGGCGCCATGTTCCAGAAGATCGTCTCGATTCCCGATTCACTGATGTGGCGCTGGTATGAACTGCTGTCGTTCAAGACACTGGAACAGATCGAAGCGCTGAAAGCCCAGGTCGAGCAGGGAGCCAACCCCAGAGACATCAAAATCGAGCTGGCACGCGAACTAGTGGCCCGTTTTCACGGTGAAGACGCCGCTGCCAATGCCCATAAAGGTGCAGGCAACCTGGTTCAGGAAGGTGAGGTACCTGAGGACACTCCGCACGTCACGCTCGAACTGGACGACCAGACTGAATTGCCCATCTCTGCCATCGTGAACCGGGCAGGTTTGGCCGCGAATGCTGCCCAGACCCGGGACATGCTCAAGAATGGCCGGGTTAAGGTCGACTGGGAAGTGGTCGGGGCTGACCTGCGCCTGCCCGCCGGTGATTACCTGGTGCAAGCCGGTAAGAAGAAACTGGCGCGGGTTACGCTGAGCTAAGTCTTTCTGTGTCTTCCTGCTTATATAAGCAGGAAGACACAGTGTCTGGTTTGATCTTTTTACCGCCCTGTCATCGAATAGACAACTTTCTGTGAATCACCCCTTGACCCTCCCGCAGAAAAGACTATTATACGCCTCCCTCGCCGCACAGCGGTGACGGGAAGCCTCTTTCCAGCAGTACGATTGAACCTTTCTAAACCAAGCCTAAGTGGTTGATTTAAAAAGGAAAAATGCAGAAAAGAGGTTGACAGCGCGGCGCAGATCATTAAGATACGCACCACGTTGAACGAAGCAGCCAATAGCGCCACGCTTCGCGTTC
>DASSWT010000167.1:0-3264 GCA_035704555.1 Saccharospirillum sp. | reverse complement strand
GGGGTATTCAGGCATGCTACTGGGCTTACAACAGTCGGGTGGTGCTTTATGCCCAGGACAAGGACGGCGACGAGAACTGGCATGTCTACGCCCTGGATATCGAAACGGGTGACTGCCGTGATTTGACTCCCATTGAAGGGGTTTCGGCGATGTTTACCCAACTCAGCGAACGTCACCCAAACAGCGTGGTCGTTAGCTTGAACGACAGAGACGAATCACACCATGACCTTTACGTCATTAATGTGCTGACCGCAGAGCGCACCTTGCTGGCTGAAAACAAACGCTTTCAGGACATCATCGTGGATCGGGACCTCCAGGTTCGGCTGGCCGCGGAGATGGAAGCCGACGGCGCCGTTCAACGGTACTACTTCGAGCGGGGTGACTGGCAACCCCTGGACCGAGTGCCTGCCGAAGACGCCATGACCACAAATATCTTTGGGTTCGAAGCCGATAACAATCACTTGCTGATGGTCGACAGCCGGGGGCGGGACACCGCCGCTCTGGTTCGCTGGAATCTCGACACTGGCGAACGCGAAACCCTGCTGTCCGATAACAGGGCCGACGTTACCGATCTGATGATCCAACCGGTCACTCGCACGGTACAGGCAGCCGCGGTTGAATACGAACGACCGGAATGGATGCCGCTGGCATCCGGCATCGACGACGACCTGGCCTTCCTTAAGACGCTGTGCAACGGCGATTATTCAATCACCTCCAGAACGCTGGATGACCAGCAATGGATCGTTACCTACACCACTGCGGAACAACCTCGTCACTACTACCGCTATAATCGCACCCAACGAACAGCTGATTTCCTGTTCACCAGCCGTCCACAACTGGAAAGTGCGCCATTATCTCCAATGCACCCG
Source organism: Saccharospirillum sp. (assembly GCA_035704555.1). Classification (GTDB taxonomy): domain Bacteria; phylum Pseudomonadota; class Gammaproteobacteria; order Pseudomonadales; family Natronospirillaceae; genus Saccharospirillum. The sequence continues at coordinate 2,395 of DASSWT010000167.1, read as the reverse complement.
GTTGTCATTCCCGCACGCGACGGGCTTAACCTGGTCAGCTACCTAACATTGCCTGTAGAAAGCGACCCGGAAAAAACCGGCGTTCCATCGACGCCGTTGCCCATGGTGCTGCTCGTTCACGGAGGCCCCTGGGGGCGCGACAGCTACGGGTCAAACGCGCACCACCTCTGGCTCGCCAACCGGGCTATGCGGTGCTCAGTGTCAACTTCCGCGGCTCCAACGGTTTCGGCAAGGCGTTTATCAACACCGGCGACCGGGAATGGGCCGGGAAGATGCACGACGATCTGATCGACGCCGTCGACTGGGCCGTAGAACGTGGCATCGCCGTGCGTGACAAGGTCGCCATCATGGGCGGCTCCTATGGCGGCTATGCCACCCTGGCAGGCCTGACCTTCACCCCAGATGTATTCGCCTGCGGTGTGGATCTGGTCGGCCCGTCTAATTTGATTACCCTGCTGGAATCCATCCCGCCTTACTGGGCACCCATGTTCGACATGTTTGCCACCCGGGTGGGCGACCCACGAACGGAATCGGGCCGTGCCTTTCTTAAAGAACGCTCACCCCTGACTTATGCCGACCGCATCAGCAAACCGCTGCTAATTGGCCAGGGCGCCAACGACCCACGGGTGAAACAACAGGAGGCCGACCAGATAGTCGCCGCCATGAAAGCCCAGGGCATACCGGTTACCTACGCCCTTTACCCCGATGAAGGCCACGGCTTCGTGCGTCCGGAAAACAACCTGTCTTTCAACGCCATCGTGGAAGGGTTCTTTGGCGCAATACTGGGTGGCCGGGTCGAGCCAATAGGCGATGACCTGCAAGGTTCCAGCCTGCAAATTCCGGAAGGCGCAGAACAAATTCAGGGGCTAGACATGAGTCGACGATCAGCCGACCGTTCAGGAAAGAAACCAGAAGACCACTGACACTACAACCGACCACCGGGCTCCCCCCGCACATCGCACCGGGCGAAGGCCGCCACTTTGACATGGGCCGCATTCTGGCCGTATTTAAAGCCGACGGAGCAAAAACGGCGGACAAATATTCCATCTCAGAATGGTGGCTGATGGAATTCCTCTACCCCGGCATTAACGCAAAGCAGGCCCCTACAGGATCTTTAACAGCCGCGTATACATAGTCTCCACTCTTCCCCTTTACCGCCTTGATGACCTCGCCCCCTTCGGCCTCTGCGCGCCGAAGGCTTTCCGCAAGATCACCCACTGGTAAGTAGATCATCCAAACCGCTGGCAGGCCGGTGTTCGCGCCGCGTGAATGACAGATACCTGCCGCCGGTTTTCCATCTTCACCCAGCATGTTGTAGTCGGTATATCGCTCGCCTTCTGTCCCCATCTCGACATTTTCCACAGACCAACCAACGACTTGCTGATAAAAGTCCCGGGTTGCATCAGCGTCAGGGACAGTCAGGTCGAGCCAGCCGATACGGCCTACGGCGCCTGATGAGGGCGTGTCGCCCTGGGGCACTGAATCCGCAGGCACCACTGGGATAATGCCAAACGCCGTGCCATTCGGGTCGAGCAATACCGCCCACTGGCTTGTGCCGTCGTCGGCTTTTCCGTGCATCAGCACACTTCCCTCCAAATCTTCCGCGCGCCGCACACTGGCGGCTACATCGGCAACCTGGATGTGTGGCATCCACTGGAGCGGGAGCTGTTCATACTCCGCCGCGCGCTCGCCCAAACCGATGATGGGAATGCCCAGATTGTTCATCAGGTCCGCTTCACGCCACAGCGGGTTTGCACCCGTACACAATACACGCGAGTAAAAGCGCACTTCTCGTTCGTGCTCGGGAACGGCAATGTCTGCGCTGAGAACAGCACCGATGTGTGCGGGAAATAATTCACTCATGACTTGTCTCCTCACTAGCTTCCATTTGTGGGACATCCTAGCACTGCTGGCAGCCAATTATAGACATTACCAACAGTGACGCTGGGCACAAAAATCCATCAGGAGACTTCACAGAATCAGAATTCCCAGTAGCTCAAGGGGCTTTCATTCAAAGGTATGATCGCCGTCGTTCTCTGAGCGCCTCACCCAGCAACCCACAATAGGTCTCTAAAAGATCGCACAAAATGTCAAAAAAACAGCGTGTATCTTTTTTAGCATTGGTGTCGTTCCAACAACAGGAGTGAACCATGAGCGATCAACACAAAACCAGCTGGGAAACCTACACTCGTTCCTGGAAAGCGGCAACAGCCGAAGAAAAGCGCGATTTGCTCGACCAAAGCATGGTCGAGAACGGCGTCTATAGAGACCCCTTAATGGAAACCCACACCCGGGAAGCACTTGTCGATTACATGCTAGACTTCCACAAACAAATCCCCGGGGGGCACTTTGTGACAAAACACTATCAACGCCACCACAACGTGGGCCTGGTGGA
>DASSWT010000160.1:0-2081 GCA_035704555.1 Saccharospirillum sp. | reverse complement strand
GCGACAAAACGCTGGTTTGAAACCGAGCTTGAGATTGACCTGGGGCAGTTCGAATGCGAGTCGGTGATCGATTATTTTATCGAGGCCTTGCGCCCGGCATTGCACAACCGGGCCATCGCTCAGGCGCTGGCGATGATGCAGGAACACCACGCTCGCATGGAAGACGACCTTTATGCGCTGGAGGAACCGGAAATCTGAGCCGGAACCGGCAACTCGGGAGCCGCCTCGCATTGGCTTGGCAGAAAATGCTCGGCAAGCTGCGGGTAAGCACCGATCAGATGTTGCAAGCGGGCCAGCGAACCGGTGGTCAGCAAGCGGGTCTGACCCTGGCCCAGTGCGGCGCTTCCGGCCCGGCGGGCCACCTCACCGGCGATGGCGTCGCCGGTGTCTATCAATTGCACCTGGGTACCCAGCAAGCGCTGCAAGCGGTCTTTGACCAGAGGGTAATGGGTACAGCCCAACACCACCCGGTCGACCCCCGCCTCTGTCATGGCGCTGGTGCAACGGGTCAGGATGGTATCGATTTGCACGGTATCCGGCCCCTGCTCTATGGCATCGGCCAGGCCGGAACAGGGCTGATTTACCACACGGGTATTTGGGTTAAAGCGGGACGCCAATTGCTGGTAACGGCTGGAAGCCAGGGTGTTTTCCGTCGCGAGGATGCCAATGGCGCCGCTGCGGGTGCCGAGGGCAGCCGGTTTGATACCAGGTTCAACCCCAATGATGTCGAACGGCAAGCGCTCTCTGAGTGCATCGACACAATGGGCGGTGGCGGTATTGCACGCCACCACCAGAACCGTGCAGCCCTGCGCGATCAGCCAGTCGGCGATGCAGTCACAGCGCTGTTGCAGCAGCTCGGTGGATTTGGCCCCGTAGGGCGCAAAGGCCTGATCGGCAAGGTACAGCAAATCGGCCTGCGGCAGTCGCTGACGAATCCATTGCAATACCGTCAGACCGCCGATACCCGAATCAAAAACCCCTATCACGATGCCGTTAGCCCCTGTTTATGCTCAGGGCAAGCCTAAGGCTTGCCCCACGGCTTGTAAACGGGCTTACAGCAACTCCAGGGCGTCTTTTGGTGCCAGATACTCCAGCCCCTGGTCGTCGGCCACGCTCTTGTAGGTGACTTTGCCACGGCAAACGTTCAACCCGTTCAGCAAATGCGCGTCATCCTGCATGGCCTTTTTGGCGCCTTTGTTGGCCAGTGCCAGGGTGAACGGTAGGGTCGCGTGGTTCAGCGCCATGGTGGAGGTGCGGGCAACAGCGCCGGGCATGTTGGCAACGCAATAGTGAACCACCTCGTCGACCACATAGGTCGGCTCAGCATGCGTGGTTGCTTTGGAGGTTTCGAAGCACCCGCCCTGGTCGATCGCCACATCCACAACAACGGCACCGGGTTTCATCCGCCTGATCATCTCGGCATTCACCAGTTTCGGCGCTGCCGCACCGGGAATCAGCACGGCGCCCACGACCAGATCGGCTTCCAGAACATGTTGCTCGACGCTCTCGCGGGTGGAAGAAACGGTGCGAATCTTGTTGCCGTATTGCCTATCCAGTTCACGCAGCGTGTCGATGCTTTTATCGAGCACGGTGACATCAGCCCCCAAACCAACGGCCATGGCAATGGCATTCTGACCAACCACGCCACCACCAATAACCGTGACCAGCGCCGGCGCCACACCGGGTACGCCGCCAAGCAGCAAGCCGCGGCCGCCCTGGGCTTTCTCCAGGCAATGAGCGCCGGCCTGAATCGACATGCGCCCGGCCACTTCAGACATCGGCGCCAGCAGCGGCAAACGGCCGGCCCGGTCGGTAACCGTTTCGTAGGCAATGCAGGTGGCACCCGAGGCGATCAGATCGTTGGTTTGCGGAACATCCGGTGCCAGGTGCAAATAGGTGAAGAGGGTGTGATGCGGCTTGAGCATCTTGCGTTCAACCGCCTGGGGTTCCTTGACCTTAACGATCATCTCGGCCCAGTCGAACACCTCGGCGGCGGTACCCAGTATTTGAGCACCGGCGGTCTGATATTCATCGTTACTGAAGCCAATGGCTGCACCGGCCTGGGTTTCGACCGCCACGTC
>DASSWT010000138.1:0-5848 GCA_035704555.1 Saccharospirillum sp. | reverse complement strand
CTGCTGCTGGTGATTGAGGGCCAGTTCCCTGAGACGTTGTGGCGGCTCGGCACTGAAATGTCGGCGTTTGCCTTTGGGGAAATAGCTGACCACGCCTTTCTGTTGCATACGCTTGAGCAACTCATGAGTCGTCCCCCGGTTAATGCCAGCGCGATCGGCGATGTCCCGGATCGAGGCCGGGCCGGATTGCAGCAGCGCCAGATACAGACGGGTTTCCCGGGGTTCCAGGCCGAAGATCTGCAGAACATCGGCAGTGTTCATAGTGCTTCCCGCGGAGCGAACATAAAGACATCGCTGAGCATTGCGTCGCGACGGAAGCCTTTGCTGCACAGGCTGTCGAGTACGGTGTAGACCATGGCGGGCGAACCGCAGCAAATAGCCTGGCACTGGTTCAGATCGCTGTGGTCGCCAAGAATGCTATGTACCAGCATCTGGTGTTTGTCATCCCAGTGGCTGTGTTCGGAGATTAATGCGGAGACGTGAATATTGTCGTGCAAGTCGGCCCAGTTCTCGGCTTTTTGCAGCATATACAACTGACTCAGCCGGTGTCCCGACCAGTACAGGTGAATCGAGCGCCGGGTGTGCTGGGAAAGAAGATCTTCAACAATGGATTTAACCTGGCTGAACCCGGTTCCTGATGCAATCAGTAACAGGGGGCCGTCTTCTTCGGGTAATACCTCGAGCCGGCAATCGCCACCTGCGGGGGCCAGCTCAACGGAGTCGGCATCTTTCAAATAGTCGATCAGGGCATCGGCCTGATCGGTACCCGTTTGAATATGCAGCTCCACACAGGGGCTGCTCGGGCTGCTGGCGATGGTGTAATACAGCGAGGTGAAGCCGGGAACCATGAGCTCGGTAAACTGACCGGCGCAATAGGAATAGGGGGTGAGCGGCTTGAGTTGAACCATCCAGACACCGCCACTGAGTTTTTTCAGATCATGCAGGGTGGCGGTCGTGGTCGCGGACGCTTGAGACACTGGGCGGCTCCGTTTGGTTAATGTCAATGGACATTATACACAGTGGAGCAACCCCGGTGGAACCCTGGCTGTCAGGCCGCCAGGCGGTGTTCTGTGGCAGTTTCCTGTTGGTCGACCAGGGTAAATGCCTTTGGTTGAGCACCCCCAAATTCGACCAGAATCTGTTGGGTCCTGTTCAATGTTAGTAGCTGTGGCCAGATATCTGCCAGAACTGTCTGCACATAAGCATCACCAGCGACAAACTCAACAGAGCGGTTTACTGTGGTTTGCCGCGACAGTTGCCACAGATGAACCACATCAATCAGTACGATGAAGCCATTCAGAATGGCCACTGGCCAGGAACCAATCAGCAGACCATAGCTGGCAAAGGAGCCCGCGCCGACCAGATTGATCCAGCGCAGCTTGCGAATGTCGCTCATCATCAGGGAAATGGCGATTAACGCCGACCCCAGGTAGCCGTAGAGCTCCAGCCAGTTCAGTTCCAAACCGTTCATCAATGTGCCTTAGGTTATAAAGTTGACTTAATGGTCAGGATTATAAAGGCAGATGACGCCCGATCCAAGCAGTCAAGTTGAAACATAGTGTTCACCTGGCGGCACTAAAACCCCAATTCCTGCATCAGAGTGTCAACCCGGGCAGACACGTCCGGGTCTTTAACGATGGCCCGGCCCCATTCGCGGTCAGTTTCACCCGGCCATTTGTTGGTCGCATCCATCCCCATTTTGGAGCCAAGGCCCGCCACCGGGCTGGCAAAGTCGAGGTAATCGATCGGCGTGTTGTTGATCATTACCGTATCGCGACTCGGGTCCATACGGGTGGTGATCGCCCAGATCACATCGTTCCAGTCCCGGGCGTTTACATCGTCGTCCACCACAATCACGTACTTGGTGTACATAAACTGTCGCAGGAAGGACCAGGCACCCATCATCACCCGCTTGGCGTGGCCGGGGTACTGCTTCTTCATACTGATGACCGCCATGCGGTAAGAGCAGCCTTCGGGCGGCAGATAGAAGTCGACAATTTCCGGAAACTGCTTCTGCAAAATCGGCACAAAGACTTCATTCAGAGCAACGCCCAATACCGCCGGCTCATCCGGTGGGCGGCCGGTGAAGGTGCTGTGGTAGATCGGGTCGGTACGATGCGTTAGTCGCTCAACGGTAAACACCGGGAAACGTTCAACTTCGTTGTAATAACCGGTGTGATCACCGTAAGGCCCTTCATCGGCCATCTCATCGGGGTACAAATAACCCTCGAGAATAATCTCGGCACTGGCCGGCACCATCAGGTCATGCGTCTTGCATTTCACCAGCTCAGTCCGGCTGTCGCGCAGCAAACCGGCAAAAGCGTATTCAGACAGTGAATCCGGTACCGGCGTGACCGCGCCAAGAATGGTCGCAGGATCAGCCCCCAGTGCAACGGCAATCGGAAACGGCTCGCCGGGCCGTTCTTTCTTCCAGGCCTGAAAATCAAGCGCGCCACCGCGATGCGACAACCAGCGCATGATCAGTTTGTTCTTGCCAATCACCTGCTGACGATAGATCCCCAGGTTGGTACGTCCGCCATTAGGCCCCTGGGTAATCACCAGTGGCCAGGTGACCAGCGGCGCGGCGTCTTCAGGCCAACAGGTCCAGATAGGCCATTGCGACAAGTCGACATCAGGCCCTTCGAGCACCACTTCCTGACAAACCGCCTTGCGCACAGTCTTCGGCGCCATCGACAGCACTTTCCTGACCAGCGGCAACTTGTCCCAGGCGTCTTTCAAGCCTTTGGGCGGATCCGGTTCTTTCAGATAGGCCAGCACCTTGCCAATTTCACGCAAGTCGGCCAGCGATTCAGCTCCCATGCCCATGGCCACCCGCTCGGGCGTACCAAACAGATTACCCAATACTGGCGTGCTGTAACCCGTCGGGTTCTCGAACAGCAGCGCCGGGCCTTGCTGACGCAAAACCCGATCGCACAAATCGGTCATTTCAAGGTGGGGGCTGACCTGCTGAGTCACGCGGCGCAATTCACCGCGCGCTTCCAGCCCGGCGAGGAAGTCTCGGAGGTCTCGGTATTTCATCGGGTCCGGCATACCTGCTAAAAAAGGAAAGACCGAATGCTAATGCATTGGCGGCAATATGACGAATTCGGCGGGTGAGTCCGTGTTCTGAGTTACTTAAGGTTCGGAGTTCAGTTTACTGTTTTGCCAGAGTTCCGTGCCAGGCACTGGGTCTACCTATCCGGGGCCGGCGTAAACCCATCCCTGGGGCCTAGGCTTCGGCATCCATGCCTCAGACTTCCCCGGATAGGTAGACCCAGCACCCGACACTCAGTTGGGTGCGAACTCCGAACCTTAAGTAACTCAGAACACTGACTTGGGAGGTTGAATGAAGCCGAGATAATAAGTGATGGGTACCGGGTACACCTATCCGGGGAAGTCCGCAGCATAGATGCTGCGGTCTAGGCCCCAAGGATGGGTTCACGCCGACCCCGGATAGGTGTACCCGGTATCCAGCACGAGCTCATGGCACCCACTCCAGCCAAACGTTCAACCCGGGGGATAACTAGAGCTGCTTGGCCTGAATGAACTGGGGCTCGCGACTGGCGCCAGCCTTACTAAGCCTGTCGAGATAGGTTTGCCAGTAGGTTGCCTGGTCGTCGCCCAGCTTGCGCAGGTAGGTCCAGTCGAAGAGGCCTGAGTCGTGGCCGTCGTCGAAGGTGATTTTGATGGCGTAGCGTCCGGTGGGTTCGATGCCGGTGATGGTGACGTAGCGCTTGCCGACTTGCAGGACTTCCTGGCCGACGCCGTGTCCGCGGACTTCGGCTGAGGGGGAATGGACTCGAAGGAACTCGGCGCTCAGGCGATGTACGGTGCCATCGGCCCAGCCGAGTTCCAGTTCGGCGGCGTCTTTGTGGTAGGTGATGCGGGTAGGGGCCGTACTCATGGCAGGTCTCCATGGCGGCGGAGTGGGGCTCCGCCGCCGGCCGGTTAGAGGATGAAGCGGCTCAGGTCTTCGTTTTTCGACAGCTCGCCCAGGTACTTGTCGACATAGGCGGCGTCGATGGTGACCTTCTCGCCACCCATTTCGCTGGCACGGTAGGAAAGGTCCTCGAACAAGCGTTCCATAATGGTGTGCAGGCGACGGGCACCGATGTTCTCGGTGTTCTCGTTGACCTGGAACGCCGTGTTGGCCAGGGCTTCAATGGCATCATCGGTGAACTCGATGTTCAGGCCTTCGGCCTGCATCAGTTCCTTATATTGCTCGGTGATGCAGTAGTCCGGCTCGGTGAGGATGCGTTTGAAATCTTCCGGCGTCAGCGCATTCAGTTCGACTCGAATTGGCAATCGGCCCTGGAGTTCCGGGATCAGATCGCTGGGTTTCGCGAAGTGAAAGGCACCGCTACCGATGAACAGGATGTGATCGGTGCGGATCATGCCGTATTTGGTGGTGACGGTGCTGCCCTCGATCAAAGGCAGCAAATCGCGCTGCACCCCCTCGCGGCTGACATCACCACCGCCCCGGTTTTCGGTTTTGGCGATTTTGTCGATTTCATCGAGGAAGACGATGCCGTTTTGTTCAACGGCCTGCACCGCTTGCTGGCGCAGTTCGTCTTCGTTGACCAGTTTGGCGGCTTCTTCATCGGTCAGCACGCGCATGGCGTCTTTCAGCTTCATCTTGCGCTTCTTGGTGCGTTGCTTGCCCATGTTGGAGAACATGTTCTGCAACTGGCTGGTCATTTCTTCCATGCCCGGAGGCGCCATGATTTCCACGCCGCCCGACTGCTCGGCCACTTCCAGCTCAATTTCCTTGTCGTCCAGTTCGCCCTGGCGAATCTTCTTGCGGAAGATCTGACGGGTGCTGGAATCGGTTTTCGGTGCTTCTTTCTCTTCGTTTTCTTCGCTGTAACCGCCTCGTGCCGGCGGCAGTAGAATGTCGAGGATACGGTCTTCAGCGGCATCTTCGGCGCGTGGCCGGGCACTGAGCATGGCCTGCTCGCGGAACATCTTGATGCCGGTCTCGGCCAGGTCGCGGACGATGCTTTCGACATCGCGGCCAACATAACCGACTTCGGTGAACTTGGTGGCTTCGACTTTAATGAAGGGCGCATTGGCCAGCTTGGCCAGGCGACGGGCAATTTCGGTTTTACCGACACCGGTGGGGCCGATCATCAGAATGTTCTTGGGCGAAATCTCTTCGCGCATGCGCTCATCGAGCTGCATCCGGCGCCAGCGATTGCGCAGCGCAATGGCCACGGAGCGTTTGGCCTGGTCCTGGCCGATGATGTATTTGTCCAGTTCATGAACGATTTCGCGCGGGGTCATGGTTGACATCAGATACCTCGTTACAGCGCTTCAAAAACGGCGTTGTGGTTGGTGAATACGCAGATATCGGCTGCGATATCCAGCGCCTTCCGCGCGATGGCGTCAGCGTCCAGTTCGGTATTTTCGTGCAGGGCCCGGGCCGCAGCGAGTGCATAGTTGCCGCCGGAGCCGATGGCGACGATGCCATGCTCAGGTTCAACCACATCGCCGGTGCCGGAAATCACCAGGGTGGTTTCCTTGTCGGCGACCACTAGCATGGCTTCGAGCCGGCGCAAGGCCCTGTCGCTACGCCATTCTTTGGCCAGTTCAACGGCTGAACGGGTCAGGTGGCCGCTGTGCTGCTGCAGGTGGCCTTCGAATTTTTCAAAGAGGGTGAAGGCATCGGCGGTGCCACCGGCAAAGCCGGCGATCACTTTATCGTGATACAGGCGGCGTACTTTACGGGCGTTGCCTTTCATTACGGTGTTACCCAGGGAGACCTGGCCGTCGCCACCGATCACTACGGTGTTGTCGCGACGCACGGAAACAATCGTCGTCATCTCTACATCCATTGAGGCTTTGTCGG
>DASSWT010000090.1:0-5058 GCA_035704555.1 Saccharospirillum sp. | reverse complement strand
AGCACTTCAGAGCGTTCGCGCGGAGTTCTCGCTGCCCACTCGGCCATGGCTTTTTCTGCGGCATCAAGGGCGGCATCGGCGTCAGCAATTTCTGCTGATGCGACGGATGCCAGCGCTTCTTCCGTCGCCGGATTAAAAACGCCAAAGCGACCGTTGTCAGACGCTGGAACAAACTGACCATTGATATAAAGGTCGGTTGGAACCGTATTAATGAAATCGTTATGTTGTGACATACCAGTACCTTAGGTTAGAAGAGGTGCCGAAGCGGATCTGCCACGCGTCCGGCAAAGTTGTCGAGTATGACGGCTGCGTCTTTTCCGGCCAGCAGGGAATCGATGCAGGTCAGTGTCAGCGTCAATTCATTGTCTGAACCCACGATGGAAATGACAGGAGCCGAGTCGGGTGGCAGTTCCGCCGAGCAGATCAGGGATCCTCGCAGATCATGAACGATCACATCCGGTTCGCCCTGTGCTGGCACGGTTTCCGACAATCGCTGATGGGCAGCGTAGGTTTCACTGGAACCACGACGATCAATGCGCACGGTCGCCTGTTCAGCCAGACTGGCACCGGCAAAAGCCGCAATGACACTCGCTTCACTGGCTGAGTCGATGTGCTCTGTCGCCCAGTCGAGAAAGGCGTCCAGTTCAACCGGTGAGACGCGTGCAGACAGTCGGGTTATCGCTGCGCCGGGCGCCGCGAACTCAGACCCTTTGCCTGCCGTTTCATTGGCGTGCCTCAGCGCTTCGAAGTCTCTGGCATGAAAAGGCTGGGGGTGGCCGGTAGCAGCGAGCAAGGCCAGGTCATAACCAGCCTGATGGGCCAGATGCTTCAACTTGGGTGAGGCTAGTACTTTCTCACCCGATGCCGGTGTGCGTCGTTTGCTGACCTCCGGTTGTTTGGGGGCTGGCAGCTCTGCGACAGGCGTTGAAGTTGCTTTTGCCGATACGTCTACCGGTGGTTGTTCGGCGCTGGCAGCGGGTGCATCCGATGACGAATACGCTCTGTCGACGGGGTCAGATACCTGGCCTTCACTGATGATGGCGATCGTTTCACCCGTGGGTACGTCGTCGCCTGCGGCGGCCAGCCGTGCCGCGAGATAGCCATCGACGCCAGCCGGTACCTCTACCACACTCTTGTCCGTTTCCACTTCGAACAGAATGTCATCCTGTTTGACGGCGTCACCGGGTGCCTTGTTCCAGCCGACCAATACACCTGAATCCTGTGACATACCCAGCACGGGCATAATGATCGCTTTACCGGTAGGCAGTGAGTCAGGCTGTTGGGCTGCTTTAACAGGTTCTTTAGCGGATGTCTGGCTCGGCGCCGGAGCGTCGGCTGTATCGCTGATGATGGCAATGACCTGGCCTACCGGTATCTCATCCCCATCACGGGCGCTGACTCCTACCAGAAAACCACTGGCAGGGGCTTCAACTTCCATGGTGGATTTGTCGGTTTCCACTTCGAACAGGGTTTCGCCCTGAGTAACGGCCTCACCCTCCGACTTGTGCCAGGCGAGCAGCGTCCCCGTATCCTGCGCCATACCCAACGCAGGCATGATGATGTCATGCCGCATCGATCAACTCCCCGCTTACCAGTTTTTTGGCCTGTTCGAACACCCGCTCCGGAGTGGGAACCGTAATGTCCTCGAGTGCCGGTGAGAACGGAATGGGTACGTCCATCGCGCCGATTCGGGTGGTCGGTGCATCCAGATAGTAAAACGCCTGTTCATTGATCCGGCTGGCAATCTCCGAGGTCACCCCAAAACTCTGATGACCTTCATCGACCACGATGACCCGGCCTGTCTTTTTGGCCGATGCCACCAGTGTCTTTTCATCCAGCGGAACAATGGTGCGCGGGTCGATGACCTCGGCACTGATGCCCTCAGCCTGCAACAACTCGGCGGCTTTCTCACAAACCTGCACCATAGAAGAGGTGCCGATGAGTGTGATGTCGGTGCCTTCGCGTTTTATACAGGCTTCGCCAAAGGGGATGCTGTATTCCTCTTCCGGTACTTCGGCGGAGTCCTGATACATCAGTTTGTCTTCGAAAATGACCACCGGGTTATCGTCGCGAATCGCCGTTTTCAGCAGACCCTTGGCTTCATAGGCAGACGATGGCATCGCCACTTTCAAACCGGGTATGTGGGCAACAATGGCATGCAAAGATTGCGAGTGTTGCGCTGCCGAGCGCCGCGTTGCTCCCATATTGGTACGTAGCACCAGCGGCACATTGAGTTTTCCGCCAGACATGTAATGGGTTTTGGCCGCCTGGTTGCAAAGCTGGTCCATGATCAGAAAGATGAAGTCGCCGAACATCAAATCGACAACGGGGCGCATGCCCGTCATGGCAGCACCCACACCAATACCCATAAAGCCGGGTTCGGAAATGGGTGTATCAATAACGCGTTCAGTTCCAAACTCTTCCACCAGGCCTGATAACACCTTGAAGGGAGTGCCGGCTTCTGCCACGTCTTCGCCGAGAATGATGACCGTCTCGTCGTGACGCATTTCTTCAGCCAGTGCTTCGTTGACGGCCTTTGATAACGTAATTTTCCGCATACTGTTCTCCTCAGGCTAAGACATGCTCAACATCGGTGTAGACGTGCATGTCCACCTCCGAGACATCCGGGTAGGGGGCTTCAAGCGCGTAGGCGACGGCCGCTTCGGCGTCTTCGGTGACCTCCTTGCTGAGCTCGTCCAATGCGGCTTCCGTGGCGTACTTGTTCTCGATCAGCCAGGCGCGCATACGGATGATGGGGTCCCGGTTCTCCCGCCAATCCTGTTCTTCCGACTTGGCGCGGTAGTATTCGCGATTGATGTCACCAACATGGTGTCCGTGATAGCGGTAGGTCATCAGTTCCAGGAAGAAGGGCCCTTCACCGTTGCGAGCGCGCTCAACTAATTTGCGGGACAACTCATTTACAGCGATGACGTCCTGCCCGTCTACCTGATGTGACTCGATACCAAATGCCTCTGCCCGGGCCGTAATGGAACCGGCAGCAATCTCTTCTGTTTTGGTGTACTCGGAATAGCCGTTGTTCTCACAGGCGTAGATGACCGGGAGTTTCCACAGTGCAGCCATGTTCATCACCTCGTACATCAACCCCTGAGCAGTAGCACCATCGCCAAAGAAACAGACGGCGACATCACCGGTCTTCTTCAGTTTGGACGTAAGTGCAGCACCGGTCGCAATGCCCAGAGAGCCCCCCACGATCGCATTGGCACCCAGGTTGCCATTTGACTGATCGGCAATGTGCATGGAACCGCCCTTGCCACGGCAATAGCCTTCTTCTTTTCCCAGCAATTCACAGAACATGGCTTTGAAATCCGCGCCCTTGGCAACGCAATGCCCGTGACCACGGTGGGTGGAGGTGATCTTGTCGGTCGGCAACAGCGCTTCGCATATACCGACGGCGACAGCCTCCTCCCCGGAATACATATGCGTCAGACCAGGCATTTTGGCCGACAGATAGAGCTGATTCGCATTGTTCTCAAAGGTACGGATGCGAACCATCTGGCGAAACATTCTTAACGCATCGTCCGCACTCACTTTCTTTTTGGCGTTACTCATTGCAAACCTCTGTAGTTGACCTGGCAGCCCGTTACTGTCGGGCGTCGTCGTACCAGGCTTGGCGAAAAATGAGGGCAAGTGGTCAAAAAAACCGCCGGTCGCCACGCAGTACCCAGGGTGCCCAGAACCAGAGACAATGGTGTCCTGCTGCAACATTCCAGATACTGCGGTGCCAGCCGGTTGGCGTTACTGCATGACGATGCCACCATCAATCATGATCATCTGGCCGGTCATATAATCACTTTCATCCGAGCACAGGAAAGCGGCGGTGCCGACAACGTCATCGGGCGTTGAAAGCTTCTTCATCAGAATCATTGTTTTGGCGAGGTGGTCCATTGACTGGCCTTCTTCCTCGAACATGCCAATCTCAACCAGATCCTTGTCCAGCTGTTCCCACAGCTCTGTCTTTACAACGCCAGGGCCATAGCCATTGACGGTGATCTTGTGTTCCCAGAGTGCCTTGGCACCCCCGGTGGTCAGGGCAAGTACGGCGTGCTTCGAACAGCCATAGGGAATGACATCCAGAAAGGTAGTGCGGGACAAAATGCTGCCCACATTGATGATCTTGTACGGGTGATCTTCCATTGGGCCCTGCTTGATCATTTGTTTTGTCGCCTCTTGCATGCCATAGAGCATGCCTTTGGTGTTGACGTTCATGATCAGGTCCCAGTTTTCATCATCGATGTCCAGAAACATTTTTGGCTTGTTGACGCCTGCGTTGTTCAGGTACACGTTGATGGAGCCGAACGCATCGACGCAGGCCTGAACAGCGGCCGTATGGTCTTCCCGCTTGGTCACGTTCATGGAGACGGCAACAGCTTTGCCAATGCCTGCTTCGTTGATGCTGTTAGCGACAGCCTTGACACCCTCGACATTCAAATCGCCAAGAACGACGTTTGCGCCCTGGGCGGCAAAGTACATTGCATTGGCAGCGCCCATGCCCTGTGCAGCACCGGTGATAACGATGTTCTTTCCAGACAGTCTTTTCGGATCCATTTCACTTCTCCAGTCTTGTTGTTATTGCCAGTTTTCAATGAGTTTTTGAACACCTTCGTCAGCGCGCGACAGCGCCTCTTCCGGTGTAATGACCCCTCTCAGCATTTCGTGCAGTACGACGCCACAGAATTGGGTTATCGCTCCAAACTCGGGAGTGGGTGGTCTTGGCCATGCCTGAAGTTGGTCCTGGATGGCCAGTTGATCAACCGCATCAAAGATCGGCGAATTGATGCGGATGTTGGGATCTTCACTTGCCGAATACCGTGAGCAACCGCGGCTGCCATTTTTCACATAGAGGCTCTGAGCCCGTTCTGAAGTGAATGTTTCCAGTGCGATGGCGGCTTCCTGTCTGCGTCGCTCACTCAAATTACTGGGAATGCCCAGCACAAAGCCGCCCAGCGGGGAAATGGGTTTCTTGCCGGAACCGGCCGGGTGCGCGATGAAGCCGGTATTGTCCTTGGCCGGAGAATTGTCGTCATCTTCGAAATAGGG
>DASSWT010000084.1:0-4786 GCA_035704555.1 Saccharospirillum sp. | reverse complement strand
TACGCGCAATGTCGAGGTAGGTGCCCCGGGTGACTTTGCCGTACACGCCCCGCACCCAGTTTTTATCGTATTTGTGACTGGCCGATTGGCCGCCAAAAAAGAAACCCCAGGGGCGCGGTTGCAATCGGCGTTCGCCGAGCGCCTCATCCTGGTTAAGGCGGTATAAGCCCGGAAACATCGGGAACGGCCAGGGGAATTCATTGGGGCCGATGCGTTCGTCGACCGCCAGGCTGACGGTAAAGCGCTGTATTGAAGGGTTGTTTGGGGTTTTAGATGTCGCTGTCGCCTGAGCCCTAGCCGGTTGGTCTGAAATCAGCAACACAGACGCCGGGTGCTGGCGAACCCCGTCAAGCCGGTCGATCACGGCGAAGGGGTGCTTGAAACAGTCGGCTTTGAAGTTGTTTCGCGGGTTGGCGAGAAAGGCATAGTGGTCGAGGAACACCGGGAAATAGCCGGCCCGGGTGAAGAAGGTGTGCAGGTTAGAAAAGCGGCGCCCCTGGGGGCCGTCGATGCGGTTGCTGTGGAAGTCGAACACCACCAGCTTGCCTCTTGTTGGCAATGGCTGGGCCTGTAGCATCAGTGATTGATAGGCCTGTTTGAACTCGGGCAGCAGGTAGGGACGGAACCGACGCCAGGTTTTGTCGAAGTACCGGCCGATGATTTTTAGCATGAATACGCCGTGGTCATTTGAAAAAGTAGGCGGATTTTACCTTAACCGTGGGGGTATTGTCTCAATGGACGAGTATCCGACCAGAGCGCTGCTTTACACCGTCTCGACGCGCCCTAGCCGCCTTTTGGCGGCACCATGGTAGGCAGCGGCAAGCGCTTTCAGTACCATACGCCCAGTTTCTGGCCATCAGCAATACTCTGTTTGGCCTCTTCGATAGCCCTTAATAGCCCTTCGTGAGCCGTAACACAGGAAAATTGAGTGAGTAACCGAGGCTCAGGCCCCAGCGAACCGTCTACCGTTAACGAACTGATTGCCGATGAGCAGGCGATAGCGGGTGCCATACTGAGGCCGGGTGCCCGGGTGTTCGGGCCCTTGCACCTGCAAGAGCAGACCCCGCTGGCCCGCAGTAAAACCCGTTGGATCTACCAACACCCGAACGACCCCGATTTGCTGATTAAAGTGCACATCCCCCGGTTAAATAAAGACCCGCAGAGTGGGTTGAGAGCCTGGGCTGAGCGGTTGAAAGACCGGTTTCTGTATACCTCGGGCATTGAGCGGGATTTACGTCACTACATTGCCAGCCGGTATGAGGATTACGGCCCGGTTTGCCAGCGGATCTGGCCGATACACGGTATCGTGGAGACGGATATCGGCTTGGGGTTACTGGTCGCGGCAGCGAGGGATGCGCACGGTAACCTGGCGCCTACTTTGCGCGTGCTGCTCGACCACGGGCAACTGACACCAGCGCGTGTTGCCGATTTGCGCGCCTTGCTGGATTCGCTGGTCGAAAGCCCGTTAACTTTTGCCGATTTGAATCTGGAAAATCTTGTGCTGGAAGGTGCCGGTGCTGGCCAGGAGCGTTTTGTGATTGTCGATGGCTTGGGTGACCGCACCTGGATACCGACGCAACGCTGGGTTAAATGGGTTCGCCAGGCTAAAAAACGGGAATTCCGTACCAAGGTACAACGGTACCTTAAAGAGGCTGGTTATGACTAACCGTTACCGGCGGTGGCGCGGTAGCTGGGCAAGCCGGTTTCATCAGCCGACGATACGTCTGGCTGCCTGGCTGGATGCTATGGTTGTAGACCATGGCCTGCTTCGGCCGTTGTGGAACTGGCCAACGCAATTTGCGCTCGATGCCTGGCGCAGCAATCACCCGAGCCCCCGGCAAATTCGGAAGCTGGCTCGCCGGGGTGTTCGCACCATTGTAAATTTGCGTGGCCTCAGTGCAGGTGGCAGTTCGTTGTATGAAATTGAAGCCTGTAAGGCTGAAGGAATTGACCTGGTTGCGCTGAGAATGTCTTCACGCGGCGCACCTCGAAAAGAGATCGTGCAGGAATTAGAAACCATTGTTCAGCGCATAGAGCGCCCGGTATTGTTTCATTGCAAATCGGGCGCAGACCGATCTGGTTTTGCGGCGGGTTTGTATTTGTTGCTGACTGGGCAGGGTACCGTGGCCGATGCCAAAGCCCAGCTTTCGATTCGTTATCTGCATTTTAAAGGCGCTAAAACGGGGTTGTTGCACGCCTTCTTTTGCGAATACGAACGGTATTGTGAACACACACCGCTTAGTTTTCAGCACTGGGTGGCCGAGGTGTACGACCCTCGCCAGCTTGAGCGGAATTTTAAGCCCGCTGGCTTCACCAGCTGGGTCGTCGATAAGGTACTCAGACGTGAATGAATTCGATTTGGAAAAGCACCACAATACGCCGCGTTCAACACTGGTTAAACGCCTTTGGCAGGATTACCTGCGCAGTCATCTCGGTATTTTGTTGGTGGCCGCGGTGCTGGTGGTGATAGAAGGCAGCGCCCTGGGTCTGCTTAGTTACCTGGTGCAACCCATGTTCGACCAGGTATTCGTGCAGGGCAATGCAGACCAGGTGGTGTGGATCGCCCTGGCGATTTTTATTGTGTTTACTGCACGGGCGCTGGGTGGTTTTGGCCAGCGGGTGATTACCGTAACGGTGGGTCTGCGTGTGGTGACAGGCCTGCAGAAAGACATGCTCAGCCATTTGGTGCGGCTCGACTCAGCCTTTTTTGGCAAGCACTCGCCCGGCGGTTTGATCGAGCGGGTTCGGGGTGATACTCAGGCACTGAAAGATTTTGCCAGCACCGCGATGATCAACCTCGGGCGGGATTCTATTTCACTGATTGCCCTGTTAACCGTCGCCATGATGGTCGATTGGCGCTGGACGCTGTTTGCACTGTTCGGCCTGCCGTTGCTGTCGTTTCCCATTGCCTTGCTGCGCCGGTTAATTCTGAAAACCACGCGCAGTTCGCGTGAAGTCTCGTCGCTGCTTTCAATGCGTTTGGATGAGATTTTTCATGGTATTAATGCCATTAAACAGAACAATTTGGAAAAACACGAAGACGGGCGTTTTCAGAAAGAAACCGAGCGGTTCTTCAAGTTTCAGCGGCGCTCGGAAATCGGCAAGGCGGCGATGCCAGCGATGATTGATCTGGTCGCTGGCTTTGGGTTCGTGGCTGTCGTTATTTATGGCGGCTATCAGATCATCGACGGTGAAAAAACCATTGGCGAGTTCATGAGTTTCTTCACCGCCATGGCGCTGATTTTTGACCCGTTACGCCGGTTGAGCAACATCAGCGGTGCCTTTCAGGCAGCCAGCGCCAGCCTTGAGCGGATTTACAGCGTGCTGGATCTGCAGCCGAAGATCGTGACGCCTCAACATCCGGTGCCGGTGCCCGCGAACGTGGGGCAATTGGACATCGTGATGGACCACCTCAATTTCGGCTATGCGGATAAATCGGTATTGCACGATTTAAGTCTGGTGGCTCCAGCCGGGAAGATGACAGCTCTGGTGGGGGCTTCAGGCGCCGGTAAAACCACGCTGTTTAATCTGTTAACCCGGCTGGTCGACCCGCAATCGGGAACGATACGGCTCGGCGATGTACCGATTAACCAGTTGGATCTGATCGAGCTGCGGCAATTGTTTGCGGTGGTCAGCCAGGATTCCGCTTTGTTCGATGAAAGCATTAAGCAGAATATTCTGTTGGGTAGGCTGGATGCCGATATGGCCAGTGTCGACAAAGCCGCCAAAGAAGCCCTGGTCGATGAATACACTCGTCAGCTGGAAGCCGGGCTGGATACGCTGGCCGGGCCGCGTGGCACAAACCTCTCCGGTGGGCAGCGTCAGCGTGTGGCCATTGCGCGGGCGCTGCTGCGCGATGCGCCTATTCTGTTGCTCGATGAAGCCACCTCGGCACTCGATACCCGCACCGAAAAGCTGATTCAGGAAACCCTGGAAGACCTGGCCAAACGCAAAACCACCCTGGTGATTGCGCACCGGTTAAGCACCGTGATGAATGCGGATCTGATTCACGTGCTGGAGGAAGGCCGGGTGATTGAAAGTGGTACGCACGATGAGTTGCTGGCCAGGCGTGGGGCTTATTTTAATTTGCATTCGACGTTTGAGGCTTGAGGTAGCTAAACCAGAAGAGAACCCTCTCCCGCAGGCGGGAGAGGGAGCCGTTCGTTGGTTGAATGTATCCTGCGCGCATCGCTCTCAGCGTTGCACACAACAGTCCTCTCTCCACCACTGGGGGAGAGAGTTAGAGAGAGGGGGACGGCGCAGCCGTTACAACCTCGCCTTCACCAACCACACCGTAACCCCCAAAAACAACAACGACGGCGCCAGCGCGGCCAGCGCCGGGGTTAACCCCACCACCATCAATAAACTGCCTGTCGTATCCGTCACCAACTGAACCGCAATGGCCAGGGCCACGCCCTTGAACGCGGCATCGCCCAGTGTTTTCTGGCGAAAACTCCCGAACGAAAACACCAGCGCTAGAAACAGCATGGCAATGTATTGTACCGGGAACCAGAGCCGGCTCCAGAAGGCGAGCTCCAGGCGGGGGTCGGGCAGGGCCTGTTCCAGTGAAAAACGCACCTGCACCCAAAGCTGCTGCAGCGTCAGTTCGCGTTCGCGCTGGCTGAGAATGCTGAGCAGGTCGGCGTTGAAGTTGGCCGGTTGCCAGTTCAGCGTTTCAAAGGTGCTGTGGTCTACCGAGTCTTCGTTGAAGGTGACCTGTTTTACGTCGTTGAGCATCCAGCCCTGGTCGATGGGGCTGGCCGTTGGCGCGTAGGTGACCATGGCC
>DASSWT010000048.1:0-6327 GCA_035704555.1 Saccharospirillum sp. | reverse complement strand
TCAAACAAACGCAATCTCAGGCCCGGTATCAGCCCCTTGCAATGCCAGAGCCGCCGCCGTCTTCCGCGCCAGCACAAAATAATGCGCAGCCACTTCGCCATCGGGCTCCGCGACGACGGTAGGTTGGCCACTGTCGGTCTGGGTGCGAATGCTAATGTCCAGCGGCAGGCTTTCAAGCAGATTCACGTCGTAGTCTGCCGACAGCTTCGCGCCGCCGCCTTCGCCAAATATGTGTTCTACATGTCCGCAATTTGAACACACATGCATCGCCATGTTCTCGACAATGCCCAGTACCGGAATGTTAACTTTCCGGAACATTTCGATGCCCTTGCGAGCATCCAGCAGGGCGATGTCTTGCGGTGTAGTGACGATCACAGAACCTGATACCGGCACTTTTTGCGCCAGCGTCAGTTGAATGTCGCCGGTGCCCGGGGGCATATCAACAACCAGGTAATCCAGGTTATCCCACTGGGTCTGGGTCAATAATTGCTGCAAAGCCCCCGAAACCATAGGCCCACGCCACACCATGGGCGTTTTCTCGGTGACCAGATAGGCCATCGACATGCTTTGCAGGCCATGGGCTTCTACTGGCTTGAAGAATTTGTTGTCGACGGTTTCCGGCTTGGTGCCTTCAGGCACACCCAGCATGGTGCCAATGCTTGGGCCATAAATATCGGCATCCAGCAGGCCGACCCGGGCGCCCTCAGCCTGCAGTGCCAGCGCCAGGTTAACAGCCGTCGTGCTCTTGCCAACTCCTCCTTTGCCAGAAGCAACGGCGATGATGTTCTTAATGTTCTCCATACCCGGCAGGTTCTCCCGAACATTCACTGAGCCGATTTCACAGCGAACGGAGACCTCAACCTCAACATCATCTACCTGGGCTTCAATATGACTGGCCAGCAACATAGCCAGCCCTTCCCGATATTGCCCGGCGGCATAGTGCAGCGTCACCGAGACTTTCACGGGTGAGCCTTCGGTAATATCGATGTCGGCCGTGTCGGCGAAAGGCCGGTCGGTGTGAGGGTCTTTCAGGGTGTTCAGTGCCTGGAGAATGCGTTCAGTCGACATGCTGGGTCCTTAACGTGGCTTTGTCTGCAGGGTGGGGGCAGGGTGATGAAATTAAAGGAGGGACTTAGAAGAGAACCCTCTCCCCAGCCCTCTCCCGCAGGGCGGGAGAGGGAGCACTACACCGGTAATATATAACCAGTGCCCATCGCTCGCGCCACTGCACCCAACCGTCCTCTCTCCACCACAGGGGGAGAGAGTTAGAGAGAGGGGGACGGCGCAGCCGTTAGTTTCTACCATACCGGTCCGTAAACCGCACAATATCGTCCTCACCCAAATAACTGCCCGTCTGCACCTCAATCAACTCCAGCGGGATCTTGCCGGGGTTTTCCAGGGCGTGGACGGTACCAATCGGAATATAAACCGATTCGTTCTCACTGAGCATCTGGTTCACCTCGCCAATGGTCACCGTGGCGGTACCGCTGACCACGACCCAATGCTCGGCACGGTGGTGGTGCATCTGCACCGAGAGTTTTTCGCCGGGTTTAACGGTAATCCGCTTCACCTGGTGGCGGGTGCCCAGGTTAATGGTCTTGTACGACCCCCAGGGGCGGTGCACCCGGGCATGCACATGGTGCTCGGTGCGCCCGGCGGCTTTCAACTGGTTCACGATGAACTTCACATCCTGAGCCCGATCACGCGGGACCACCACCACCGCATCGTCGGTTTCAATGATGGCCATGTTTTGCACGCCAATGGCGGCTACCAAACGGCTCTCGGCGCGAATCAGGTTGCCGCTGGCGTCTTCGGTGAGTACATCGCCTTGCAGCACATTGTCTTGCCCGTCTTTATCGCTCAGGTCATACAGGGCCGACCAGGCTCCGATGTCGCTCCAGTCCCCGGTGTAAGGCACCACCACGGCTCGCTCGGTGCGTTCCATAATGGCGTAGTCGATCGAATCCGACGGGCTCCTGGCGAAGGCTTCGGCATCTACCCGAATAAAATCCAGGTCGGCGTACTTGTTGGCCATGGCCGCTTGGGTGGCTTCATAAATAGCGGGCTGGAATTGTTTCAGTTCTTCCAGGAACACTCGCGCCTTGAACACGAACATGCCGCTGTTCCAGAAGTAGTTGCCGGCGGCCAGGTAACGGGCGGCGGTGTCGGCATCCGGCTTTTCGCGGAAGGCAATAACGGCACTGGTGGCATCGGTCTCGGCGGCCTCGATGTACCCGTAGCCGGTTTCCGGATAGGTCGGCTTAATGCCAAAGGTGACCAGAAATTCGCTTTTTGACTGAATAATGGCTTCCTGAACGGAAGCGCGGAAGGCTTCGGTATCCATCATCACATGGTCGGCCGGCAGCACCACCAGGGTGGCTTCCGGGTCCCGTTCCAGTGCCTGAAACGCCGCCAGGGCGATGGCCGGTGCGGTATTGCGGCCCTCAGGTTCCAGAATCAGCTCGGCCTTGGTGTCCAAATCCGCCATTTGCTGGGCGATGAGGAAGCGGTGTTCATCGTTGCACACCACAATCGGCTCGGCACCAATGCCCGCCGCCTGCACGCGCTTAAGGGTTTGCTGGGCCAGGCTCAGCTTCGGGTCCGCCAGGGCAATGCACTGCTTCGGGAACAACTCCCGGGAAACCGGCCACAGCCGGGAACCAACGCCTCCTGCGAGCAAAACGGGAATAATCATCCTTGGAACTCCTTGTTTAGAACCGTTGAATATGACGATGCCAGCAATGATAGCATTAGCTACGAGCTACGAGCTACGAGCTACGAGCTACGAGCTACGAGCTACGAGCTACTAGCTAACAGCTAACAGCTAATAACTCTCAGCTAACAACTCCAAACTCGCACCTTCCCCAACATCCCGCTACACTGACCTCAAACCCAACCAAACCAGACCCCATGCCCTTATCCGAGACGATCAAGCAAATTCAAACAGCGTTATCCGATTGGCCGGAGGTAAGCATCGCGGTCCTGTTTGGATCCTTGGCAGAAGACAATGCGCACGCTGGCAGCGATCTGGACCTGGCCGTGCAATTGACCACATTGATAACCCCTAAACAGAAAATGGAACTGGTGTCAGATCTGGCAATCCAAACAGGCCGCCCGATTGACCTGATAGACCTGCGAGACGTGGGGCAGCCATTGCTTGGCGAGATTGTTGAAAAAGGCATCATGGTACGCGGTGGCACCGAAGCAAAAGGAGACCTTCTGTTTAAAAGCATCATGCTTCAGGAAGATTTCGCCGGTTACCAGCAACGCATTCTTCAAGAGCGCCGAAAAGCATGGATAGAGCCATAGTCGACCAAAAAATTGAATCCCTGCGGCGTTGCCTTGAGCGGGTTCGTACACGGCTACCGTCTACGGTTGAAGCGCTACAAAGTGACCCCGATGCGCAGGATATCGTCGCCCTGAACCTAACCAGGGCCGTACAGCTGTGCATCGATTTGGCCGCGCACTGGTTATCTGAGCACGGTGAATACCCTGCACCTAAGACAATGGGCCAAACCTTTGATGTCCTCGCCAGCGCTGGGCTTGTCGACCCAGAGCTCGCCAACCGCATGAAAAAAGCCGTAGGCTTCCGAAACATCATGGTTCACAGCTATGATGAAATAGACTGGGCCATCGTTCACGCCATTGGCCACAATTACCTGAATGACTTTAAAGCCTTCGCTCAAGCGATTTTGAAGACATAGCACAACGAACCAATAGCTCTCAATGTCAAAGCTCGCAGCTAACAGCTCGTTGCTTAAAGCTCAAAACGCCAAAACCCCGTTTCTCAACTCCCAACCATCAGGTAGAATGCCCGGCTCAGTAAAACTCAACGCTTTTTATTTTAACTCACAGCTAAAAGCTCGCAGCTAACAGCTAAATAAGGACCCCCCATGCCCGACCGTCGCAAGATACTGGTCACCAGTGCCCTGCCATACGCCAACGGCCCCATTCACCTGGGCCACATGCTGGAACACATCCAAACCGACATCTGGGTTCGGTTTCAGAACAGCATGGGCAATATGTGCACCTACGTTTGCGCGGACGATACTCATGGCACAGCGGTTATGCTGCGGGCCGAGAAAGAGGGCAAAACCCCGGAAGACCTGATCAAGGCCGTCCAGGCCGATCATATTCGGGATTTTGGTGGTTTTTTGATCAATCACCACAACTACTACAGTACCCATTCCGACGAAAACCGCTACTACGCCGAGCTGATCTACAATCGTTTGAAAGAAAACGACATGATCAACGTGCGCACCATCAGCCAGCTGTACGACCCGGTAAAACAGATATTCCTGGCCGACCGCTTCGTAAAAGGCACCTGCCCGAAGTGCGGCAGTGAAGACCAGTACGGCGACGCCTGCGAAGTGTGCAGCGCCACCTACGAGCCGAACGAACTGATTAACCCGAAATCCGCCTATACCGGCGCCACCCCGGAAGTGCGCGAATCTGAACACTTCTTCTTCAAGCTGCCCGAATGCCAGGCCATGCTGAAAGAGTGGACGCGGTCCGGCACCCTGCAAGACAGCGTCGCCAACAAGCTTGCCGAATGGCTCGACGCCGAACTGCAGGAGTGGGACGTCAGCCGCGATGCGCCGTATTTCGGTTTCGAGATTCCCGGCGCCCCCGGCAAGTTCTTTTATGTCTGGCTCGATGCCCCCATCGGCTACATGGCCAGCTTCAAGAACCTGTGCGACCGCCGCGATGACCTGGAATTCGACGACTACTGGAACCCGGATTCCACAGCCGAGCTGTACCACTTCATCGGTAAAGACATCATCAACTTCCACGCCCTGTTCTGGCCCGCCATGCTGGAGAACTCCGGCTACCGCAAGCCAAGCGGCGTGTTCGCCCACGGCTACATCACCGTGAACGGCGAGAAGATGTCCAAATCCCGCGGTACCTTCATCATGGCCAAAACCTATCTGGAACATCTGAACCCGGAATACCTGCGCTATTACTACGCCGCCAAGCTCGGTTCCGGTGTTGAAGACATCGACCTCAGCCTGTCCGATTTCGCCCAGCGGGTGAATTCCGACCTGGTCGGCAAGGTAGTCAACATCGCCAGCCGGTGCGCGGGCTTCATCAAGAAAGCCGGTGGCAGCTTGTCCGACACCGTGGCCGAACCGCACATGCTGGCCGATTTCCAGCAGGCCGGCACCACCATCGCCCAGGCCTACGAGCGCCGCGAATTCAGCAAGGCGGTGCGCGAAATCATGAACCTGGCCGACCGCGCCAACGAGTACATTCAGGCCAAAGCCCCCTGGAGCATGGCCAAAGAAGCAGGTCGCGAACAGGAAGTGCACGATGTGTGCTCCATGGGCATTCACCTGTTCCGGCTGATCACCCTGTACCTGGGTCCGGTATTGCCCGACATGAACGAGAAGGTCAAAGCCTTCCTGAACGTCGAGAGCCTGAACTTCACCGACCGCGAGACCGTGCTCACCGGCCACGCCATCAACAAGTTCAAGCCACTGTTAACACGCATCGAGATGTCCCAGATCGACGCTTTAATAGAAGCCAGCAAGGAAGACGTAGCCGCCGATGCCAAAAAAGGCACCCCGGCAGGCGCAGAACAAAGCCAGGCCCAGTCGAAACCGGCCAAAGGCGAGAAAGCGGCGAAGCCGCAGCCAGAAGCAGAGCAGGGCGGTGAGATCGAATTCGCCGACTTTGCCAAGCTGGACCTGCGCGTAGCCCGGGTCATCGAAGCCGACCACGTAGACGGCGCCGATAAACTGCTCAGGCTGCAACTGGACGTTGGCAACGGCGCCACCCGCCAGGTGTTCTCGGGCATTAAAAGCCACTACCAGCCGGAGCAACTGGTCGGTAAGAATGTAGTGCTTGTCTATAATTTAAAACCACGGAAGATGCGCTTCGGCATGAGCGAAGGCATGGTACTGGCCGCAGGCGGTGGCGATGATTTGTGGATTCTGGAATCCCATCAGGATGCTGCGCCCGGTACCCGCATTAGCTGACCAGCGACTTGCCCCGGCGACTGTTGATGCAAGCAGCCGGGGTAAGCGCTTGTTTTGAGTACTGTGTTTACCAGGTATGTGTGATTCATCCCAAATGTGGGTTTACATCCGCATTGTCGTTGTTTCTAAAGGCTTTTCGGCTAGAATGGCGGACCTCGAAAGTGGGAGTCTGTTAAGGATCGAAGGTCAAACAGGAGTGTTAAATGACTGATCAACCAGTACGTCGCGACCCAAGTGACGATGAAATCGATATCGGCGCGTTGATGGCGCGAGTATGGGCCACTAAGGGTCGGGCCATGGTGGCCATGCTGGTGGTCGCGTTGGCATTCGGTGCCTACCTGGCAATGAG
>DASSWT010000185.1:0-2972 GCA_035704555.1 Saccharospirillum sp. | reverse complement strand
AGTGTCATGAGTTAGAAATTCGCTGGACAATTTGAGTCGGTGGTTGCTATTGAATCAGTGCCGTTCGGACCACCGCGCACGCCTACTGGAGGTACGCCGTAAACCCATCCATGGGGGCTCGAAGATCGCATCCATGCGATCTCACGACCTCCAGTAGGCGCACCCGGTAATCCTTGGATAATCCGTGGTTTACTTGGCGCGAATTTCTAACACATGACACGAGCCGCACTCGAACACATAACAGGAAATGAATAATGACTGAGATGGCAAAAATCATCAGCCCGGTAAACGCCGCCCAGTATGCCGAGCGGCCTTATCTAAGTGAGGCTGAAGCCCGTGAAGCGGTAAAGCAGGCGTCAGCAGCACAGAAAAATTGGCAAGCCATGCCGCTGGCACAACGAGTGGAGATATTGAAGCGGGCGGTTGAGCTGCTTGATGAGCAACGCGACGAGTTAGCTGAAGAACTGGCATGGCAGATGGGGCGCCCGGTTAGTCAGGGTGGCGGTGAAGTGAATGGCTTCAGCGAGCGCGCCCATTACATGCTCGCGATTGCGCCGCGTGCTCTGGCGGATTTGGAAATGCCGGACAAGCCTGGTTTTAAACGATACATCCGACGCGACCCGGTCGGTGTGGTGCTGACCATTGCGCCCTGGAATTTCCCGTATATGACCGCAGTTAATACAGTTTGGCCAGCACTGGCAGCAGGCAATGCGGTGTTGCTTAAACATGCACAGCAAACGCTAATGTGTGCCGAACGATTGCAGCGGGTTCTGGAGCAGGCTGGTCTGCCTAAGGGCGTGTTTCAGGCCGTGACGCTAAGCCACGACACAACGGCTGCCATTTTAAAAGAACCGGCGATCCGCTTTGTCAGTTTTACCGGGTCAGTGCGCGGGGGTCAGAGCATTCAACAGGCCATCGCCGCCAGTGGTCAGTTTGCCGGTACTGCCCTGGAACTGGGCGGCAAAGACCCAGCCTATGTGCGCGCCGATGTCGATATTGCCGATGCGGCCGTTAACCTGGCCGATGGCGCTTTCTTTAACAGCGGCCAGAGCTGCTGCTCGGTGGAGCGCATCTATGTGCATAAAGATGTGTACCAGCCCTTTGTCGATGCGCTGGTCGCTGAAACCCGCAAGCTGGTGCTGGGTGACCCACTGAAAAAGACAACGACACTGGGACCACTGGTCAAAGCCTCGGCCGCCGACTTTGTGCGCGGTCAGATAGCCGACGCAGTCAAAGCCGGTGCCACGGCGTTGATTCAGTCCGGAGACTTCCCGGAAGATAAACCGGGAACGGCCTACTTGGCCCCGCAAATCCTGACCGGGGTCGATCACAACATGCGCGTGATGACCGAAGAAAGTTTCGGCCCCGTGGTCGGCATCATGCCGGTGGCATCGGATGAAGAAGCCATTCAACTGATGAATGACAGCGAGTTTGGCCTGACCGCATCGATTTGGACGCGGGATCTGGACGCCGCTGAACGCCTCGGGCGCGAGATTCAGACCGGCACGGTGTTTATGAACCGGTGCGATGTACTCGACCCGGCCCTGGCCTGGACCGGCGTCAAACACACCGGCCGGGGTGCCTCACTGTCCGAAATTGGTTACGACGCCCTGACCCAACCCAAGAGTTTTCACCTACGACTGCCCAGCGGAGGCTGACCCATGACCACCGAAACCTCGTTAATCGCAAACTGGGGCATGCCCAACCGCATCCTGGTCGGCCCGGACCGTCTGAAGGAACTGCCCGCGCTGTGCCAGGAGCTGGGGTTCAAGTCGCCGCTGCTGGTCACCGACCGTGGGCTCGCTGGCTTGCCCATGGTGACCAATACCCTGGCAGCACTGACCAATGCCGGCCTCGGCGCGGCGCTCTTTGCCGACGTGGAAGGCAACCCGACCGGCCCCATGGTCGAAGCGGGCGTAACAGCTTACCGTAAGGGCGGGCACGACAGCGTCGTCGCCCTCGGCGGCGGCAGCGGCCTCGACGTCGGCAAGGCCATCGCCTTTATGTCGGGCCAGACCCGGCCAATCTGGGACTTTGAAGACATCGGCGATTACTGGACCCGCGCCGACGCCAAGGGCATCGCCCCGGTCATCGCCATTCCGACCACCGCCGGTACCGGCTCGGAAGTAGGGCGGGCCTCGGTCATCGCCAACGAAGCCGAGCACCGCAAAATCATCGTCTTTCACCCGAAGATGCTACCGGTAGCCGTCATTCTGGACCCGAAAGTAACCACCGCCTTGCCCCCGCACATCACCGCCGCAACCGGTCTGGATGCCTTCATTCACAGCTTTGAAGCCTACTGTGCCCCCGGCTTCCACCCGATCTGCGAAGGCATCGCCCTGGAAGGCATGCGCCTGGTATCGGCATCACTCCCGATTGCCTACAAAGACGGCACCAATCTGGAAGCCCGCACCAAAATGCTCACCGCCGCCAGCATGGGCGCCATTGCCTTCCAAAAAGGCCTGGGAGGCGTACACGCCATTTCCCACGCAGTCGGCGCCATGTACAACACCCATCATGGCCTCACCAACGCCGTGGTACTGCCTTACATCATGGTGCACAACCGAGCCAGCATTGAGCACCGAATGGTACCGGTGGCTCAGGCCGTGGGCCTTCAGGACACCTCATTCGACGCGTTACTGCAGTGGGTACTCGACTTCCGGCGTGAGCTAGGCATACCCCACACCCTGGCCGAGATCGACGTTCCAGACGATCAGGCAGACGAAGTCGGCCGCCTGGCCGCCGTCGACCCCTCAGCCGGTGGCAACCCACAACCGCTGAATGCAGCCGTGCTAACCAAGGTATTTCTCAACGCCGTCCACGGCCGACTGTAACTCAAGTTTCGGAGTTCGCGGTTGGCTATGTTGCCAGTCGCCCGCACCGGCCACCAGGTAGGGCTATCGAGGGTCGGCGTAAACCCATCCATGGGGCCTGGACCGCAGCATCCTTGCTGCGGACCACCCTCGATAGCC
>DASSWT010000148.1:0-8249 GCA_035704555.1 Saccharospirillum sp. | reverse complement strand
AGGCTCTCCAGAGACTTGTTAACGGAGCCATCATCATGAGTAAAGAAAAGAACAAAGGTCACAAGGAAAAGAAAAAACCCAAGGCAGCCAAAGTCGGCAACAAGCCTTCCGACCTCCAGAAGCCAGCTAACACCGTTGGCGGTGCCATTGAGCGGGATCATCACAAGCACGATCACTGACCAACCTTGCATCTCATAACCCTCAGCCAGGTCACGTTGTTACCAGCGTGACTTGGTCTGCAAGTCCCTCAAACCCATCGTGATTCAACCCCCGTCCCTTTAAAACCATTACTCATACGCCGTTTTAACGTCTAGGCTTGTCTCACATTTTTTTAATTGTAAACAGGAGGCCCGCAATGGCACATCCCTGGTGGAAAACGTCTGTTGTTTATCAGATTTACCCGCGCAGCTTTATGGACAGCAACGACGATGGCATGGGTGATCTGAACGGCATTATCAGCAAGCTGGACTACCTGGCCCTGCTCGGCATCGACGTGATCTGGCTGTCGCCGGTGTTCAAATCACCGATGGACGACAACGGCTACGACATCTCCGACTACGACGATATAGCGCCCGAGTTCGGCAACCTGGCCGATATGGAGCGACTGATTGCCGAGGCCGGGGTGCGCGACATCAAAATCATCATGGATCTGGTCGTGAACCACAGCTCGGATGAACACCCCTGGTTCGAGGCGGCCCGGTCGTCCAAAAACAGCCCCTACCGCGACTTTTATATCTGGCGCGATGCGCAGCCCGACGGCTCGCTGCCAAACGACATCCGCAGCTACTTTGGCGGACCGGCCTGGACCTACAACCAGGCCACCAACGACTATTATTTCCACCAGTTCTCGACCAAACAACCGGATCTGAACTGGGACAACCCGGCCGTTCCCAAGGCTGTGCATGCGATGATGAACCGCTGGCTGGACCGCGGCATCGCCGGTTTCCGGATGGACGTCATCGACCTGATTGGCAAAGACATCGACAACAAGGTGCTCGCCAACGGCCCCACCCTGCACAACCACTTGCAGGCCATGCACCAGGCCACGCTGAAAGGCCGGGATGCCCTCACCGTCGGCGAAACCTGGAGCGTCACACCAGAAACCGCCCGGTTGTATTCGGCCCCGGAACGCGAAGAGTTGTCGATGGTGTTCCAGTTTGAGCACATCGAACTGACGTTCGACCCGGTGCATGGCAAATGGCGCCCGCGCGAGTTCGATCTGGTCGCGCTCAAGCAGGTGTTCGCCAAGTGGCAGACGGAACTGGCCGGCAACGGCTGGAATTCCCTGTTCTGGAACAACCACGACCTGCCCAGAGCGGTGTCCAAATACGGCGATGATGGCGAGTACCGCGAAACGTCAGCCAAGGCCCTGGCCACCGTCCTGCATGGCATGCAGGGCACGCCCTACGTTTACCAGGGTGAGGAAATCGGCATGACCAACGTAGCGTTCAAGGTGATAGAGGATTACCAGGACATCGAAACCCGCAACCTCTTTGCGGAACGGCTGGAGCAGGGTGATTCGCCCGATGCGCTGATGGCCGCCATTCACAGGAACAGCCGCGACAACGCCCGCACCCCAATGCAATGGGATGCCAGCGACAACGCTGGCTTCAGCTCCGCCAAACCCTGGCTGAAAGTGAACCCGAATTACCCGGAGATCAACGTCGAAGCCAGCCTGGACGACCCGAATTCCATCTTCTATCACTACCAGCGGCTGATCCAGTTGCGTAAAACCAACCCCACCCTGATAGACGGCCAGTTTGAACTGCTGCTGGCGGACCACCCTGAGGTATTCGCTTACCTGCGCATGACCGACTCTGAAACATTGCTGGTGGTGGGTAACCTGTCGACCAAACGGTTGACGGTACCGCTTCCAGATAACCTGCCGACAGGCTCAGCGCAGGCTCTCATTTGCAGCGGCACGCCAAGAACCGGAATCAGCCAAAGGCTCGAACTGGAGCCTTACGATGCCTTTATTGTGTCATTGAGTTAGTGGCGCCTTCCTGGCCAAGCGCGTCTTCGAGCTTGGCCATTGCCTTCAACAAAGCCTCGCGCTCGGCTTCTGACAGGGCTGACAGCACCGATGCTTCCCTGGCCACGACCCGCCACTGCGCAATGGTCAGCGATTACGACGACTCGTAGCGGTGCGCCAGCTGTTCACTCACCTGATCGGCCAGGTGATGCAACCGGTCGAGTATAGCCGCCGTCGAACAACCCAGTAGCCCGGTCAATTCGGGCCATTACTGAACCCTACCTGCCCTATTTCTGAACCCAGGCACCGGAGCGCTTCATCTTACCCCAGGTTTTCTTGCGGCGGGTAAGCCACTGGAACATACCGCGCAGGCGCCACAGACTGTTGAGCTGCCGGTAGCCCAGATTCTCAAGCAGGGCGACAAAGAACAGCACCAGTACGTCACGTCGCCGTGGGTAGACATGAAACGACATGGCTTCCAGTAGCAGCCCATTCACCGACAGCAACATACCCAGACCAACCGCAACCACGGTAAATGCCAGCAATGCTTCCAGCGACACAGCCCCGTAGAGAAAGCCGGATATCAACAGCACGTAGCCCAGCACCTCAATGACTGGCCCCAGCCATTCAAACAGGAACATGAACGGCCAGCTCAGCCAGCCGGGCGCCCCACCGGTTCGGCTGAACGGCAGGCGCCAATGCGGAAAGAGGCTTTCCGACAAGCCCCGTTGCCAGCGAGCGCGTTGCCGCCCCAGGGTACCAAGGTCTTCCGGGGCTTCTGTCCAGCACACTGGGTCGGGCACATAGACAATGCGATAGGGCAGCCGGTGCGCACGGTGATGATGATGCAGGCGAACAATCAATTCCATGTCTTCGCCGACGGTATCGACCCGAAAGCCGCCCACCTCAATGACCCGATGGCGATTGAACAGCCCGAAGGCGCCCGAAATGATCAGCAAGGCGTTAATCGGTGACCAGCCAAGCCGGCCAAACAGGAAAGCGCGTAAATACTCGACCACCTGAAATTTCGCCAGAAGACGCTTGGGCAAGCCAGCTTTCACCAGAAACCCACCGCGAATGTCGGAGCCATTCGCAATGCGCACCGTACCCCCGGCAGCGATCACGCGCTCATCTTCCAGAAACGGCTGAACGATGCGCAACAGGCTGTCGCGCTGCAAAATGGAGTCGCCGTCCATGACGCAAAACAGCGTATGGCGGGCCGCGTTTATGGCGGCGTTGATGGCATCGGCCTTCCCCCCGTTTTCCTTGTCGACCACTCTGAGGTTCGGATACTGGCGTGACCGGTACAGCCCCCGGATGGGCTGACAAGGCACCTGTAAACGCACCGGCTGGGGCTGGAATTCGAGATCGAACGCTTCCTGCAAGACCGCCAGTGTCCGGTCGGTGGAGCCGTCGTTGACCACCATGACTTCGATCTCGGAATACTCAAGCTGCAAGGCAGACATCACCGCGGTGGTGATGATCCGTTCTTCATTGAATGCCGGCAGTATGACCGTCACCGGTGGTTCCACACCCAGCCAGGTCGGCGTCTCGCCCAGTTCGGAGCGAAACTGCATGTAGCGGCGCAAGCTAAACAAGGAGATCACGTTCAGCGTCAGATAGCTAACGTTCAGCAGCACAAAATAGCCAATGAATACCCAGGGTAACCACAACGCCCAGTCGTTGTTCATGACACTCGCTCCGAGAAGGCATAGACCAGCGCTTCACGACCGTAGGGGTCGGCAATGTGCTCGCTCAACTGGTCCAGTCGCTGACGCTGACCGGGAATTTGCGCAATCGCCCGGGCCGCCTGTTGCCGCACCCACCAGTCGCGGTCGGTAACCCGTTCCAGCAACGCCTCCAAATCACGGGCTTCAACCACGGAGCCCAGTGCCTCAGCGGCCATGCCCCTGACCTCCGACTCCGGATGCGACAGGTGGTCAATAAAGACAGTCCGGTCGCGCGGATCTGAGTTCTCGCCCAGGCATTTGAGGGCGACCGACACCGCCTCTGCTTCGCCAGTACCGAGCAACCGGCGAATCAGGGGGGCCAGCTGGGCCTGGTCGCCAAGCGGCAACAGTTTTAACAGTCGACGCCTGGCGAAGGCGGGTTGATGGTCCGGTGCTGCCAGTAGCTTCTCCAGCTCTAGTTTCAGCTTGGCGGTCAGAGCCGCGGTGCCCGCCGAGCGCAGCAGGGTTGCAACCTGCACACTCGACCAGTCGTTTCGCGAAAGCATCACCGGCATGAGTACCGCCATGGCTTGCTGTGGGTCCAGGCGCACCAGCGTTTCAGCCGCCGCCATGGCAATAATGGGGTTCTTGTCGCTGACTTTGTCGGCCACAGTGCGCCAGTGTTCGAAGTGGCCCAGGTAGCGCAAGGTAGTCAAGCCAATCAATTGTTTGCGGGCAGACGCCTCCCGGGTAGCCTCCATAGCAAACCTGTCCAGGCCAAGATGGACCAGCAGGGTGTTCAGGCGGTCTCGCGGGGAACCGCGCAGGTTGCGTTGCATCCGACACCACAACACCAAAAACCAGAATCGATGAGCGTTGGCGAGGGCTGGTGCCTTGGTAATAGCATCGCCCAACGCAACCCCGGCCAGGTAAGGTCGCCAGTTTATTTCCAGTTGAGCGCGATGACGCTGGCGCCGTCGCGTCAGCGTCGACAACAACAGAACCTGCAGTAACAACGCCAGGGCCATCATGCCGACCACCACAGCGCAATAGAGGGTGAACCGCAGCAAGGCATCAGAAGGCATGGCGAATCCCCAGTCGTATGCCAAACCGGTTGTAGAAATCACCCTGACGGGAGAAGTCCAGATCCCACCCCAACGCCCATTGAGGCCGGTACCAGTGTCGCCCGAACAACCCCAGGGAGCCCGTACTGGTGGCCAGTACCTGACGACTGGCATCGAGTTCCTTTTCTTCACCCAGGGAAGCCCGGCCACCCCAATAGTTCCGCTCCCCATAATAACGAGTGAGCGAGACGGCATGCCCTAGGGCGAGGTCAGCGGTTTCAAGCCAGGTCATGTTCAGGGTGTAGGCACCGCGCAATGGCCCCCAATAGCGGTCGGCGGTGATCGCCAGGCGGTCAACCCAGGTATCGTCATAGAAAGAACGGCGATAGCCGGCCCGAAGCCCGAAGCCCAGGCCAAAACGGCGCTCCGCACCGGCTTCGGCAAAGGCATCGGCCAGAAAATCGGGCGCCAGGGACACGCCGGCTTCAGTGAAGACGCTCCAGCGACTGGTCAGCGGGTAAGCCGCACCCAGCTCGACCGCGTGATCCGCCAGACCAAAACGCTGTTCGCGGACCAGGCTGCCATAATAGGTCGTGTGGCCTGGCCGGGACGACACCAGATCCAGCCTCAGGGTCTGCTGATCGTCGTAATTGTTATCCAGCAGGTCATAGCGGGTGCTCAGTTCCGCTTCACGCCGGCGCGGTGGTGTTAGATTGCGTTGCTCTGCTTCGGTCATCACTGTGCCTGGCAGCGTCACTTCTTCGCCCAGGGCACCGGTGGCTAGCAGGCAGAGAACCAATACTGAAATTCGATTCATCGTCATGATTTTTGTTTTCGCAGCATGCGGCGGATACGTGCCAGCAGTTCATCGGGCTGGAACGGCTTGAGCACATAATCGTCGGCGCCAATTTCCAGGGCACGTACAATGTCATTCTCGCCCGCCTTGGCTGTGAGCATCAGTACCGGTGTATTTTGCCAGCTGTCCAGTGAACGGATGGTCTGCAACAGTTCAATGCCATCCCGGTAGGGCAGCATGATGTCGAGCAGTGCGAGCGCTGGCGGGGGGCCTGCGGCTTCAATGGCCGCCTGCGCCAGACGTCCGTCGGCCATGTGCCGTACTTTGTAGCCATTGCGTTCAAGCAAGAATCGAATCAAAAAGGCAATGTCTTCATCGTCCTCCACCATCAGAATATGGTCGGTGGTCAGGGCGTTGTCAGTCATCAGTTGTCCTCTGCAGCGGTTGCACAACGGGTGTGACCGGGGCGCTGCTCAGCCCCGGTCGACAAGCGGCAGATACAGGTAAAACGTCGTGCCCCGCCCCTCGTCGGATTCAAAATCGATCGTGCCCTCCATCTGCAGCATCAGCCCGCGCGAAATGGCGAGCCCCAGCCCGGTGCCGCCCGTTTTGCGGGTATTGGATCCGTCGACCTGGGCAAACCGCTCGAAAACACGATCATAAAACGCCTTCGGAATGCCAGGCCCCTCGTCGCCGACATAAATTCGGGCCTGGTTCCCGACACGATCAATGCCCACCGTCACTGTGCCTTCCGGTGGCGAAAACTTGATCGCGTTGGACAACAGATTGACCAGCACCTGCAGCAATCGTTCGGCATCGACCCGAACCATGGCATCGTCCATGTCGGGCGCCAGCACCAGGTTGACGCCAAAGCGACCGGCAAAGGGAAGCATGTCCTCCAGGCTCTGATTCACCAGCGGCCGCAACGGTTGCACCCTGAAGTGAATGGTCATCCGGCCACTCTCAAGCCGTTCGACGTCGAGAATGTCGTTGATCAGGTTACTCAGGCGTTCGTTGTTTTTCAAAGCCAGATTCAACATGGGCCGCAGTTCTCTGGCCACGCCGGCCGCCTCGTCAGAGGCAAGAACACTCAGGGCACCACCGATCGATGTTAGTGGCGTACGCAGCTCATGACTGACCGTTGAAATGAACTCGCTCTTCATTTGAGTGATGCGCCGTTGTTCCGTGACATCCCGCACGACGGCAAGGGCGTCTTCATCATCCAGGCCGGTGACTCGAACCTCGAAGGTGTGGCCGGAGTCCGGGTCCGTCCAGTCAAGCGGTTGCGCCGGTTCCGGCGCATCCCTGCCCTTCAGTAAGTTGCCCAGTCTGGCCGGATCGATTGACGGGTTCTCGCCCAGGGGTTCCGGTGGCCGGGATGCACTGAAGCGGTACAGGCTGTCGGGAATAGCATTCAATATGCGTTGCAGCCGCGCTGCATCCGCGTCTGCCTCGCGCGCCCAGCGAAGGCGTTCTCTGAGGGTACGGGTCACTACCAGTGCAGCGAGGAGCAGCAACAAGGCCGCAGCCAGGCTACCGCCCAGCGACACCAGGCGACTGGTCCGGGCCTGTTCCCGGGCGCGCTCCGTGTACCTGGCCAGGGCCTGGGCGGCCTCGCTTTCCATTCGGCGCACGAGGTCACGAATGGCATCCATGGCGGCCTTTCCTTCACCACTCATCAGTTGGCGTTGCGCAGCGGCAAGGCCCTCGTTTTTGCGAATCGCCACGTTAGCGGTCGCGATCTCCAGTTTCCGGTCAATAAGTTGGTCGAGCTGAACGGGAAACTGTCTTGCACCGGGCAGTGCATCAAGGTGTTCAGCCACTGTCTGGTATTGCCGCTCAATGCCGGCTAAAGCCACCTGATAGGGTTCAAGGTAGGCTTCGTTACCGGTCAGCAGGTAGCCACGCTCACCGCTTTCCAGATCCTGAAGCAACGAAAACAAACTCTGCAGCTCCGTGACGGTCACATAAATGTCCGTAACGGAATCGTTGACAGTCAGCAGTTCCTGATTGGTTCGATCATTCTCGATTGCAATCAGGACCACGATCAACAAGGCAAACCCAAAGGCCAGGGCCTGTGGCAGGACTTCTCGTTTTGACAGCAAAGGCAAAGCTCCGGCACAAACGGCTTTGATAGCATCACCGCCTATAGTGCCGGAAGACCGTTGATTTTCAACACACCGGTTCGCGAGCCCGGTGGAGGAGATGCAGGGTCACATCAACCTGCGGAGCTTTAGTGAGTACAACCACAATCACCCGAGCATCGGACAGTGCACTCCGCCTCACCGTCAATACTCTGCACAGCCCCCGGTTGTTTGAAACCAACCCCACCCTGATCGACGGCCAGTTCGAACTGCTGCTGGCGGACCACCCTCAGGTATTCGCTTACCTGCGCAAAACCAATTCTGAAACATTACTGGTAGTGGGTAACCTTTCAACCGAACGATTGACAGTTCCGCTTCCAGATAACCTGCCGACAGGCTCAGCGCAGGTTCTCATTTGCAGCGGCACGCCAAGAACCGGGATCAGCCAAAGGCTCGAACTGGCGCCTTACGATGCCTTTATTGTGTCGCTTAGTTAGTGGCACCGGACTGGCCAAGCGCGTCTTCGAGCTTGGCCATCGCCTTCAACAAAGCCTCGCGCTCGGCTCCTGACAGGGCCGACAGCACCGATGCTTCCCTGGCCACGACCCGCCACTGCGCAATGGTCAGCGATTACGACGACTCGTAGCGGTGCGCCAGCTGTTC
>DASSWT010000139.1:0-4523 GCA_035704555.1 Saccharospirillum sp. | reverse complement strand
TGCAACGCCTGGGATATCGCCAATGAACGTGCCGACTTACCAGCCGATGCCTGGAATTACCTGAAGAAAGAAGGTTTTTTCGGGATGATTATCCCCAAAGAATATGGCGGGCTTGGCTTTTCGGCCAAGGCGCAATCGGCGGTATTGCAGAAGCTGTCGGTCAACGAATCGCTGATGGTCGTGGTCGGTGTACCGAACTCGCTCGGCCCGGGCGAGTTGCTGCTCAAGTATGGTACCCAGGAGCAGAAAGACCATTACCTGCCGCGACTGGCCGATGGCCGTGAAATCCCCTGTTTCGGTTTGACTGGCCCGCGTGCCGGCTCCGATGCGACCTCGATTCCCGATACCGGCATTGTCTGCAAAGGCATGCATGAGGGTAAAGAGGTATTGGGTGTGCGGCTGAATTTTGAGAAGCGCTGGATCACCCTGTCTCCTATTGCGACCGTTGTCGGCCTGGCATTCCGGATGTTTGATCCGGACAAGTTGCTGGGTGAGACCGAAGACATCGGCATTACCTGTGCGCTGATTCCGCGTGACACCGAGGGCATGGAGATCGGCCGTCGGCACGCGCCCATTGGCAGCCCCTTTATGAACGGCCCGATCATCGGTAAAGATGTGTTTATCCCGATGGACTGGCTGATTGGTGGCACCGACATGGCCGGACAGGGCTGGCGCATGCTGGTTGAGTGCCTGTCGGTAGGGCGCTGCATTACCCTGCCATCCGGCGCCAGTGGTTCGGGCCGGTACATGGTTGGCCTGGCCGGTGGCTTTACCCGCATCCGGCGCCAGTTCAACGTGCCGGTGGCCGATATGGAAGGCGTGCAGGTGCCTCTGGCCCGCATCGCCTCCATGGCCTACATCGCCCGGGCCACGGTGCGCCACACCGCGAACATGATCGACGCCGGTGAAAAGCCGGCGGTTCCCTCGGCCATTCTGAAAAGCCAACTGACCGAGTTTCAACGCCAGATGGTGACCGACGCCATGGATGTGCATGGCGGTAAGACGGTCACCCTGGGGCCGCGTAACTATTTGGGCATTGGCTACTCATCAACAGCGGTGTCGATCACCGTTGAAGGCGCCAATATCATGACCCGCAGCCTGATGATCTTCGGGCAGGGCGCGATTCGCTGCCACCCCTGGGTGTTGAAGGAATTGGAAGCGAAAGACAACAACGACATCAATGCCTTCGACAAAGCCATTTTCGGTCACATTGGCATGGCCGCTGGCAACGTGGCCCGGTCGCTGACTGCAGCGCTGGGTATTCCAACCGGTGAGACACCGTTTTACGGTGATGCAGGCCGCTACGCCCGGGCGGTGAACCGCTTCAGCGCTTCATTCAGCCTGCTGGCCGATGTGGCCATGGGCACCCTGGGGGGCGGGCTCAAGCAGCGTGAAATGCTGTCAGCCCGCCTGGGGGATGTGTTGTCGAACCTCTACATGACGTCGATGGTGCTTAAAGAATGGCACGAGGGCACTAAGGTCGCCGGTGAAGAGGCGTTGATGCGTTACAGCTGTGAATTCCTGCTGCATCGCGCCGAGCTGGCTATTGACGAGATTCTCGATAACCTGCCAAACCGCCCGGTCGCGATCGCAGTGCGCCCGGTCGTGTTGCCGCTGGGCAAGCGCTGGCCGATGCCGTCCGACAAGCTGGTGTCCCGCATTGCCCGGGATATTTCAACCGATACGCCACTGCGCAGTCATTTGATTGAAGACACCTGGCAAACCCACGAAGAAGGCCAGCAGGAGAACCCTCTGGCTCGCTACAACGCTTTGTTGAAAGACAACGCCCGTGCGACCGAGTTGTACAAGGTGGTCAACAAAGCTTACGCCAAGGGTGAGTTGCCAGCGACGGCGTTGCACCCGGAGCAGCGTGCCGAAGAGGCCTATAAGGCGGAACTGATCAGTGAAGCGGACTACAACTTCATGGTGGCCTATGAAGCCGATGTGCTGGATATGTTAACCGTCGATGACTTTGCCTTTGATGAGCTGGCACGCAACAAGAGCAAGGTTGTCTGGCATAACGGGCGGCCCAAGGCGAAAGCCAAGCGCAAAGCGGCTCCGAAGAAGACTGAGGCGGCCACGGACGAGTAGTAGAAGGAAACTGGCCGGGTAACCTGCCCGGCCAGTGGATTAGGGTGCCAGCCGTTGTTCAACCGACCCGATTTTGTCATCAAAGGTCTGGTCTTTATCGGTTCGGGTACCGACCTTGATGGTTGATGAAAGGCGAGTGACTCCGCCTTCGTGCAGTTCGGCGTGGCAGGCTTTGATGGCGGCGAAAACGTCGTCCCAGTCGCCATAGAGGTTGGTGCCGTAGGCGTGCATGCGGGTTTCGATGGGGAAGCGTTGCAGAATGCGCTGGCACTGGGCGATTTCATCAGCGACCGAGACGCCCTCGCCGATAGGTATTACGCAAAGATCGGCCATGCATTTCATAAGCCCTGCTCCTGACGGTCCATGAATTCCTGTTGGGTTTCAAAGTCCTCAATGTCCGGCACCAGCGGCCAGCCACCCAGCTGTTTCCAGCGGTTGACCATGTCGCAAAACAGCTCGGCCGTTTTGCGGGTGTCGTATTCGGCAGAGTGCGCTTCGCGGTCGTTGAATTCAATGCCCGCCGCTTCACAGGCTTTTTTCAGCACCGTTTGGCCGTATACCAGCCCGGCCAGTGCCGAAGTATCGAAGGTTGAGAAGGGGTGGAACGGGTTGCGTTTGATCTCGGCGCGCTCGACCGCGGCCATCAGAAACGAATGGTCGAAGGTGGCATTGTGGCCGACCAGAATGGCCCGCTTGCACTCTTCATCCTTGACGCCGTGGCGCACCATTTTGAAAATGCTTTTCAGGGCGTCGGCTTCATCGACGGCCGCACGCAGTGGGTTGTGCGGATCAATCCCGGTGAATTCGAGCGCTGCCTTCTCCATATTGGCGCCTTCAAACGGCTTTACGTTGTAAAACAGGGTTTTATCCGGTGACAGCCAGCCTTCTGAATCCATTTTCAGAGTAACGGCAGCAATTTCAAGCAAGGCATCGGTACGGGCATTAAAGCCTGCAGTTTCAACGTCGATGACAACCGGATAGTAACCACGAAAACGCTGCGACAACAGCCAGTGAGCTTCGGGGTGCGACACGCGCGCTCCAGACCAGGAATTTGACGATCATCTTAATGAACTGGTCAGTTATGGCAAGGCGTTTGCTGTGGTTTTGTAAATGGGTCATGAACAGACCTCAAACAGGCCGTAAACCGGCAAGAAACGGGAGACAACTGATGACCGTTCGGCAACGATTCGCCCTGGTGCCCCGGGTAGCGGCGATTTCTGGCCGCGCGCGCCTGCTGGCACTGGTGCTTGGCGGCTGTTTGCCTGGCGCCTGGGCGGCCGACTTCGGTACCGGTTTGACCGATACCATCTGGCAGCAGGATGCGAATCGCTATTACTGCAAGTTTTATCAGCCGATACCACAGTACGGCCTGGCCGTGTTTTTCCATCAGGCGGGTGAGTCACTGCAGTTCTATTTGCAGGCAACGCGCAACCAGATGGCGCTCGGCCAGGCAGCTTTGACGATCGAAGCCCCCGACTGG
Source organism: Saccharospirillum sp. (assembly GCA_035704555.1). Taxonomy (GTDB): domain Bacteria; phylum Pseudomonadota; class Gammaproteobacteria; order Pseudomonadales; family Natronospirillaceae; genus Saccharospirillum. The sequence continues at coordinate 952 of DASSWT010000139.1, read as the reverse complement.
CGTTCCAGCGCCCTGACCGACGAACTGGGCTATGTGCAGGTGCGGGACCGGGCGATACCGCTGCGGGTCGAGCCGGATCGCGCCCGGCGGATGATGGGTGAGCTCGCCAATGGTATGGCGCCAACTTTTACGCGCCAGGCCCGTTTTGGTTCTGAATCGATTCGGGTACAGCTTTCACCAGTGAATTTCAAAAGCTATTACAACGACTACCTGGCCTGCTCGGCCGGGTTGTTGCCGGTTAATTTTTCCCAGGTTGAGCGTACGGTCGTGAACTACCCCAGCGGCGGTGAAGTGCTTGATGCCGAAGCCCGGGCTACTCTTGACGACCTGGTTACCTATGTAGAGGCCGATGAACGCATTCTGGCACTCGAGGTGGTTGGCCACAGCGATAACGTCGGCACGCGGTACGATAACCGTCGGCTCTCAGAGCGACGCGCCAACCGGGTGACGGATTATCTGGTAGAGCAGGGGGTGGACCCGTCGATCATCCTTACCGATTATCAGGGTGATCGCTACCCCATTGCCGACAACAGTACCGCCGCAGGTCGCGCAGCCAACCGGCGCACCACCATTCTGGTCGTTCGGGATTCCGGCGACGCCGGTGACCCCTTGAACGGCTTGCCGGATTTCGAAGAACGATGATGCCCAGGTTTCGCCATTCCCGCAGTGCAAAGACCAGTGAAGGCCCTTCGGTGGTCTTAACCGGTGATGAGCTGGTCTATCGCCGTGCCAGCGGCGCCCGCACCGACCTGGACCTGGCCGACCTGACCAGGGTCTCGGTGTTTGCGGTCGCCGGTCGGTGTTTCTGGCATATCGAGGGAAAAGGCTGCAGCGAGGCCATCGTGCCGATCGATATACCGGGCGAATCGCTGATTCGCCAGTATCTGAGCCAGTGGCGCGGGTTTGATTATGATGGCCTGGTGCGCTTTGTTAGTGCGGTTGAGCCGGCAGG
>DASSWT010000077.1:0-11086 GCA_035704555.1 Saccharospirillum sp. | reverse complement strand
CTGAGTGAGAAGCTCAGCAGGGAAGGTGGGCCGCAACCGGTTGGCTGCGGCCCATCTGGTCAGCGATTGATGTAAGGCAGGCGCCCTTCATCGATCCCGAAGCAGGCGACGGAAGATTCGCCGTTCTGATCTTTCAGAACTGGGGTTTCCACCTTGCAGCGCTCATTGGCAAACTCGCACCGGCCGTGGAAGGCACAGCCACTGGGTGGATTCAGCGGCGATGGCAACTCACCGGTCAGACGGATTTTCTCGATTCGGTGCTCGGGGTCGATGCGTGGTGTCGACGACAGCAGCGCCCGGGTGTAGGGGTGCTGGGGGTGCTTGAAGATGTCTTCGGTTACCCCGTATTCCACTACCTTGCCCAGATACATCACCATCACTTTGTCGGCAATGTGCTCCACCACAGACAGGTCATGCGAGATGAACACATAGGCCAGGTCCATTTCCTGCTGCAGATCCATCATCAGGTTCAGCACCTGGGCCTGCACCGACACATCCAGTGCTGAGACCGGTTCGTCGGCAACCACCACCTTGGGGTTCATCATCAGACCGCGCGCGATGGCGATACGCTGGCGCTGCCCGCCCGAGAACATGTGCGGGTAGCGGTCGTAGTGTTCTGGCTTCAGCCCGACCTTTTGCAGCAGGTTCAGCGCTCGCTCCTTGCGTTCGGCCTTGGTCAACTTGCCGTTGATGACCAGGGGTTCTTCCAGAATGGTGCCGACCTTCTTGCGCGGGTTCAGCGAGCCGTAAGGGTTCTGGAAGATGATCTGTATGCGCTGACGCAGTTCCTTTCGGGTTTCCCGGTCCAGCGTCAGCAGGTTGGTGCCTTCGAAGTGCAGTTCACCTTCGGTGGGCAGTTCAATCATGGTCAGCAGCCGCGCCAGAGTTGACTTGCCGCAGCCGGATTCACCGACCACCGCCAGTGTTTTCCCGGCTTCGACTGAGAAGTTAACGCCATCCAGCGCCTTCACCAGGCCCATGGGTTTCATAAACCCCTGCTTGACCGGGTAATGCTGTTTAAGGCCGACACCGCTCATGATCGGCACTTTTTTCGTCGGCTCAGCGGAAGAAGTCTGGTTCTTTACCTGTTCACTCATACGTCGGTCTCCCGGACTCATCCAGCGGGTAGAAACATTTCACCTGACGACCCCGTGGGCCCAGTTGCCCCGGTTCTTCAACCCGGCAGCGGTCGGTGGCGTAAGGGCAGCGCGGGTTCAGCAAGCAGCCATTGGGCCGGTCGTTGGCCCCTGGTACGACGCCGGGCAGGGCATTAAGCCGATCCTTGCCTTCCGATGATTCTGGCAGGGAGTTCATCAGCGCCTGGGTGTAAGGGTGCTTCGGTGCCTTGAAAATCTCGCTTGCGGGGCCGCTTTCAACGATCTGGCCAGCGTACATCACCACGACCCGGTCGGCCGCTTCGGCGACCAGTGCCAGGTCGTGGGTGATCAGCATCAGACCCATTTGCTTTTCGCGCTGCAGTTTCAGCAACAACTCGATGATCTGCGCCTGAATGGTGACATCCAGCGCCGTGGTGGGTTCATCGGCGATCAGCAGTTTTGGATCACAGGCGATCGCCATGGCGATCATCACCCGCTGGCTCATGCCACCGGAGAGCTGGTGCGGGTAATTGTTGATGCGGCTTTCCGGCGCCGGAATACCCACCTGGCGCAACAGGTCGATGGCCTTGGCCAGGCGTTCTTTCTTGCTTCCGCCCTGATGCACTTCAATCGCCTCCATAATCTGATTGCCCACGGTGTAGCTGGGGTTCAGGGAGGTCATCGGGTCCTGAAAGATCATCGAAATTTCATCGCCGGTGATCTTGCGCCGGGCTTTTTCATTCAGGGTCTGCAAGTCGGTCGTTTTGAAGCGCAGTTCATCGGCTGTGACGCGCCCCGGAAAGTCGATCAGCCCCATCAGTGCCAGTGACGAAACGCTCTTGCCCGAACCGGATTCACCAACGATACCCAGTACTTCACCTTCTTCAACGTGAAAGCTGACGCGATCGACCGCCTTGAACGGATTGTCTTTGGTACCAAAGGCCACCGACAGGTTGTGTACGACCAGGAGGCTCTTATCAGTCTCTGTCATGTCGGTCTCCTATTGTTTCAGTTTCGGGTCGAGGGCATCGCGCAGGCCATCACCCATCAGGTTGAACGCCAGTACGGTCATCAGGATGATCAGACCGGGGAAGGTCACCACCCACCAGGCGCTCTGAATGAATTCCCGTGCAGTTGCCAGCATTGAACCCCATTCGGGCAAGGGTGGTTGGGCGCCAAGACCGAGGAAACCAAGCGCTGCCATGTCCAAAATGGCGTTCGAAAAGCCGAGGGTTGCCTGAACGATCAGCGGCGCCAGGCAGTTCGGCAGAATGACGATAAACATCAGGCGCAAGGCCCCAGCACCCGCTACCCGGGAGGAAATCACATAGTCTTTATTGATTTCGGTCAGCACCGAGGCGCGTGTCAGACGGATGTAGTGCGGCAAATACACCAGCGACAAAGCCAGCCCCGAATTGACGATGCTGGGGCCAAGGATCGCGACAATGGCAATGGCCAGCAGCAGCGCAGGCATCGACAGCAGAATGTCGGCAAAACGCATGATGGCCACGTCGACAAAACCGCCAGTGAAGCCGGCAAGTAGCCCGAGGCAAATGCCCAACACCAGCGAGACTGTCACAATCACCAGGCCGATCAGCAGTGACAGCCGCGCACCGTGAATCAGGCGCGACAGAATGTCCCGGCCAACGCCATCGGTACCCAGCCAGAACTGGATGTTTCCGCCCTCGGTCCAGGCCGGTGGCACCAGAATAAAGTCCCGGAACTGTTCATGTGGGTGATGCGGTGCGACGAAATCGGCGAAAACCGCCAGCAAAACAATAAACACAATAAAACAGAGGCCGATCAGTGCACCTCGGTTTTGTATAAAGTACGACCAGAATTCGGCCAGCGGTGTTTGTGGCATGCGCACCGTCGTCTGGGTTTCGGAAGTCATTGTCATGTGCTGGCTCCTTACTTGCTGTGACGTACGCGTGGGTTAACCACGCCGTACATGAGGTCGACCAGCAGGTTGACCATGATGATGATGGTGGCGATCAGCAGCAGACCACCCTGAACCACGGGGTAGTCACGCCGACCGATGGATTCAACCAGCCATTTCCCAATGCCCGGCCAGGCAAAGATGGTTTCGGTCAGAATCGCGCCGCTGAGTAGCAGGCCGACCTGCAGACCCATGACCGTGATGACTGGAATCAAGGCATTGCGCAGGGCGTGTTTGACGATGATGCGCCGCTTCGACAAGCCCTTGGCCCGGGCGGTGCGGATGTAGTCTTCACCGAGAACCTCGAGCATGGAGGAGCGAGTCATCCGGGCAATAACCGCCATTGGAATGGTGCCAAGAACGATGGCAGGCAGCACAAGATGGCTCAGTGCAGACAGAAAAGCACCGTCTTCGTCCGACAACAGAGTGTCGATCAGCATAAACCCGGTGACTTCATCGACCCAGAACATAACGTCGAGCCGACCCGAGACCGGTGTCCAGCCCAGGTTGACGGAAAACAATAAGATCAGCAGCAGGGCCCACCAGAAAATCGGCATGGAATATCCAGTGAGCGAGATGGTCATAACGGTGTGATCAAGCAGCCCACCGCGCTTTATTGCGGCAAGAATACCCAGCGTCAGGCCAGTGATGACAGCAAAGATGGCGGCGCAAACCGTCAGTTCAACGGTAGCCGGGAAAAGGGTCATGAATTCAGACAGGACCGGCTGGCTGGTGACATAGGAGGTGCCCAGATCACCTTGCAGGATGTTGCCCAGATACACGAAATACTGCTGCCAGATAGGTTTATCCAGGCCCAGCATGGCTTCAAGTTCAGCCCGCTTATCCTCCGAGAACCCGCGCTCGCCCCCCATAATGGTAATGGGGTCACCCGGGATAAGGTGAATAAGCGCAAAGGTAAACAGGGATACCCCGATAAAGGTGGGAATCACCATGCCAAGACGGCGTATAAAAAATTGTAGCATTGAGTTTATTCTCCAACCTGAAATGGTTGATGTGCCATTTCGGGACTGAAACCAGTGGGGTCAGGCGACCTGGTTTCTGCTTTATGCAATGAACCGGGGATCACGGCCCGGAGCAGTGCTTGAGCCGGTACCGGGTAGGTGCCGGTGCCAGCATCACCAGCGGTGACGATAGCGGTTATTAAACAAGAAAGGGCGGCAGATGGTCTGCCGCCCTGGTAGGGACGTCTTAACTGCCCGGTTGCAACTTAGTCTGCGAGGCTAACCCCGTAGAAATTGTGTGCACCGAACGGGCTCATGACGTAACCCTGTACTTCAGGACGAATCGGCTCAAACACGACCGAGTGAGCAACGGTGATCCAGGGCGCAGCGGCCTTGAAGACTACCTGTGCTTCTTCGTACAGGGCGGTGCGCTCCTCGATATCGGCGGTACGCAGAGCGTTGTTGACCAGAGTATCGAACTCTTCATTACACCAGAAAGCGCGGTTGCCACCGGTTTCTGCCGCCTGACAGCTCAGCAGAGTGTTCAGGAAGTTGTCCGGGTCACCGTTGTCGCCTGTCCAGCCGAGCATCATGGTTTCATGCTCGCCTTCCTGGGTGCGTTGCAGGTATTCACCCCACTCGAATTGAACGATTTCGGCATCTACGCCAACCGCAGCCCAGTCAGCCTGAATCAGCTCAGCCATGCGCAGAGCATTCGGGTTGTAGGGGCGCTGTACCGGCATGGCCCAGATGTTGGTTTCGAAACCGTCCGGGTAGCCCGCTTCAGCCAGCAGCTCACGCGCGTACTCCGGATCGTAGTCATAATCGACCACGTTTTCGTTGTACGACCACATGGTTGGTGGAATCGGGTTCTTGGCAATCTGGCCAGCGCCCTGGTATACCGCTTCCAGAATGGCTTCCTTGTTGGTCGCGATGTTCAGCGCCTGACGGACCAGCTCATCGTCGAATGGTTCTTTGTTGGTATTAAACGCCAGGTAACCCACGTTCAAGCCAGGCTGTGACAGCACGTTGATGTTCGGGTCGTCCTGCATGGCCTGAACGTCAGACGGGTTCGGATACACCATATGGTGGCATTCTCCGGCACTCAGCTTGGCGTAACGAACACCGGCGTCGGGCGTAATGGAAAATACCAGGCGCTCGATGTCAGCCGGGCCTTCCCAGTAAGCGTTATGGCGAACGTAACGGATCACCGAGTCTTTACGATACTGAGCCAGAATGAACGGGCCGGTGCCGATGGGGGTAATGTCTAACTGCTCTGGGGTGCCTGCTTCCATCATGGCATCGGCATACTCAGCCGAGTGAATGGAGGCGAAATCCATGGCCAGATTGGCCAGGAAGGTCGCGTTTGGTGCACTCAGCTTGAAGACGATGGTGTCGCTGTCGGGAGCGGTGATCGACTCGATGGCATCGCCCATGCCCATGTAGCCAAAATAGGCGTAGTCCTGGTTGCTGACATCATGGAAGGGGTGGTCTTCGTTCATTTGACGCTGAAAGCTGAACAAAACGTCTTCAGCATTGAATTCACGGCTCGGACGGAAGTCTGACCGGGCGTGGAATTTGACGCCTTCACGCAGGTCGAAGGTGTACGTCAGGCCGTCGTCAGAGATTTCCCAGCTTTCAGCCAGGCCCGGTACGACTGAGGTGCCACCACGCTCAAATTCAACCAGACGGTTGAACATGGTGCGCGAAGACGCATCAAAGGTGGTGCCTGAGGTGTAGAATGCCGGGTTAAAGCCTTCAGGGCTCGCTTCCGAACAATAGACAAAGGTGTCCGCAGCAGCGGTTGACGCCATTGCCGTCGCAAGTGCTGCGCCGGCAAAGAGTGACAGACTTTTCTTCATTGTTATTTCTCTCCTTTTATTATGTAAGCCCCTGTTGTTCATGAACATGTACATCAGAGACCTTTGGCCCGCTGCTCTGTGAGGAAGAACAACAGGGAGCCTTGGCTTCAGCAAAAATGAGACCACGCCGAGGCACAGGCTAACAGTTGGTGTGGCAGCCACAGCACGAGCTCCCGCAACCCGTACGGGTCAGCCTTTGGTGTGTCCGGGACACACCAAAGGCTGACCCGCCTCCAGACTCCGTTATAACCGTACTTGTGGTCAACTGTGGTGCTTGAGCATAAAGCAGGGTTTAAAATAGGGCAACCAGTCAGGAAATGCTAAATTTTTCCGGTGACCGTCACGTCAGATTGCCGCTTTCGTGTCTCAAAGCTGTAAAAGTTGAGAGTCTGTGGAGTGTTTTAACCGGCAATTTTCGACTAAGGTAAAAAGGCTGTGAAGTGGTCCACACTTTGCTTTACTTGGGCAAAGGCTCGCCGGATCCAGGGCGTAGCGTTGAATTTTTGGCCAAAATGGGTCGGTAAATCCTCCGAAGTCAAGCCCATGTCGCACAACCACAACCCCGGGTGCGATTATGTTTTGCATTGGCACCCTGGCTTATTCAAAATGCCACCCACAAAAACGCATAAAAAGTAATCAGTTCTGCCGACCTCAGATGACCAGCGTACACAACGTACCGGCATCCGGCAGGTACCGCAGGCAGGAACGGATCAGGAGACCACAATGGGTCAGCAAGTAGCCCCGCTGATAGCCACCGATATACACAAGTGTTTTGGTGAACTTGAAGTCCTCAAGGGCATTTCTCTGGAAGCGCATAAAGGCGATGTTATCTCCGTCATTGGTGCTTCCGGTTCGGGTAAAAGTACCTTTCTGCGTTGCATCAACATGCTTGAGATACCGACTTCAGGTGACATTCAGGTGCATGGTGAGAAAGTGGCGTTCAAGACCAACCGCCGCGGCGAACGGGAACCGGCCGATACCAAACAGGTTGAAAAAATGCGCGCCCAGCTGTCCATGGTGTTCCAGGGGTTTAACCTCTGGTCACACATGACGGTGATGGAAAACATCATAGAAGCGCCGGTGCACGTGCTGGGCATCAGTAAAAAAGAGGCCATCGAGCGCGCCGAAGAGCATTTGAACCGGGTGGGCTTGTACGACCGCCGCAATTACTTTCCGGCGCATATGTCGGGTGGGCAGCAACAACGGGCGGCCATTGCCCGGGCGCTGGCGATGAACCCCGAAGTCATGCTCTTCGATGAGCCGACCTCGGCGCTCGACCCGGAGCTGGTCGGCGAAGTGCTCAAAGTCATGCGGGCCCTGGCGGAAGAAGGGCGCACCATGGTCGTGGTCACCCATGAAATGGCGTTCGCCAAAGATGTGTCCAACAAGGTGATGTACCTGCACCAGGGCAAGATCGAGGAATACGGTGATCCGAAAGAGGTGTTCAATAACCCGAAATCGGAGCGCTTCAAGCAATTTATTGCACCGAGCTATTGACTGATTATTGCACTGAGCTATTGATTTGGGGGCCGCAGATGGCGGCGTCTGAAATCGCATAACCGGCCCGGCGTTTCGGGCGGTTAACCAGTATGATCAGCGTCAGCTGGTATGGACACAGGACGTGTCCGGTATCCGATCGCGCCGGATGCCAACGCAACCTGATCGGTTGTGCCCAATATCAGGGACGATGGGATGATGAAAGAAGAGGCGGAATAAGCCGCTTTATACTAGGAATCAGGAACCACCTGATCGAATGACAACACTGGAGTCAACCATAATGAAAAAAACGTTAATCGCTGTTGCGGGTATGCTCGCAATGACCTCTGCTGTATCTGCTGAAAGCTGGGACACCATTCGTGTAGGCGTAGACGCACCTTACCCGCCGTTCGAATACCGTGCACCCGACGGTGAACTGACCGGTTTTGAAATTGAACTGGGCAATGAAGTCTGCCAGATCGTCTCCGGCAACGACTGTGAGTGGGTTGTTCAGGCATGGGACGGTATTATCCCCGGTCTGCTGGCTCGCAAATACGACATGATCTTCTCCTCCATGTCGATCAACGAAGAACGCCAGAAGCGCGTTCTGTTTTCAGACCCTTACTACACCACGCCTTCTGCATTCTTTGCACCGGATGGCAACTCCTTTGACCCGGACAACAGCGAAGGCGACCGCATTGGTGTTCAGCGTGCCACCATTCAGGACACCTACGTGACTGAATTCCTGACCGATGCTGAAGTGGTTCGCTACACCACCGCTGACGACATGATCGTCGACCTGCAGGGTGGCCGTCTGGACGCCATGTTCATCGACGCACCGGTAGGCTTCGAAATGCTGGAAGGCAACGACGAAATCTCTCAGGTGGGCGATTTCATCAAGGAACCAACACGTATCTTCGGTGAAGGCGTAGGCGCGGCTTTCCGCAAGCGTGATACTGCCCTTGAAGAGCAGGTCAGTGCGGCACTTGAGCAACTGAAGAACGATGGAACCTACGATGCCATCATGGAAAAGTATTTTGATATCGACATCAAACTGTAACGAACAAGTCTGACCAAGAGACTGTCGTTTCGTGTTTGAAAGAAGGGCCGGATTCGTCCGGCCCTTTAGGTTCTGTTCGGGTTCTGTGTTGCTCGGCCTGCATCACACTGCTTTAAATTGTCATGTTCGCATGACCGGTGCAGTTGCGTAGGCAGACCAAGCAACTCAGTAAAACAACAACCAACGAAGAGTAACGCCTGTGTTTGATTTCGAAGGCTATGGCCCTTCCATTTTTGGCGGCGCCATCATTACGTTGGAACTGGCCGTCTTCTCGCTGGTTCTGGCTGTCTTTCTCGGTTTGGTGGGTGCCTGGGGCAAGATGTCCGGCAACCGCTTCGCAAAGTTTGTCGCCACATTTTATACAACGCTGATTCGTGGCGTTCCTGATTTGGTCTGGATGTTATTGTTGTTCTTTGGTGGCCAGATCGCGCTAAATACCGTCATAGATTATTTTAATTATGATCTCGGCTACAACCTGCCATACCCACAGTTCAATCAATTTGCCGCAGGTGTTGTGACCATAGGCTTTATTTTTGGGGCCTATATGTCTGAAACATTTAGAGGTGCCTTTATGGCAGTCGAAAATGGACAGATTGAAGCCGGGAAAGCTTATGGTATGAGTGGCTGGAAAGTATTTTCCCGCATCATGTTCCCGCAAATGATGCGGCACGCCATTCCAGGCATTGCCAATAACTGGCAGGTGTTGCTTAAAACGACTGCCCTGGTCAGCATCATTGGCTTGGCGGACATGGTTCGGCTGGCCAGCGAAGCGGCAAAATCCACCGGGTCACCGTTCAAATTTTTTATACCGGTTGCCATTGTCTACCTTGCTATTGCGGCCCTGTCCGACATCATTTTCAAGCTGTTGAACAACAAATACAGCGCTGGCGTTGTTAAGGGAGGCAGCTGAACATGGATGCATTGATTGCCTTGCTCGAACAAAACGACATTTTTACACCGGCCACTCTGCTGCAATACTGGGGCGGCCTGGTGACCACGGTGCAGCTGGTATTTTTATCACTGGTAATTGGCGGTGTAATCGCCATTCCACTGGCCATTATGCGGGCTTCCGACAACCCCTGGCTCAGCCGCCCGGTGTGGGTTTATACCTACGTGTTCCGGGGTACGCCTCTGCTGGTTCAGTTGTACATGATCTACTACGGTGTAACACTGATCGATGGCATTCAGGATACTTTCTGGTGGGAGATCTTCCGCGGCGCCTTTTACCCCGCGTTGATTGCCTTTGTGCTCAATACCGCAGCGTACACCACAGAGATTTTCCGTGGTGCCATTGAAGCAACACCGCGCGGTGAAATAGAAGCTGCCAAAGCGTACGGCATGAGCTGGGCCCGGCGTATGCGCCGAATCGTACTGCCCAGCGCGTTTCGCCGGGCGATACCAGCCTACAGCAACGAAGTGATCTTTATGTTGCACGCCAGTGCCATTGCCTCGGTAGTCACCATCATTGATTTGTTGGGGGCCGCCCGCAATATCTATGCGCAATACTACGCGCCTTTTCCGGCTTTCATTTTCGTTGCCTGCATCTACCTGATACTGACCTTTGGTATTTTGGGTATCTTCAAGCAACTGGAAAAGCGCCTGCTGGGGCATTTGCGTCCGCGCTGAGGGTTATTGAGCGTGCCGTCATTTATCTGAAGTCAGGCCGCCGTATGCGGCCTTTTTTAGCAATAAACTGGAGACAACCATTCCATGTTCGGGGCTCATTCTGATTTCCTGCAACACACCCTGGCAACGGCCGATGACACCGTCAGCCCCGAGTTTTCGATCCTTTCAGCTGGCACCGAAGTTACCCTGCTTGATTGCGGTGTGCTGCGTGTTGAACCGAACACCGCCTGCGACACCTCCATCGTTATCTCCTGTGCCGTTCACGGCAACGAAACCGCACCTATTGAACTGGTGCGTGACATTGTGCGGGATATTCTGGAGGAGGAACAAAAAGCCGGGCAGCGGGTATTGTTCATTATGGGCAACCCCTGGTCGATGAACGTCGCGAAGCGCTTTGTGGATGTCAACATGAACCGACTCTTTGCCGGTGATTGGCAGGGATACGACACCACGCTCAAAGAAGTCAAGCGCGCTGCCAAACTGGAAGCCTACGTCGCCAATTTTTTCGCCGAAGAGCCGGTAACGGTTACAAAACGTTTTCACTACGACCTGCACACCGCCATTCGTGGCAGCAAGCGCGAACGCTTTGCGGTTTACCCTTTTGTGGAAGGCCGTGAGCTGCCAGATGAGCAAAAAGGGTTTCTGGCCAGGGCGGACATTGAAACTGTACTGTTGCAGCAAAAAGAAGCGAACACCTTCTCTTCCTTTTCATCACTGCGCTACGGCGCCGAGAGTTTCACCTTGGAGCTGGGGTCGGTCAAGCCCTTTGGTGAAAACGACCTCAGCCGGTACAGCGGCATCGACTACGCATTACGCGAACTGGTTGCCGGCGAACCCCTGCCAGCGGAGCCGAAACGCCCCGTTACCGAGTTTGAGGTATGTCATTCCATTGAAGTAACCAGCGACACCTGGGAGTTCTTCATCCCGGACGATGCCCTCAATTTCACCGACTATGCCCCCGGCACCCTGATCTGGCGCGACGGTGACCAGGAATACCGGGTGGGCGACGAGCCCGAATACATCGTGTTTCCAAATCCCAAAGTGCCGGTGGGCCAGCGTGCTGG
>DASSWT010000069.1:0-23211 GCA_035704555.1 Saccharospirillum sp. | reverse complement strand
CACTTTCCTGCAGAGCCGTCAGGCCGGTGAAGGGCGTTTGAGCCAGTTTTTCGTTGAGTTGGTCTTCAGAACCGGACCAGGTGTCGGTGAAACGATACACGCGTGCGTTTTTAAACCACATTAAGCCAGCTTCCCATCGGCGGTCGAAATCGAAAGGGGGGCAGTGTACTGGGTTCGCCCGGTCAGCAAAACCACTTTGCGGCAACCCAGCGACGGTTTACGCTAAACCTGTGATCCACCGCTAGGAGCCGATCTTCCCAAATCCGTCAGGCTCCTACCAGATAGGGAATTTGAATGACCGTAATACCATGGCAGGGTTGGCCGCAGCGCGTGTCTGTGACGATGTGGATACTGCTGTCGATCTCTGCATTATGCCTGCTGGGCTCTCTGGCGCCTGTCTCCGACTGGCTCGACTATCAACGCCCGGCTGTTGCCGCAGGTGAAGTATGGCGCCCGCTAACCGCCTGGATGGCCCAATTGAACCCGTCGCACTGGCTGGTGAACCAGGGAGGGCTGGTGTTGCTGGCGCTGTTACTGCCGGGCCACTGGCAGCGACAGGATACCCTGGCCTTCGCCTGGGTCTGGCTGGCGAGCAGTCTCTGGCTGGCGTTGGGGCCTTACAACCAATACGCCGGGCTCTCCGGATTGCTATACGGCTGGCTGTGCTGGGCACTCTGGCGTAGCCCGCATTACAGCGGGCTGATAAGGCTGGCGGTTGCGCTGATTCTGGTGACCAAGGTGGTCACCGAAAACTTGTCCGGGCCTTATGCAGGCGGGGCCAGTGGGGTGTCGGGTTTCATTCGCGGTGATATCGCGGTGCAATCGCACCTGGCGGGGCTGTCTGCCGGGTTGATAGCGGTGTTGTCAGCCTGGGGTGTGGGTCGTGCGCGCAATCGCCATTAGCGCCTCAGCTCCCCGGCTCAACGTCCGGCCCTGATGCCAGATCACCCCCAGATGACGCGACAGTTGCACCTGATCCACCGACAGCACCCGTACACTGTCGTCAATCAGCCGGGGCGGCAGCAGGCTCCAGCCCAGACCACTGGCAACCAGCGCACGAATGGTCTCCAGATAGTTTACCGACAGCGTGCGTGACAACGGCAAGTGGTGGCGCTGAAAGGTCTGTTCGATCAGCCGGTAAGTGGTGGTCTGGGCATCGGGCAGAATCGCCCTGAAGTGCACCAGCTCATTGAGCCGGATTTTACCCTTGCGCTGGGTCAGGGGGTGATCCGGGCTCACAACAAACTCCAGCACGTCGGTCCATAGGGTTTCCTTGCGCAGCTCCCGGGGCAATGTCGTGGGCAGGGTAATGAAGGCCAGCTCCAGATCCCGCCGGGCGATGGCCTGCAGTGTTTGCTCGGATTCCAGAAACTGAACATCCAGATGAGCGTCCGGAAACTGATCCGTCAGTGTCCGCAACAGGGGGCCGAGGTAATGCAAGCCAATATGGTGACTGCTGGCAATACTCAGCTGCCCGACCTGATCACTACCGGCCTGGCTAACGGCAAGGCGGGCGTCGCGAATGTCTTCCAGAATACGGCTGGCCCTGTCGACCAGTAATCTGCCGCTCTCGGTAAGATAAACATCGCGACCAATCCGGTCGAACAGTTGCACCCCAAGCGATTGCTCCAGATTGGCGACTCGCTTCGATATGGCCGGCTGGGTTAGAAACAGGCGTTCGGCAGCACGGCTGAACGAGCCGGTCTCGGCCACGGCCAGAAAGGCCTCCAGGCTAGTGTTATCCATATGTATTCCAGTTGGTTATGGAAAATATAAAAATAATAAATTTGTATTATTCGTCAGTCTACATAGACTGTGCAGCACAGACAAATACCGTGACAAAAACATATTCGAGTCTCGGAGTTCGGGGGCGTTTGGGTGGCATTGGTCCGCAACGGCCACCGGGGGCGCCCTTGTGGGGTCGGCGTAGATCCGTCAGTGGCGGTCCGACGTCTCGGGCCTAGACCGCAGCATCCTTGCTGCGGACTACCCCACAAGGGCACCCCCGGTAGCCGTCGCTTGTCACCTCCGCGAACTCCGAGACTTGAGAAACCTAGTGCAACCCGACGATCAGAGTTTTAACTAGCTCAATTTTCGGAGTTCGCTACCAGTTGAGTATCAGGCGCTGGTTATACCTCTCCGGGGTAGTTCGCAGCATGGATGCTGCGACCTAGGCCCCATGGATGGGTTCACGCCGACCCCGGCGAGGTATAACCGGTGGCTGATACGGATTATTGGCAACGCGCCGAAAGGTGGTTGTTCGCAGGAGGGGACGGCATGGCCGGCAAAACGTTATACGACAAATTATGGGATGCCCATAAAGTATCCGAGCGCGAAGATGGCACTGCATTGATCTACATCGACCGCCATCTGTTGCACGAAGTGACCTCGCCGCAGGCCTTTGAAGGCTTGCGCCTGGCGGGGCGCAAGCCCTGGCGGCTGGATACCAACCTGGCCACGCCGGACCATAACGTCTCTACCGATCTGGCTGAACGTCAGGCCGGGGTGTCGGGCATTCGTGATGAGATTTCGCGCATTCAGGTTACTACGCTTGATGACAACTGCACCTCGTTCGGGGTGCGCGAATTCAGCATGAACGACATTAATCAGGGCATTGTCCATGTGGTCGGGCCGGAGCAGGGAGCTACCTTGCCGGGCATGACCATCGTTTGTGGTGATTCGCATACCTCGACGCACGGCGCTATGGGCTCACTGGCGTTTGGGATCGGCACCTCCGAAGTGGAACATGTGCTGGCGACCCAGTGCCTGATTCAGCGCAAGATGAAAAACATGCGCATCCGGGTCGAAGGTGATCTGGCGCCGGGCATTACTGCCAAAGACGTGGTGCTTTACATCATCGGCCAGATTGGCACCGCTGGCGGTACCGGTTATGCCATCGAGTTTGCCGGGTCGGCCTTGCGGTCCCTGTCGATGGAAGGTCGGATGACGGTCTGCAACATGGCGATTGAAGCCGGTGCCCGTGCCGGCATGGTGGCGGTAGACGAGACCACCATTGAGTACTTCAAAGGCCGCCCGTTTGCACCCAAAGGTGAGATGTGGGATCGCGCTGCCGATTACTGGCGCACTCTGGTCAGTGACGACGATGCGCAATTCGATAAAGAAGTCGTGTTACAGGCTGCCGATATCGAGCCTCAAGTCTCCTGGGGAACATCACCGGAGATGGTGTCCGGCGTGAACGGCAAGGTGCCCAACCCCGACAGCGTGGCCGATGAAGACAGTCGCAAGGGTGTTGTGCGGGCGCTGGAATACATGGGTCTTCAAGCTGACCAGCCAATCGAATCCATCCGGCTCGACCGGGTGTTTATTGGCTCCTGCACCAATTCGCGCATCGAAGATTTGCGTGCCGCTGCTGCCGTGGTGAAAGGCCACAGTGTCGCCAGCAGTGTGAAACAGGCGATGGTCGTACCCGGTTCAGGCCTGGTCAAACAGCAAGCCGAGGCCGAAGGCCTGGATGCGATTTTCAAAGCCGCCGGTTTTCAGTGGCGCGAGCCGGGTTGTTCCATGTGCCTGGCGATGAATGCCGACAAGCTAGGGCAGGGCGAGCATTGCGCCTCGACCTCGAACCGCAATTTTGAAGGCCGACAGGGCTTTGGTGGTCGTACCCATCTGGTCAGCCCGGCTATGGCAGCTGCGGCCGCCATTAAAGGGCACTTTGTCGATATCCGCACCTGGCAGGAGGGCGCCGCATGAAACCATTTACCACGGTAACGGGCCTGGTTGCGCCGATGGATCGCAGTAATGTCGATACCGACATGATCATTCCCAAGCAGTTTTTGAAATCGATCAAACGCAGCGGCTTTGGCCCGAATCTGTTTGATGAATTGCGCTATCTGGATGAAGGCCAGCCGGGTATGGACAACAGTCAGCGCCCGCTGAACCCCGACTTCGAACTGAACAAACCGCGTTATGCCGGTGCCCAGGTGTTGCTGGCGCGCAAGAATTTCGGGTGCGGTTCAAGCCGCGAGCATGCGCCCTGGGCGCTCGAAGATTATGGTTTCCGGGCGATCATTGCGCCGAGTTTTGCTGACATCTTCTACAACAACTGCTTCAAGAATGGCCTGCTGCCCATCGTGCTGGCGGATGACGTGGTCGATCGGTTGTTCAAGGCCGTTGCAAGTACCGAAGGCTACAAGCTGACCATCGATCTGGAGAACCAGCAGGTGGTTACGCCCGAAGGCGAAGCGTACGAGTTTGAAGTCAACGCCTTTCGCAAGCATTGCCTGATCAACGGCCTGGATGACATCGGCCTGACGCTGCAGGACGCCGACGCCATTCGCGCCTATGAATCCCGCCGTGAGCAGGAAACCCCCTGGGTATTCGGACACATTCGTTAAGGAAACGACATGACTGAACAGAACAACGCTTCCATTCTTATCTTGCCAGGCGATGGTATCGGCCCGGAAATCGTCACCCAGGCTGAGCGCGTACTGAACGCCGTTGCCGAGCGCGAAGGGCTGAGCCTGATGCTGGATCACGCCCTGGTCGGCGGCGCAGCAATTGAAGCGACCGGTTCGCCACTGCCGGATGAAACGCTGGCTAAGGCGCGCTCGGCCGATGCGATTTTGCTGGGCGCCGTGGGTGGCCCCCAGTGGGATGGCCTCGATATGGCGCGGCGGCCCGAGAAGGGCTTGCTGGGTCTGCGCTCGGAACTGTCGCTGTTCGGTAATTTGCGGCCCGCGATTCTGTATCCGCAACTGGCCAGCGCCAGCTCGCTCAAGCCGGAGATCGTATCCGGGCTGGATATTCTGATTGTGCGCGAGCTGACCGGCGGCATCTATTTCGGGCAACCGCGCGGCGAGCACATCAATGACCGGGGCGAGCGCGAAGGCTTTAACACCTATCGTTACAACGAGACCGAAATCCGCCGCATTGGCCGGGTTGCCTTTGAAGCGGCGCGCAAGCGCGGCAAGCGGCTGTGCTCGGTCGATAAGGCAAATGTCCTTGAAGTTACGGTGTTGTGGCGCAATATCATGAAAGAACTGTCAGCCGAATACCCCGATGTCGAGTTGTCGCACATGTATGTCGACAACGCCGCGATGCAGCTGGTGCGGGCACCGAAGCAGTTCGATGTGATCGTAACCGGTAATATGTTTGGCGATATTCTGTCCGATTGCGCCGCCATGCTGACCGGCTCCATCGGCATGCTGCCCTCGGCCTCGCTTGATGCGGACGGCAAGGGCATGTACGAGCCGATTCACGGCAGCGCCCCGGACATCGCCGGAAAGGGCATTGCCAACCCGCTGGCGACCATTCTGTCGGTTGCCATGATGCTGCGCTATTCGCTCGGACAGGCCGCAGCGGCCGATGCCATTGAGCAGGCCGTCAGCGATGTGCTCGACCAGGGTTTGCGCACGGCCGACATTGCCGCCGCTGGCGAAGCGGCGGTATCGACCGACGCCATGGGCGATGCTGTAGTTGCCGCCCTGGCGAAGTGATCGTTGCCCGATTCGGATGACCAATGGCCCGGATGAGCCGGGTCTCGCTGATGCCGCTGACAAGCGGCCAGCGCAAATACAGGTGACGCCCCTGCTGTGAGCGGGGCGTGAACACTGAGAGGAATACTATGAAAGTCGGTTTTGTAGGTTGGCGCGGTATGGTGGGCTCTGTCCTGATGCAGCGCATGCGCGAAGAAAACGATTTTGCAGGCATTGAACCGGTATTTTTTACCACCAGCCAGGCCGGGCAGGCCGCGCCAGATGTTGGCCAGGGTCCTGCCGTGCTGGAAAAAGCAACGGATATCGATGCCCTGGCGGCGTGCGATGTCATCATCACCTGTCAGGGTGGTGACTACACCTCTGAGGTCTATGAGCCGCTGCGTAAAACCGGCTGGCAGGGTTACTGGCTCGACGCCGCCTCGACTCTGCGCATGTCGGATGAATCCGTCATTGTGCTCGACCCGGTTAACCGGGATGTGATTGACCGCGCCGTCGAAGCCGGTACCAAGACCTTCGTTGGTGGCAACTGCACCGTCAGCCTGATGTTAATGGGCCTGGGTGGCTTGTTCCGTGAGAATTTGGTCGAGTGGGTCTCCCCAATGACCTACCAGGCAGCATCCGGCTCCGGCGCTCAGCACATGCGGGAGCTGCTGCAGCAAATGGGGTCGGTGCACCGTATTTCCGAACGTTTCCTGGCTGACCCTGCTTCTGCGATTCTGGAGCTGGACAAAACCGTCTCCGAATTCATTCGCAGTGACGACTACCCCCGTGCCCAGTTCGGTGTGCCACTGGCCGGCAGTCTGATCCCCTGGATCGACGCTGCGCTGCCTTCGGGTCAGAGCAAGGAAGAGTGGAAGGCTCAGGTGGAAGCGAACAAGATCATGGGGCGCAGTGACAACCCTATTCCGATCGACGGTCTGTGTGTTCGTGTCGGCGCGATGCGCTCGCACAGCCAGGCGATGACGATCAAATTGCGCAAAGACGTCTCAGTGAGTGAGGCTGAATCGATTATTGCCAGCGCGAACGATTGGGTCAAAGTCATTCCCAACGAGCGCGAGGCAACCATGCAGGAACTGACGCCGGCCAAAGTGACCGGTACCATGTCGGTGCCTGTGGGTCGATTGCGCAAACTGGCAATGGGCAGTGAATATCTGGGTGCCTTTACCGTGGGTGACCAGCTGCTGTGGGGCGCTGCAGAGCCAATCCGGCGTATGCTGGCCATCCTGAACCATAAAATTTAAGCACGGTGGAATAGGTGGCAGGGAGGTGGCGCTCAGCCACTCGCCGCCCGTGTTTTTCTTTTAATTTCAAGTGCTTAATTATGACAAAGCGACGCTCAGGCGTCGCTTTTTTGCTTTGGGCGGATAAAAAAGTGTGACCAAAGCGATAACAAAAAACCCCTTGTGTTGCGAAAAATCCTTTTATCAATAATACTTAGCGTAAGTTTTGAAAGTCCTTTCTAGTTTTCAAAGCCGTTAATTTGGGTGTGCAATAAAAATTGAGAACCAGTTCTCGAATTAAGGCGCCCTGACCATACAATAGCGAACTCCTTTTCAATATATTGGTGCCAGATGTGGTATTGATATCAGGGTTGAGGGAAGGGAAAAGGACGATGTTCAAAAAACAAGCGCTTGTATTTGCTATTTCTGCGCTGGCGTTTACAAATGTAGCGCAGGCGCTTGGATTGGGTGATATTGAACTCAATTCGAACTTGAATGAACCGCTCGATGCGGACATAGAGCTGACATCACTGCGTGGCCTGACAGCGGGAGAAATTATCCCCACGCTGGCCAGCAATGATGCCTTCGAGCGTGTGGGTATCGAGCGCAGCTTCTTCTTGTCCAATATCCAGTTTACCCTCGAGGAAAACGACGCGGGTGAATTGTTCATCGCACTGGAAACCAGCCAGCCAGTACGCGAACCTTTTCTCAATTTCCTGGTCGAAGTGAACTGGCCCGGTGGTCGGTTGCTGAAAGAATATACTCTGCTGCTCGACCCGCCCGTGTTCGATACCGGTGTGGTTGGCGAATCCCTGGTAGTCGACCCGGCAGCGCAACAGGCGCCAGCACCGAGCCGCGAAATAACGACCACGACGACCGTATCCCAGCGTAGCGAAAGCACCACACCGGTGCCGGCAACGACTGAACCGCGTGTTGATAATCTCGCGGGCGACGAATACCGGGTGCAGCGTAACGATACCCTGTGGGAAATCGCCATGCGCGTGCCGGGTCGCGATGGTTACAACATGCAGCAAGTGATGCTTGCGCTGCAGGACGTCAACCCCGACGCCTTCCTGAACGACAACATCAATCGTCTCAAAGCCGGCAGTGTACTGACCTTCCCGACGGCTGATCAGATGGCCAGCCGCAGTGTTCAGGAAGCCATACGGGAAGTAGAGCGTCAGAACCAGGGGCGCCCGGCCTCCTCTAGCACCATAACGACAGGTGAGACGGAAACGACTGAAGTCCAGTTGTCTGCCACTGAATCGACCAGCTCGGCATTACCCGACCAGGAAGGCGAACGCGATCCGGACGGTTATCTCGAAGTGTCCGCCGATGGTGCCGATGGCACCAGTGCTGGCGGTGAGTCCGCTGACCGGGATGAGCTGGAACGTCTGGAAAATGAACTGGCCATCGCTGGTGAATTGAACGATCAGTTTGAGCGCGAGCGCGATGAGTTGCAGAGCCGGGTGGCTGAGCTGGAAGAGCAGCTTGCCATCATGGAGCGGATGATCAACCTGCAAAGTGGTGACGCTGCGGCTTTCCAGGCCGAACTGGCCGAGCAGGCAGATAGCGAAGCCGCCGGGCAGGCAGAATCGGCTGAGCCTGATGCCTCTGCCGATGCAACCGCTGACGGCGCCGAAGAGCCAACCCCGGCACCGACAGGGGAGGCAGAGGCGACTGAACCGGCTCAAACTCAAACAGAACCTGAAGCCGTCGCTGAGCCTGAACCCGAGCCACAGCCGCAACCACAACCGGTCGTAGCGCCGACGCCCGAGCCAGGTGTGATGGGCTTCATTCAGCAGTACACCCAGCCCGCCGTTAATTGGGTAATGGCCAGTGTGGCCAATATGGTGGCTGCCGTTGCCGGTTTGCTGGTCCTCTTGTTACTGCCGTTCTATCTGCGCAGCCGCCGTAACAAGAATGAAGAGGAGAATCTGGTCGATCTGGATGCCGCAGTAGGCGATCCGGATTTCGATGAAAACTTCGATGACGACATGCTCGATTCTTTCGACAGCGAAGACGATTTTGAAGACATCGGTTCCGATGACAGCGACGCCACCAGCGATGCCGTCATGGAAGCCGAGATGTACATGGCCTACCAAAAGTACGACCAGGCCGAAGAAAAATTGAAATCGGCCTTCGCCGAGCAGCCAAACCGGTCTGATATTGGCCTGAAGTTGCTCGAAGTCTATGCCGAAACCGGGAACAGTTCTGCTTTTGCCGAGCTGGAGAAAAAGCTGAATTTGTCGGCAGAGCAGAGAGCTCAGGCAGAGGAGTTCCGTAACCGGATGCCGCTGTTGGGCAATAACGAGTCGATGAGTGCAGAACTCGACGATGACGATCTGGATTTCGGTAACTTCAGTGCCGACAGCGAAGAAGAGCCGTCACTGGATGACCTGGAAGACCAGCTCAAATCTGACAGTATTGATTATTCAGCTGAGTTGGATGATCGCCCGGCACCATCCAGTATGTCGATGGATTCACGGGACAGTGAAGCCAGCAGTGATCTGGACTTCAGCCTCGATCTCGATGACCTGGAATTGCCTGAGACGGATGGCGATGACGACGAAGGTCTGGATTTCGATCTGGAAGAGCTGGGGCTGGACGATGACGAGTCGCCAGCCACAGATACCGACAAGCCTAAATCGTCCTCTTCTGAACTCGATTTTGATTTTGAAGACTCGGACGACGGCGAACTGTCTTCCGATCTCGATTTCAGCCTGGATGAGACCTCAGTCGAACCTGAGCCGGAATTGCCGAAGCTGGAAGGCGATGATGAGGTCGACGACATTGATTTCGATGCGGAAATTGCCGCACTGGATGATGGCGATACGCTCGAACCGGCAGAGCCCGACGAGCTGCCGACCGACGACAGCCTGAGCCTGGACGACAGCGATGCCGATGATCTGTCGGTCGATGTACCGGAGCGTCCGGCAGGGTCAGATGCCTTGCAGGATCTGGCGGATGCATTGCCCGGTGAAGCCGAACTGGACGACGATGAGTTCGATTTCCTGTCCGGTAATGATGAAGCCAGCACCAAGCTTGACCTGGCCCGTGCCTACATCGAGATGGACGACAAGGATGGTGCACGTGACATCCTTGAAGAAGTCGCTCACGAAGGCACTGATGAACAGAAACGTCAGGCCAAGGAATTGATGGATCAGCTCTGATCCGTGCTCAGCACGGGTCTTTCAAACAGACCTGATTCCTGTAAACTGCGCCGCTCTCCGAGCGGCGTTTTTTTTGCACCCATGATAGAAGAATTTCCTTTTTTACACCCCGAACACCGGTTCCGGATCGCCATGTGCGTTGAGTACAGAGGCACCGGTTACTATGGCTGGCAAATCCAGAAAACGGGAGTAACCACGGTTCAGGCTGAGCTGACGAAAGCCATTTCCAAGGTGGCCAATGAACCGGTGGACTTGATAGTGGCCGGACGCACTGACGCCGGCGTCCACGCCAGCAATCAGATCCTGCATTTCGATACCTCCAGCTACCGGAAGAACTATGGCTGGACCTCCGGCGTTAATACCCTGTTACCCAATGACATCAGCGTGCAATGGACGCACCCGGTGGATATCGGTTTTCACGCCCGCTTCTCCGCACGCGAACGCGCCTATCGCTACATCGTTTACAACGCACCGATGCCCAGCGGCATTCTGCGCGATGGCATGACCTGGGAACGCCGCGAACTGAACCTGGAACGCATGCAGGCAGCGGCAGAACTCTTACTGGGCGAGCATGATTTCTCGGCTTTTCGCGCCGCCAATTGCCAGGCGCACTCGCCAGTGAAAGACGTGCGCGAGCTGACCCTGGTTCGACAGGGGCGCCTGATCGTTCTACAGGCACGTGCCAATGGCTTCCTCTACCACATGGTGCGCAACATCATGGGCGTGCTGATGGCCATTGGACGAGGCGACAAACCGGTCGAATGGGCCCGGGAGGTCCTGGAAGGCAAGGACCGCAACCTGGGCGGCATCACCGCCCCGGCAGCCGGTCTGTACTTCGTACGGGCACGCTATGACCGGGAAGACTTACCCGAACGCGTAGCCGGCCCGGCCATCCTCGACGGATTCTCAGGCCTCGGTGGGGTTTAGAGAGTCAAGTTCCGGTGGCCTGGTTGGCTGCAGTGCCATGAGTCCGCGCCGGATAGCAGGGCTGCCCTTGCGGGGGCGCCGTGAATACGTCCATGTAGGCTTAACTTCGGCATCCATGCCTCAGATACCCCCGCAAGGGCAGCCCTGCCACCCGGCGCTAATCTGTAGTGAACCCTGACACTTGAGTTTAGAGCCCACCATGATGGCTAATCTTCAAGTTTCGGAGTTCGCTCGGAAGACTAGCACCGGGTACCGGGTATGCCTCTGTGGGGAAGTCCGCAGCAGGGATGCTGCGGCCTAGTCTCCATGGATGGATTAACGACGACCCCACAGAGGCATACCCGGTATCCGGTGCGGACCAATGCCTCTGAGGCAACCCGGCCTCCGGAACTTGAGTTGGGGCTGGCCTCTGGCTTTGGTAGACTGGGGGTATTCATTTCAGGATCGGACCATGAGCCCGGAAAATACGCTCCATCCAGAGCCGCACTCGCGGACCCGAATCAAATATTGCGGTATGACACGCCTCAGTGACGTCGAATTTGCCGATCAGCTTGGCGTCGATGCCATTGGGCTGGTGTTTTATCCGCCTAGTCCCAGAGCCGTCACGCCCGAGCAAGCGGCGCCCCTGGCCAAAGCTGCGGGTGCTTTTTGCAGTCGGGTCGGGTTGTTTGTTAATCCCTCGGCGGATGAAGTCCGCGATACATTGCGCCAGGTACCGCTCGATCTGCTGCAATTTCACGGAGATGAAACGCCCGAGTTTTGTGCCGGGTTCGACCGGCCCTGGATCAAGGCGCTGCGGGTTCGGGATACCGACACCCTTGAGCAGGCGCTGGCGCTGTACCGGGACGCTGATGGCTGGATTCTGGATGCCTACAAAGCGGGGGTGCCTGGTGGCACCGGAGAAACCTTTCAATGGTCGCTGATCCCCGAGCAATGGCGGCGCCGTATAATCCTGGCCGGGGGGCTGACACCTGCCAATGTAAATGAGGCGGTTAGTGCCATCAGGCCGCAGGGCGTCGACGTCAGTGGAGGTATTGAGGCTGAGAAAGGCTTGAAGTCGCCGGACAAGATGACCGAGTTTCTGCGCCAGGTGACCCTGGCTGATGCAGCCAGGCGTTGAGAGATCAGCCTGTGTCGAAGGCTATCAGACTTACCCGGTCGCTAATGTTTGCCGCGTTGTGTGTCTTTTGGTGCTGTTGAATATGATAGAACGGCTGGAATCTGAATCAGCCATTGAAATTTCGTCACAAGTGTCTAAGTTGTTGGATGATATGCGTTCCGCCATGGATCGCGCATAATACGTAATTCGAACATCGAATGATGAGGAAGCGATGAGTAGCTGGCTGGACAAAATTGTACCGTCACTGATTCGATCAGGCGCAAGTCAACGCTCCAGTGTACCGGAAGGGCTGTGGAAGAAGTGCCCGAAATGCAGCGCTGTGCTGTATCGGCCGGAGCTGGAACGGAATCAGGACGTCTGTCCCAAATGTGAACATCACATGCGCATTGGCGCGCGGCGGCGCATTGATCTGTTTCTCGATGAAGCCGACCGGGAAGAATTTGCAACCGACGTTATGCCGCGCGACCGACTCAAGTTCCGCGATGGCAAACGCTACAAGGATCGCCTGGTCGCTGCACAAAAAGCCACAGGTGAAAACGACGCCATGGTGACCGTCAAGGGTACGCTGGAAGGCTTGCCCGTCGTTGTTGCCGCCTTTGATTTCAATTTCATGGGTGGCTCTATGGGTGCTGTGGTCGGCGAGAAATTCGCTCAGGCCGCCAAAGTGGCGCTCGAAGAGCGTCGGCCGCTAATCTGTTTTGCCACCTCTGGCGGTGCCCGCATGCAGGAAGCTCTGTTTTCGCTGATGCAGATGGCCAAAACCAGCGCCGCGATCGAAAAGCTGCGTGAAGCGGGTGTGCCTTACATCTCGGTCATGCTGGATCCGTGTTTCGGTGGTGTATCGGCGTCGCTGGCTTTGCTGGGCGATGTTAACGTCGCTGAACCCAACGCGCTGATCGGTTTTGCCGGGCCGCGAGTGATTGAACAGACCGTGCGCGAGCAATTGCCTGAAGGGTTTCAGCGCAGTGAGTTTCTGCTTGAGAAAGGCGCGATCGATATGATTCTGCACCGGCATGAGCAACGCGCACGACTGGCCGGGCTGCTGAAGAAACTGACGCATGCGTCCGCAGCCTGATGCCACCCTCGATGACTGGCTGAGCTATCTCGAACACCTGCACAGCCAGGCAATTGATATGGGACTCGACCGCCTCCGGGCGGTCGCGTCACGTCTGGACTTGCCACTGAGGTCGGCGGGGCGTCAGCGCCCCTTCGTGTTTACCGTCGCCGGTACCAATGGCAAAGGGTCCACCTGCGATACCCTGCGTCAGCTGAGTCTGGCGGCGGGTTGCCGTGTCGGGCTCTATACCTCTCCGCACCTGCATCATTTCAACGAGCGTGTTCAGATTGACGCGAGCCCGGTCACCGATGCCTGCCTGATCGCCGCCTTCGAGCAGGTCGAGCTGGCCCGGGGGGATATTACGCTCACGTATTTTGAGTTCACAACCCTGGCCGCCTTTGTCGTGTTTCAGGCGGCCGACCTGGATGTCTGGGTGCTGGAAGTGGGGCTTGGTGGCAGGTTGGATGCGGTGAACCTGGTCGACCCGAATGTAGCGGTGGTGACAACCGTCGACCTGGATCACGCGGCCTTTCTGGGCACCGACCGCGACCAGATTGGTACTGAAAAAGCCGGTATCTTCCGCCAGGGTACCGATGCCGTTCTGGGCAGCGATGATTTGCCACACACCGTCGTTGCCCGTGCAGAAGCCCTGGAAGCGCCGGTCTGGGCTCTGGGTACTAGTCATGGCGTCGATCAGTCTGGGCTCTGGTGGACCGCAGAGGAGGGAGTTCATCGACTGGATACCGCTGCGCTGACCACCACGGTGCCACCCGAAAATCTGGCGTCAGCCCGCCAGGCCTTTGCCCGTTCGCCGTTTCAGGTCACCGATGCCCAGACTCTGGCTGCTTTCAACGCGGTAGTACCGGCTGGCCGGTTGCAGCAAGTCAGGGCACTCAATGGCGATTGGGTTTTGGATGTTGGCCACAACCCTCATGCAGCACGCTATCTGGCGCGCCGCCTGGGCGACCGCCGTTGGCATATTCTGCTGGGTATGCTGTCGGACAAAGACGTCGAAGCGGTAACCCGCGCGCTTTCGCCGATGGCAGCTAGCTGGTCGCTGGCGACTTTGTCAGTCCCCAGGGGGCTGACGGCCACTGAACTCAACGCCAGGGCGACAGTCAGCCCGGCCCGGTGCTATGATTCCGTTGCCGCAGCGGTAGCGGCGGCTCCGGCAGAGGCACAGGGCTTGCCCATTTTGGTCTGTGGTTCCTTTTTTACCGTCGCCGAGGCGTTGACTGCACTGACGCAATAACCGGATGCAGATGGCGTCTGATCCATCGTGGTGTTAATTGGAGCAAGGTTTGGACGTTCGAATTCAACAGCGCCTGGTCGGGGCGCTGGTTTTACTGGCACTGGTGTTTCTAATTGTTCCGGTCGTACTCGACGGGGACGGTCGCATCCCGGAAAAAATCACCCAGATTCCCCCCAAGCCCAAGCGGCCGGATGTGTCTCATATTCGGGTGGCGGAACCGGCGGCCGATGTGCTGCCCACCTTGCCTGATCCTCCCGCTGAGACCGAACCGGAGCCTGCGGAGGCCAACCCGCCGGCCACTGAGCCCGCTGCGGATGTCGCCGAAGCACCGGATACCAGCGCAGACGAAGCACCGGTGGTTGAGCCGGGAAGCCGGGCCTGGAGTGTTCAGGTGGCCAGTTTTCGCGACAGCAGCAAAGCGGCCGAACTGCGCGATGAGCTGCGTGAGCAGGATTACGATACCTACGTGAACGAGGTGTTGCTGTCGGATGGGTCTGTCTTTACTCAGGTGCTTGTCGGGCCGGATGGTGATCTGGAACGGGTGCGCCGAATTCAGGAACGTATTCTGGAACAGACCGGACTTCAGGGGCTGGTAGTGCGTTATCAACCGTAATTGTTGCCTGGTGTTGGCAGTGTGATAGCAGGCGCAGTTCACAATCGAACCGGGTCTGTTAGAATGCCCGCGATTTCAGATTAGGATCACTATGACTGCCATCGACTGGACCATTCTGGTCATTCTTATCGTTTCGTCCCTGATCAGCCTGAAACGGGGCTTTACCAAGGAGGCGTTGTCGCTGGCAACCTGGATCGTGGCGCTGGTCATCGCCCGGTTATTCAGCGACAAGCTCGCAGTCGTTATGGCGGGGCTGATTCAATCGGACGCCTGGCGTTACACCGCCGCGTTCGCGATTCTCTTTGTCGCCACCCTGATCGTGGGCGCCCTGATCAATCATTTGCTCGGCGAATTTGTCCGTATGACCGGCCTGACCGGGACGGACCGGGTGCTGGGCATGGTATTCGGCCTGTTGCGCGGTCTGGTCGTTGTGGTTGCCTTGCTGGCACTGGGACGGCTGTTTGCACTCGATCAATTCTGGCAGGACTCGCTGCTGGTACCCTTCTTCGAACCGGTGATCAGTTGGACCGGTGAATATATCAATAAAGCATCCAATGCCATTTTGTCGGTCGGAGGTGAGTAAGCCATGTGCGGTATAGTGGGCATCGTCAGTGATTCTGCCGTTAATCAACAGCTGTATGATGCCTTGACGGTATTGCAGCACCGGGGGCAGGATGCCGCAGGTATCGTAACCGAAGACGCAGGGCGGTTTTACCTGCGCAAGAGTAACGGGCTGGTGCGCGATGTGTTTCGCATCAACCACATGCAACGGCTGACCGGCACTATCGGCATCGGCCATGTGCGCTACCCGACGGCCGGGTCATCCAGCACGGCGGAAAGCCAGCCGTTTTATGTCAACTCCCCCTACGGCATCGTGCTGGCGCATAACGGTAACCTGACCAATTCGGCCGAACTCAATACCGCGCTGTACCAGTCTGATTTGCGCCACGTGAACACTACTTCAGATTCCGAAGTGCTGCTCAACGTCTTCGCGCATGAGTTGCAGCTGCAGGGCAAACTGCAGCCAGGCGCCGACGATATTTTTGCAGCTGTAGCAGCCGTGCATCGCCGCTGCCGGGGTGGCTATGCTGCCATTGCCATGATTTCCGGCTACGGTTTAGTAGCGTTTCGCGACCCCTTTGGCATTCGGCCGCTGGTGATCGGCCAGCGCACCAGCGAAGCGGGCGGTACTGAATATATGATCGCTTCAGAGAGTGTGGCGCTGGATGTACTGGGCTATAAGCTGATGCGCGATGTGCACCCCGGCGAAGCGGTTTACATCGACCCCGACGGGCAGTTGCATACGCGCCAGTGTGCGGACAACCCACAGTTGTCACCCTGCATGTTCGAGTTTGTTTACTTCGCCCGTCCGGACTCGATCATCGACGGCATTTCTGTCTACAAGGCCCGACTGCGCATGGGCGATGCCCTGGCCGACAAGATCAGCCGGGACTGGCCAGACCACGATATTGATGTGGTTATCCCGATTCCCGACACGAGCCGCACCAGCGCCCTGCAATTGGCCAACTGCCTGGGTGTTCATTACCGGGAAGGCTTTATGAAGAACCGGTACATCGGCAGAACCTTTATCATGCCGGGCCAGAAACAACGCCAGAAATCCGTCCGCCAGAAGCTCAATGCCATCGGCCTGGAATTTAAGGGCAAGAACGTGCTGCTGGTCGACGATTCCATTGTGCGGGGCACCACCTGTAACGAGATCATCGAGATGGCCCGCGACGCCGGTGCCAAGAAGGTGTATTTCGCTTCGGCCGCGCCCGAGGTGCGCTACCCCAACGTCTACGGGATCGATATGCCGGCGGCGCATGAGCTGATTGCCCATGGTCGCGACAATGAGCAGATTCGACAGATGATTGGTGCCGACAAGCTGATTTATCAGGAACTTGAAGATTTGCGCCAGGCCGTGCAATCTCACAAGGCCGACGTGCGTTCATTCGATTGCTCCGTCTTCGACGGAAAGTACGTAACGGGTGATATCGACAACGACTATCTGGCTGCACTCGAAGCGCTGCGCAACGATGCCTCCCAGGGGGCGCAACGCAGCACCGATGATGAAACCCCGATGGTCGATCTGCATAACGATAACTGAGCCCGTTGCCCGATCGCCAGTTTTCGGACAACCAAGACACAACTGTTTTCAATACTGGGGACTCCCATGACCGACTCGCGCGAAGACGCCATCAATAAGGCCAGACCCGCCACTCAAGCGGTACGCGGTGGTTACCGCCACACGGCTGAAATGGAGCATTCCGAAGCGCTGTTCATGACGTCGTCCTACGTGTTTGACAGTGCTGCTGATGCGGCTGCTACTTTTGCTGGCGATCGTGAGGGTAACGTATACACACGCTATACTAATCCGACGGTTCAGTCATTCGAAGCGCGTTTGGCTCTGCTTGAAGGGGGCGAGGCTTGCGCGGCAACCAGTTCGGGCATGGCGGCCATTTTCAGTGTGTGCATGGCTTTCCTGAAAAGCGGTGATCATGTGGTCTCGTCGCGGAGTATTTTTGGTTCGACCAATGTGGTCTTCAACCGCTATCTGGAGCGGTTTGGTGTCACCACAACCTATGTCGACCCCAAGGATGTCGATGCCTGGCAGGCGGCGATACAGCCCAATACCCGCTTATTGTTTCTGGAAACGCCGTCTAACCCCTTGTCTGAAGTGACCGATCTTGAAGCCGTGGCGGCCATTGCCCGTAAGGCCGATGCGCTGCTGGTGGTGGATAACTGCTTTTGCACACCGGCCTTGCAGCGCCCGCTGGAGCTGGGGGCTGATATGGTCATTCACTCGGCCACCAAGTTTATCGACGGCCAGGGCCGTGCCCTGGGCGGCGCCGTCGTGGGCCGCCAGGAGCAGATTAGTGAGATTGTCGGGTTTTTGCGCAGCGCAGGCCCGAGCATGAGCCCCTTCAATGCCTGGATATTCCTGAAAGGTCTGGAGACGCTCGATCTGCGTATGAAACAGCATTGCGCCAATGCTCAGGCACTGGCGGAGTGGTTGGAACAACAGCCAGCGGTGACCAAAGTTCATTACCTTGGTTTACCTTCACACCCGCAGCATGCCCTGGCCAAGCGCCAGCAATCCGGTTTCGGTGGCGTGCTCAGTTTTGTGGTGCGGGGCGGGCAGGAGGCAGCCTGGTCGGTCATCGATGCCACGCGCATCCTGTCGATCACTGCCAACCTGGGCGATACCAAGACCACCATCACCCACCCCTACACCACGACCCATGGCCGGGTGGATGAAGCCACCAAAGAGACCGCGGGCATTGTTCCCGGTCTGATTCGTATTGCGGTCGGGCTGGAAGACGTTGAAGACATGAAAGACGATCTGGCTCGCGGTCTGAACGCGTTGGCTCGGTGATTCAGCCAGGTGGCGTTGGCCCGCACCGGATGCCGGGTATGCCTCTGTGGGGTCGGCGTGAATCCGTCCATGGAGCCTAGGCCGCAGCATCCCTGCTGCGGACTACCCCACAGAGGCATACCCGGCACCCGGTGCTAGTCTCCCGAGCGAACTCAGAAACTTGAGAATTAATATCGTTTAACCCAAGTTTCTGTGCTCACAATAGACTAGCGACGGGTGGTAGGGCTGCTTTTGCGGGGGTATCTGAGGCATGGATGCCGAAGTTAAGCCTACATGGAGGTATTTACGGCGCCCCCGCAGGAGCGGCCCTGCCATCCGTTGCGGGTTTAAGGCGACGCTGCAAATTTGACCTCCAAAACCTGAGCACTTAATAAAAGGAACGCACTGCATGACCGATATTGCCACGGTAACCCAACAATTGCTGGCTCAGGCCGGTAAGGTGGTGTCCGGTAAGGATGAGGTTGTGCGTCTGGCCTGGGTGGCGATTCTGAGTGATGGTCATGTGTTGCTCGAAGACTTGCCGGGTGTTGGTAAGACATCTCTGGCCCAGACTCTTGGTCGGTTGTTGTCTCTGGACTATCAGCGGGTGCAATTCACGTCGGATTTGCTGCCGGCGGATGTTATCGGTGCTCAGGTTTATAGGCGTGAACAGGAGGAGTTTCAGTTTCATCCGGGTCCTGTGTTTACCCAGCTGTTGCTGGCCGATGAGTTGAACCGGGCTACGCCCAAGGCACAAAGCGCCTTGCTGGAGGCGATGGAGGAGGGCAAGGTCAGTTCTGATGGGGTGACTCATGATCTGCCGGTGCCGTTTCATGTCATCGCGACCCAGAACCCGCAAAGCCAGGCCGGGACCTATCCCTTGCCGGAATCCCAGCTGGACCGCTTTTTTATGCGGCTGAGCCTGGGCTATCCCGATCTTGAATCCGAGAAAGGCCTGCTCAACGGTACCCGCGGGCGTTCCCAGTTGGCTGACCTGAAACCTATTGTGAGCACTGAGCAGTTGCAAGGTCTCAAGGCTGAGGTTGAGACAGTGAAAACCTCGGATGCGGTTTTGAATTATGTCATGCGGCTGGTGCACAGTTCGCGTGAGTCCGGCCTGTGCCGGCTGGGTCTGTCGCCGCGCGGTGCACTGGCGCTGATGACCGCCTCCCGGGCCATGGCACTGGTGGAGGGGCGCCGTTATGTGATGCCCGACGACGTACAACGCGTTTTCCCGGCCGTGGCCGGACACCGGATTCAGGGTCAGCGTGAACACGACACGGCTGTGCTGGTTCAGCAGATTCTGGACGAAGTGGATGTTATCGCAGCCTGAGGCGCTGTTGTGATGCGCTGGCCAGCCCCATTACAACGCCGCCTGGATGCCTGGGTGCAGCGCCGGCTGCCCCCCGGTCGTGAGGTGACGCTCAATCAATCCCGTATCTTTATTGTACCGACCCGCCAGGGCTTGTTGATGCTGGGGCTGGCGGTTGTTGTTTTGTTGCTGGCGATCAATTTTGAAAGTTCACTCAATTATGCCCTGGGGTTCTGGCTGATCGCCATGCTCTGGGCGGCCGTGCATCTCACCTATCGCAATCTGTCCGGCCTGGTGGTGCGGGCAGAGCAGGGCAGTCTGGTTGAAGCCGGTGAAAACGCTACCTATTCCATACTGCTGAGCTCACCCCGAGCCCGGTATCGGGGGCCGCTCGAATTTCGTCATGACGACTGGGGGCAGGTCGGTGTGGAAATGGACGGCCGTGATACCGAGGTTACCCTGAGCCGCCCGACGACCCGGCGCGGCCGCCAGCCGCTGCCACGCTTCAGGCTGGAGAGCCGCTACCCCTTTGGCCTGGTCGTCGCCTGGTCGCACATCAAGATGGATCTGGATGCCTGGGCTTACCCCGAGCCCATTGAGCAGCCCCTTCAGCCTGTCGGTACCGAGCCGGACGGCGAAATCAGCAACGATCACTTCGTAAAAACCGGCACCGAAGATTTTCATTCTTTGCGCGAGTATCAGGCTGGCGACTCACTGCACCGGATGCACTGGCCATCGTTTTCGCGGGGTGAACTGGTGGTCAAACATTTTGTTGACTATCAGGCGGCGGATCAGTGGCTGGACTGGGAGGCGTTTCCGGGCGCTGCGGTTGAACATCGGTTATCGGCGCTGGCCTGGCACATGAATCGCTGCCATCAGCAGGACCGGCCCTATGGCTTGCGCCTGCCCGGCCATGAAATAGCGCCCGACAAAGGGCCGCGGCATCTGGAGCGGTGCCGGCGCGCGCTGGCCGAACACGGGGAGGAGGCAACATGAGCCAGTACATCCCCATCATGCGTCGGGTAATGCCGCTGCCCGTATTGCGGGTGCTGCTGCTGGTGCAGGGCATTATGGTGCTGCCGTTTCTGTTTTATTTGCCACTTTGGCTGGGAGTGGTATTCGGGTTGGTGTTGATGTGGCGCTGGCGTGTCACCCACGGGGAAATGCGCCAGGCACCGCGCAGCCTGATTATCCTGGCCATTCTGGTGGGCATTGGCGGCCTGTTGCTCAGCGGGCTCAGGGCCTACAACCTGGACAGCGCCGTAGCGCTCTGTGTGCTGGGCTATTTGCTAAAATCACTGGAGGTCATGCGCCGGCGTGACGGTATATTTCAGGCCTATCTAGGGTATTTTCTGACCGGTATTTTCCTGCTGTACAACTACACCCCGGTTGGGGCCCTGGTCGCCATCGTTATGGTGTTGGCCAACACTCTGGCGCTGCACGCCGTCACCGCAGTTCATACCTTTCGCTGGAAACGCGGGGCCAAACTGAGCCTGGCGCTGATGGTGGCGGCCGTACCGATTATGATCGTCGGTTTTCTGTTTTTTCCGCGCTTGCCGCCGCTGTGGTCCATCCCCAATGATGAGCGCGGCGCTCAGACCGGCATGTCCGACCAGGTTGACCCCGGCAGCGTTGCCTCTCTGGCCCAGAGCACAGCGTCGGCCTTCAGAGTTCAGTTCGAGGGTGAGCCTCCGCCGCGTCAGCAATGGTATTGGCGTGGGACGACGCTGGGGGATTTTGACGGCCGTAGCTGGCGTGCCCATTTTCGTGATCGAAATCGCTTTCAGTGGCCACGCGGTCAGTTACCCTTGGCTGCACCGGATGCACAGCGGTATGACTACTCGGTGGTATTGGAGGCGACCCAGCAGCACTGGCTGTATTTTCTGGACTGGCCTACCCAAATACGCGGTGAGGATGCCTATGTTCTGCCCGATGGCCGTGCCGCTCGCCGCAACAGTCTGAGCCAGACCTACCGTTATGAGGCGCAGTCGGCTTTATCGGTTGTCTGGCCTGAGCAGTTCAACTTGCAACGCTATCAGCGCTTGCCGGCTCAGGGGAACGAGGCGTTGCGCCAGTGGGGACTGGAGCAGCGCAAAGCGGCGGGGTCAGATGCAGCCTATATTGAGGGCATTCTGGATCACATTCGCACTGCGCCGTTTCGCTATACCCTGCGGCCGCCCCTGTATCCTTCGGCCGATAGTCTGAGTGACTTCTGGTTCGACGGCCGGGCCGGCTTTTGTTCGCATTATGCCAGCGCGGTGGCTTATCTCGCCCGGGTAGCGGGCATTCCGTCACGCATGGTGGGTGGTTACCTGGGCGGAAGCTATAATGAAAACGGCGATTATATTCAGGTGCGGCAAATGGAAGCCCATGCCTGGGTTGAGGTCTGGTTGAATGGCCGCTGGCAGCGAGTCGACCCAACAGCGGCCGTCGCGCCGGGCCGTATCGAGTCCAACCTGGACGACTGGCTCAGCGAGGACAACCCGTCTGATCTGCCCTTTGGGGTGCGTTTCGGTCGAAATCTGGGGTCATTTAACGACCTGCGGTTCTGGTGGGATTCGGTGCAGTACCAGTGGCAGGTCTCGGTGTTGAATTATCAGCAAAGCAATGCGCTTGGACTGCTGGAAGCACGTTTTGGGCGCATCAACCCCTGGCATGCTGCCGCCTTTATGGCCCTTTTTCTGGGTGTGCTGGGGGTGTTGATGGCCTGGTTTACCGGTCTGTTGAGCCTGCCGAGGCGTCAGCCCGAACCCTGGGCCAGTGTGCGTCGGGTGGAACGCGCGCTGGGCGCGAGACGTACCGGCGAAACGGTCGCTGATTTCATGGCCCGCCTCGCCCGTGAGCACCCCGGGCAGCGTGAAGCGCTGGCACGACTGGCACAACTGATAGATACTCTGGCATACGATCCCATGGCCAGACTGGATACGGCGCGACGCCGTGACCTCAAACAGCGAGTTGAGGCTTGCCTGAAATAATCAGGCAGTGTTACCGGTACGACGTTCAGGTGGGTAAGACCATCACATTCTTTTCGATTCCACGACATGAAACCTAAATGGCCGACAAAAAAGCAGAAAAACTCGCTGAGATAAAGCGCCACTTCGGACGCCGGGTCATGGACCAGGCCCGGCTGGTCATTCAGACCTGGCAATCGCTGGAAGATGTGCTGTGGAACCCCGACTGGCATCAGGAATTTGTTCAGCATTGCACCAAGTTGAACACCCTGGCTTCGCGTTATGAACAGGACGGTCTGCAACAGACCGCCGAGCACCTGATGGCGTGCCTGGCCGACACGCTTCCCAACCGGCCGCCCAACAGTGAGCGTCTGCAGGCACTCAGTGATTCGGTGCAGTTGCTGATTGAGAACAGTTCACGGCGCAACGACGGCGATGACGCCCGTCAGGCGTTCAGTGGTCGCAAACCGGTCTATGTTTGCTTTGCAGACCAGGCACTGGCCAGTGCGCTCGCCGAGCAACTTCAGTTTTTTGGCATACCGGCCCAGGTAATCGCTGATGATCAGGCGCTGGATCATGTCATGCACCACCGGCTGCCGGCTGCATTGATAGTCGGGACCGAGTTCGCCGGCGATGGCATTCAGGCGGCCCGGGCCGCACAGAGCATTCTCAGCAAGCCGATACCGGTGTTTTTTCAGTCGGCTACTGAGCCGGATATAGGCATGCGCCTTGAAGCCACGCGCGCCCATGCGGTGTATTTTCAGGAAGGAGCACT
>DASSWT010000015.1:0-5453 GCA_035704555.1 Saccharospirillum sp. | reverse complement strand
GGTTTCCTGGCCGACCACATCGTGATCGTTGTGGCGCAACTGGCCGCCAGAGACAATGACATCAATGTTCGGGCTGTTGCACAGCAGCGAGGCGATGTTGAGATTGTTGGTCAACACCTTCAGCCCCTGGTGCTGCGACAGCTCCCGCGCAACAAATTCCAGTGTGGTGCCAATGCCCAGAAAAACGGAGGAGTTGTCCGGAATCATCGCCGTCACTTTGCGCGCGATGGATTGCTTGGCGAACTGGTTCAATACCTGGCGCGAGGAGAACGACAGGTTGGACACCGACGAAGGCAGGCTGACGCCCCCATAACGCCGGCGCAACAGGCCGCTTTCACACAGTTGATTGATGTCGCGCCGTATGGTTTGCGGCGTTACCCCAAAACGCTCCACCAGGGCATCCACTTCAAGGTGCTCTTGCAGTTGTGCCCAGTCGAGAATGGCTTGTTGGCGCTCGGTGATTTTCATCGGCTCAGGGTTCCGGTACAAAAGCGGGTTTCACAATCAGTCTTACCCGCAATCAATCCATACGGCTTAACGCCAGGGGGTTATCGGTGATAATGCCATCGACGCCCAGTTCCCAGAGTTGCTGCGCCCGGCCAGGATCGTTCACGGTGTAGCAGTAAAGATCGAGCCCGTTACCACGAATAGCGCGTACCTGTGCTTCGGTCAGAAACCGGTGGTCGCAATGCACGCTGACCAGGCCCAGCTCTTCGGCCATCTCCGCCCAGTCTTTGGGAATTCGTTCCCAGAGGTGGCCGCATTGCCAGTCTGGCCGCCACTGGCGCAGCAAGTTTAACACCTCGGTGCTGAAACTTGAGATCAGCAGTTTGCTGAAATCGTTCCACTGTTTATCCAACGCTTTGATGGTGTCGAACACGATCTGTTCCGGCGTAAAGTCCGGGTAGACCTTGATTTCCAGGTTCAGGCCGAGCCCCAGCGTCTGAATGTGATCCAGCGTCCGGTCTATCCTGGCCATGCGCTCACCGCTGTACTCGGGGGAAAAATGACTGCCAATATCCAGCGACTCGACATCCTGCCAGCGCTGGTCGGCAAGCCGGCCACGGGCAGAGGTCAACCGGCCCAGCTGGTCATCATGAAACATGACAAGGGTACCATCCCCCAGGCGGTTAATGTCGATTTCGACCCAGGGGATGCCGATTTCTTTCGTCTTGGTCATGGCGCCCAGGGTGTTTTCCGGTGCCAGCAGGGCGGCACCGCGATGCGCGATCAGCTTGCTGGCAATCATGAGCCGACTCGCTTGCCTGTGGCCTTGTCGAACAGGTGGCAGCGTTCCCGGTCTATGCGCAGCGCCAGGCGATGGCCGCGCTTGAATTCCAGCTTGCCCGGTTGTTCGGAGGTTAACAGCGTATCGCTTCCCGGGAACTTGCCGTACAACAGCGTATCGGCGCCCAGCGGTTCAATCATATCAACACTGAGCGTGAAGTCTGCCTCCGACTCCTCACAAGCTTCCATGTGTTCCGGACGAATGCCGAGCACCACCTCAAGGTCATGGGCATCGGCCGGTAACTGCGGGTCGTTCAGTTCCAGCGCCACATCGCCCGGCAAGTCCAGGCGGTTGCCGTTCAAGGTGGCGTCTAGAAAGTTCATCGCCGGTGAGCCTAGAAAACCGGCTACAAACTGGGTGGCCGGTTTCTCATACAGTTCGATCGGCGGCCCGACCTGTTCGACATTGCCTTCGTTCATCACGACCAGGCGGTCGGCCAGCGTCATCGCCTCGACCTGGTCGTGGGTGACGTAAATGGCGGTGGTTGCGAATTCCTGTTGCAGGCGTTTGATCTCAATGCGCATCTGCACCCGCAGTTTGGCATCCAGGTTCGACAGCGGTTCATCAAACAGAAATACCTTGGGGTTGCGTACAATGGCACGGCCCATCGCCACACGCTGGCGCTGACCGCCAGAGAGTTGCCCGGGCTTGTTGTGCAACAAATTGGTGATTTCCAGAATCTCGGCGGCTTTCTCAACCTTTTTCTGAATCTCGTCTTTGGGCACCTTGCGGTTCTTCAGGCCGTACGCCATGTTCTGGAATACCGACATGTGTGGGTAGAGCGCGTAGTTCTGAAACACCATGGCGATGTCCCGCTGGGAGGGTTCCAGATCGTTCACGCGCACATCATCGATGTACAAATCACCGCCGGTGATGGTTTCCAGGCCAGCCACCATGCGCAGCGAGGTCGACTTGCCACACCCGGATGGCCCGACCAGTACCAGCATTTCGCCATCGGAAATGTCGAGGTTCAAATTCTCAATCGCCTGATGACCGTTGGCGTAGGTTTTGTTGATGTTTTTCAATGACACTGTGGCCACGTTC
Source organism: Saccharospirillum sp. (assembly GCA_035704555.1). Taxonomy (GTDB): domain Bacteria; phylum Pseudomonadota; class Gammaproteobacteria; order Pseudomonadales; family Natronospirillaceae; genus Saccharospirillum. The sequence continues at coordinate 3,121 of DASSWT010000015.1, read as the reverse complement.
AATCCCCTTTATTTTTCCTGCTCAATCAGGCCTTTGACGAATAGTTTCTGCATAGCCAGCACCACGATAACTGGCGGCAGCATGGCCAGAATGGTGGTGGTCATGATGATGTTCCATGGAATATTGCCTTCACCGGCCGACATCAGCCGTTTGATCACCATCACAATGGTGTAATAGTTTTCATCGGTGGTAATGAGCAATGGCCACAGATACTGGTTCCAGCCGTAAATAAACAGAATCACGAACAAGGCGGCGATGTTGTTGATCGATAGCGGCAGCAGAATGTCCTTGAAGAACTTGAACGGTCCGGCGCCGTCAATCCGCGCCGCTTCCATCAGCGAACTGGGCACCGACATAAAAAACTGCCGGAACAAAAAGGTCGCGGTGGCACTGGCGATCAGTGGAATGGTCAGGCCGGCGTAAGAGTTCAGCATGCCCAGCGTAGCAACCACTTCATAGGTGGGCAGAATGCGCACTTCGACTGGCAGCATCAGCGTTAGAAAAATTAGCCAGAAACAGGTTTTCCGGAACGGAAACCGGAAGTACACAATGGCGTAAGCAGAGAGAATCGAAATCACAATTTTTCCGACTGCAATGACCATGGCCATAACAAAGCTATTCCACATCATCCTTGTCGCCGGGACACTGACGCCCAGTACGCCCTCTTCATTGCTGAGAACGCTGCGGAAATTGCCCAGCCCCTGATCGCCAAACCAGAGCGGCATCAGGCCAGACACAAATTCGCTGGACGAATTGGTGGATGCCACCAGGGCAATCCAGATTGGAAAGCTGATGATCAGCACACCCAGAATAAGCACCAGGTGCCGGGTCAGGGTGAGCCAGGGGCGATTCTCTACCATCAGTATTGCACCTTCTTCTCAACGTAACGGAACTGGAACACCGTCAGCGTAATGACAATGATCATCAGGATGACGGATTGCGCGGCCGAGCCGCCAAGATCAAGCCCGACAAAACCGTCCTCATACACCTTGTACACCAGCGTCGTGGTGGCACTGCCCGGGCCGCCCTGAGTCGTAGCGTGAATAACACCGAAGGTTTCGAAGAAGGCATAAACGATATTCACCACCAGCAGAAAGAACGCCGTGGGTGACAACAGCGGAAACACGATCTGCCAAAAGCGCTTGAACGGGCTGGCACCGTCGATGGCCGCCGCTTCAATAAGCGAACGCGGGATGGCTTGCAGGCCCGCCAGAAAGAACAAAAAGTTATAGCTGATCTGTTTCCAGGCCGAGGCGATAACCACAACCGTCAAGGCTTCACCGGAATTAACATAGTGGTTCCAGTCGTACCCGAAGGCACTCATCCAGAATGGCAATACCCCCATAGACGGATTGAACATCAGCCACCAGAGCACGGCCGCCACCACAGGGGCTACCGCGTAGGGCCAGATCAGCAGTGTTTTATAGGCAGACGAACCCTTTACGACTCGGTCGGCCATCGCGGCCAGCAGCAGCGCGAGCGTCATGCCTACCAGTGCCACCAGCGCACTGAACACAAAGGTAACGCGGACACTGTTCCAGTATTCCGGGTCTTCGAGCAAATAGATGAAGTTCTCGAACCAGACGAACTCCACCGAGAATCCAAAGGCATCTTCAATCAGAAATGATTGATAGAGCGCCTGGCCAGCCGGCCAGATAAAAAACACCAGCGTGATGATCAGCTGGGGGGCGATCAGAAAATAGGGCAGCACTTTATGGCTGAAAACCGCATTGTCGTGCATCGTTTGGCTCGTTGCGCAAAAGTGAAAAAGGACGCCGGCACACCGCGGGTGGACTACTCGGATGTGCTGGCGTTAAAAGGAGCCGGGAGGCTCCGCAATCAATGTCATGCTGTTTCGAGTTTCAAGTTTCGGAGTTCACCGAGGAGACCAGTAGCGGGTGCCGGATGAACCCCTGTGGGGTAGTCCGCAGCATGGATGCTGCGGCCTAGGCTCCATGGCGTGGATTCACGCCGACCCCACAGGGGTACATCCGGTGGCCGGTGCGGACCAATGCCGCCCCGGCAAACCCCAACTCGAACTACAGCGCTATCGTTAGCGATTGGCGCGTTCGAAGCGGCGCAACTGATCATTACCGCGTTCTACAGCGGTGTTCAGCGCTTCTTCAGCAGTGGCTTCGCCGTTCCAGACCGATTCGAGCGCTTCATCGATGATGCCGCGAATCTGTGGGAAGTTGCCGAGGCGCACACCGCGTGAATTAGCCGTCGGCTCAACCGCCGTCATCTGCTTGATGGCAACATCGGTGCCGGGGTTTTCTTCATAGAAACCCTGTTCACGCGTCAGCTCAATGGCTTCATAGGTAACTGGCAGATAGCCGGAGAACTGGTGCCAGTCTGCCTGAACTTCCGGCAGTGACAAGTAATCGAAGAAGGCCGCAACCGCTTCGTATTCAGCCTCATCATGGCCACGCAGAGTCCAGAGGGTAGCGCCACCGATGATGGTATTCTGCGGCGTTTCAATCTCAGAGCCCCAATACGGCAAGGGGCTCACACCGAAGTCAAACTGAGCATTGGAGTTGATGCCGGCATAACCCGCAGACGATTCGGTGTACATACCACATTCTTCACTGTAGAACTTGGCCGAGCCCTCGTTGGTGCGGCCGGAATAGCTGAAGATGCCTTCCTGCTGCCATTCACCCATCTGCTCAATGTGGGCGATCTGGAGATCGGAATTGAACACCAGTTCGGTGTCCAGACCACCAAAACCATTGGCCTTGGTCGCGAAGGGAACGTCGTGCCGTGCCGAGAGGTTTTCCAGATGAATCCAGGATTGCCAGGCCGTGGTGAAGCCGCAGTCAAAACCGGCTTCCAGCAAGGCATTGCCGAACTCGTCCATTTCTTCCCAGGTGCGCGGGCCACGGTCTGGCAGGCCGGCTTCTTCGAACATTTCCTTGTTGTAGTACAGCACCGGGGTGGAGCTATTGAACGGCATCGACAGCATGTTGCCGTTTTCGTCCGCGTAGTAGCCGGTTACGGTGCTCAGGTAATCGTCCTGATCGAAGCCGTCGCTCAGCTCATCCATTAACTGGTACATCGGGTAAATGGCGCCTTCAGCAGCCATCATGGTGGCGGTGCCAACTTCGTAAACCTGAACGATTTCCGG
>DASSWT010000290.1:0-3808 GCA_035704555.1 Saccharospirillum sp. | reverse complement strand
GGCCGAAGTGCCCAGCAACCATATATCGGCTGCATTTCGGAAGAGTAAAGGATTATCTTTAGCTTCTAGCGCCTAGCCAGATTAGATGAACCAGTAGCTTTCTCCCATTGAAAGTCACAAAACCGTCACGGCCCTGTTACTGGGTCGTCATGTTCAAGCCCTAGATTGCACACGTGTGCACTTCACTGAATCAATCAACGATGGAGGAGAGCAGAATGTTTACAAAAACCAAAATGGCAACCGCCCTGCTGGGCCTGGCGGTTAGCGTGGCCGGGGTCTCACAGGCGGCCGATCTGGTGATCGCGGGGCGTGATGATCTGATGGATGAACCTGAAACCTGGAGTGACGTGATTGCACAGGGCAAGCAGCTGCACACGGCGGATCGCTCCGGCGTGGTGTTCCGTGGTACTCAGGGCAACCCGATCGTGACCGGCTTTTTGCCCATGCTGTGGGCTTACGGTGGCAACATTGTCGATGGCGACGGTGCGGTCAATTTTGACAGCCCGCAAACCGTGGCGGCGATTCGTGATTTTGTCAGTTTGAGAGAGATCGCACCGCGCGGCATTGAAGTTTATAACTCGGGCGAAGTGCGCGACACCATTCAACAGAACAAAGCCGCTATGGCAATTGAAGTCTGGCCATCCTGGGTACCCACCATGGACGACCCTGAGCTGTCGCAGGTCGTGGGCAAGGTTGAAATCATTCCGCCTCCGGGCGAGGTAGAGCCTTCAACACCGATGCTGGGTGTCTGGCAGATGGGTGTTTCCGCCAACGCTGAAAACGCCGCTGCCGTCGAAGACTTTCTGGCCTATTTCACCAGTGCTGAAAACCAGCGTGACCTGACGCTGAGCCTCGGCCTGCCGCCAACCCGCAGCAGCGTTTATACCGATGCTGAAGTGGTCGACACCTACCGCTGGTACCCGAACCAGTTGAATGCCCTGCGTCAGGGTGCACCGCGCCCGCGCATCAATGCCTGGCAGGAACTGGAATCGATCATGGGTGACTACCTGCAACTGGCGTTGCTTGGCCGAATTACACCGGAGCAAGCAGCCCAGCAAGCTCACCAACGCATGGCCGCCGCACTCTAATTCAGCGGACCTTACGGCAACCGGGCACTCAATCGGGTGTCCGGTTTTTATCGTATTAATTATCAGGATTCGGTTATGTTTCGATCCGGATGGCAACCCGCCTTACTGCTCGCCCCGGCGTTGCTGTTGCTGGCGTTGCTCACCCTCTACCCCATCGCCTACAGCTTTGTGCTGGCGTTTACCGATGCCGAGTACCAAAGCGATGCGTTGATCTTTGTCGGCTGGGCTAACTTTAACACCTTGTTGAGTGACTGGTTCTTCCAGCAAGCGACCTGGAATACCGTTCGTTTTACCGTCTCGGCTTCTGTGGTTCAGGTCGGGCTTGGTCTGGTGCTGGCGTTGTTGTTTGCACGGCCTTTTCCTGGCCGGCACTGGCTGCTACCACTCTTTATTTACCCGATGATGCTGTCGATCCTGGTCTGTGCTTCCATCTGGAAAGCCTGGATGCATTTTGACTTTGGCTGGCTGAACAACCTGTTCGATGCGGTTGGGTTTACCCGGCTGCCCTGGCTGTCTGATCCGGCGCTTGCACTCTGGTCAATCGTACTGGTCGATACCTGGCAATGGACACCGATGGCGTTTCTGATCTTACTCGCGGGCCTGCAAGGCATACCGCAAGACATCGAAGAAGCCGCAACGCTGGAAGGTGCTACGCCCTGGCAACAGTTCTGGCACATCCGTCTGCCGTTGCTGCGCCCCTACCTGTTTTTGGCATTGCTGTTGCGCAGTATCGATACCTTTAAATTATTCGACAAAGTCTATGTGCTTACCGGCGGCGGCCCGGCCTTTGCCACTGAGACTCTTTCGCTAATGGCTTATAAACAAGGCTTCAAATTCTTCAACCTGGGCGCCGCCAGTGCCATCGCCGTGATTATGCTGGTGATTGCGCTGGCACTGAGCCTGGCCTATGCCTGGCAGGTAATGCGGAGGCCATCATGACGCACGCGCTTCGTTACTCAGTGATGATCATATTGTTTCTGTTTTTTACCCTGCCAACCCTGTGGATGCTCGGCACAGCGTTCAAACCAGCCGGGGAATACGTCGGCACGGGGTTAAGTCTGTTACCCAATGCGCCGACGCTGGAGCACTTTATCAGCCTGTGGCAACAGGGTGTCGGGCGACGTCTGATGAACACCCTGATTGTCGCACTGGGCACTACGGCCCTGTCCCTGACGCTGGCGTTTCTGGCGGCTTATGCGCTGGTCCGGTTTCGCTTTCCAGCCCAGTTAGACCGGTTGTTTTTACTGCTGGTTCTGGTCGTAAAAATGCTGCCACCCATCGTGGTGGCCATTCCGATGTACCGGATTCTGCGCAGCCTGAATGCACTCGATTCGCTGCCGGGGTTGATGCTCAGCTACCAGGTATACACCCTGCCGTTTTGCATCTGGATGCTGCTCGGTTTTGTGCGCCAGATTCCGGTTGACCTGGAAGAGGCCGCCACGCTGGAAGGCGCCGGGCTTATCCATCGGCTAACCCGCATCGTGTTGCCTCTGGCCGCCCCCGGATTGGTGGCAACGCTCATCTTCGCCATGTTGCTGGCGTGGAATGAGTTTCTGTTTGCGCTGCTGTTTATTCAAACCCCGAGCAACTTCACCTTGCCGTTGTTTATTGCCACCTTTGCCACTGAAAACCAAACCTACTGGGGCGAACTGATGGCCATAGGGGGGATCAGTTCTCTGCCGGTACTGATTCTGGCGGGTTATCTGCAACGGCATCTGCTGCGTGGCTTTGCCATGCAATCGCACTAGGGATTCTCATGAACATTACTGTAATCGGCGCGGGAAGCGCCTATGAACCTTACGGTGTGAACGCCTCGATTCTGGTACAGGAAGCAGACTTTACCCTGCTGGTCGATTGCGGGCCCACCGTACCCCCGGCTTTATGGCGCCACGATATCGGCATTGAGCAGATCGACGCCTTATACTTCACCCATTGCCACCCGGACCATTGCCTGGGCCTGACCACCCTGATTAACTTCTGGCAGCATTCGAAGCGCCGTAAACCCGTGCTGATCTATGCCCAGCGTGATCAATGGGCACGGCTGCAGCAACTGGCCAGTTTTGGTTTGTGGCCATCGAACCAGTGCAGTTTCGACATCATTTGGCAGGAAAGCCTTGGGCTAACCAGCCTGGGGCCCTGGCAATGCCAGACAGCCGTCAGCCGGCACCCGGTACGCAACCTGTCGCTCTGGTTGCGCAGCCGCCACGGCACCCTGTTCTACAGTGGCGACGGTCGCCCTACCCGCTATAACCAGCCCTGGCTGGAATCGGCCGATGTGGTGTTTCAGGAGTGTCAGTCCAGCCTGGCGTTGCCGCCGCGCTCAAACCACGGTGACTGGCCGCTGTGTCAGCAGTTGCCCCGCAAGGCCAACAGCCTGCTGTGTCTCTATCACATCGGGCCTGAACATCAGACTGCCATCCTGGAAGCAGCGGCATCGTTTCCGGACGTCCGCGTTCCTGTGGCAGGCGACTGCATAACGCTGCAACAGGGTCACTGGCGCTACTCGATCACAGGCAACGCCTTATGAACAAAGGCCCCATCGCAGTAACCGCATCGGATGTAGCACGGTCAGCACAGGTCTCCCGTTCGGCGGTTTCCCGCGCCTTTACACCCGGCGCCAGTATCAGCCGTGAACGCCGACACCACATTCTTCAGGTTGCCGACCAACTGGGCTACAGGCCGAATGCCCTGGCGCGTTCACTGGTTAACTCAAAGAAGGG
>DASSWT010000288.1:0-5996 GCA_035704555.1 Saccharospirillum sp. | reverse complement strand
GTCTCGGGGCAGGATGCCCTGGTGCTGATGCCCACCGGGGGCGGTAAATCCCTGTGTTACCAGATTCCGGCCCTGGTTCGGCCGGGAACCGGCGTGGTGATCTCCCCGCTGATTGCCCTGATGCAGGATCAGGTAAACGCCCTACGTGAGCTGGGTGTTCGCGCTGGTTTTCTGAATTCGACGCTTTCATTCGATGCAGTTCAGCAAACGGAAACCGCCTTGCTCGCTGGTGAGATGGATTTGCTCTACATCGCGCCGGAGCGCCTATTGCAGCCGCGAACGCTGGAGCTGCTGAAGGTTGCTAACATCAGCCTGTTTGCCATCGATGAAGCGCACTGCGTATCGCAATGGGGCCATGATTTCCGGGCTGATTATCTAAAGCTGGATGTGTTGCAGCGTGAATTCCCGTCTGTACCACGCATTGCACTGACAGCGACTGCTGACCAGCGTACCCGGCAAGACATTCAGCAACGTTTGGGCTTGCTGGATGCACCTGCCTTTATCAGCGGTTTCGACCGGCCCAATATTTTTTACCGGATCCAGCCCAAGCAAACACCGCGCAAACAATTGCTGGCGTTTCTGAAGCAAACGCCTGAAGAACAGGCGGGCATTGTCTATTGTCTGTCGCGCAAGAAGGTTGAGCAAACCGCCGACTGGCTGCGCACCCAGGGCTATAACGCCTTGCCCTATCATGCCGGTCTGTCGGCCGATGTTCGGCAAGATCATCAGTCCCGTTTTCTGCGTGAAGACGGCATCATTATGGTGGCGACCATTGCTTTCGGTATGGGTATCGATAAACCCGATGTTCGGTTTGTGGTGCATCTGGATTTGCCGAAGAGTATCGAGGCGTACTATCAGGAAACGGGTCGCGCCGGGCGCGATGGCGAGCCGTCGACTGCCTTGCTGCTCTACGGGTTTGAAGATGTGGTCAAGCTGCGCCAGATGATGGCCCAGTCGACCGGCAGCGATGAGCACCAGCGCTACGAGCAGCAACGTCTGAATGCCATGCTGGGCTTGTGTGAGGTAACCACCTGTCGCCGCCAGGTGTTGTTGCGCTATTTCGATGAACATCTCGCAGAGCCCTGCGGGCATTGCGACACCTGCATCGAACCGGTTGAAACCTGGGATGCGACCGAGGCTGCGCGCAAGGCGTTGTCTTGTGTATACCGGACCGGTCAGCGCTTCGGTGCCAACCACATCATCGATGTATTGCGCGGCAGCGAAAATGAAAAACTGCGCCGCTTCGGCCACGACCAGCTCTCAACTTACGGTATTGGCAAAGACCTCAACGCCAACGACTGGCGTTCGGTCATGCGCCAGTTGGTCGCACTCGGCTATCTGAATGTTGATCCGGAAGGCTTCGGTGGTCTGCAACTGACCGATGCCTGCCGGCCCGTCCTCAAAGGCGAGCAAAGTCTCGACTTGCGTCGCGATGCCACCCCCGTCAAATCCAGTGGCGAACGCAAGCCCCGGGTCAGTGATGATATCGCCGAGCAAGATCAGCCACTTTGGGAAGCCTTACGCGAGGTGCGCCGTCAGTTGGCCCTGGAACACAACCTCGCCCCCTTCATGGTCTTCCACGATAAGACCCTGAAAGACATGCTGGCGTTGCGGCCACAAAGCCTCGATGAGTTGCGGGCGGTGTCGGGGGTGGGTGACAGCAAATTGGAGCGCTATGGGGAGGCGTTTTTGGCTGTGTTTACGGAGCAGCAGACTGCCTGAATTAGTACGGCTCGGTGGTTAGTCCAAGTTTGCCGTAGGGTTTGCTTGATTGCCTAGAGTTCGTGCCGGCAACCGGGTAGGCCTATCCGGGGTCGGGCGGAATGCCGCCCACTCAACCCGTCCGTGGGGCCTAGACTGCAGCATCCATGCTGCAGACTTCCCCAGATAGGCCTACCCGGTCACCGACACTTGGACAGTGGTTACATAATCCATGGTTTAGACCCGAAACGACTGTCTCGCCAGAACCAGGCTGACCAAAACATAAGCCGCCATTGACCAGAGCAATACGGAAGCACTGATACCTGCGTCGATCATCAGTCCGAATAACGCCGGTGAAGCCGCGGTACTCATCACCCCGAGCGCGGTGACCAGTGAGCGGATGGCGCCGAGATGGGTGGTGCCGTAAATTTCAGCCCAGAGGGCGTTCATGATGGTGCCGGTCATGCCGATGCCGATACCGAGCATCGTCATCATAATGAAGACGACCCAGATGCCTTCAAAAGTGCCAGCCATTACCAGGCCCAAAAACAGCGGGACGCCGAGAAATACCAACAGGCGTGCTGCTGAGAAACGGTCGACCAGGGTGCCGGTGACCAGTGAGGCTAGCCAGTGAACGCCGCCGTAAACAATGAAACTGGTGGCGAACAGGCCGGTGCTCCAGCCTTTTTCGCTGAGAATAAATGCCTGTTGAATGAAGATGCCGGTCACAATAAAACCGGGTGCCAGCAGCAGTGGCAATGCCAGCCAGAAGCGTTTGTCTTTGAGAACGGTGCGGCGGGATCCGTCGGGCACGTTGTCCGGACGCAGTCGTTTCTCCATACCCAGCCGTTCAACTTCACTTGGGCCTGCCCGATGCAACAGCCAGTGGGCCGTTGGCAAATACACACCAACAATCACCACTGCCACTACCAGCCAGCTGTTCTGCCAGCCGACCAGAGCGATAATCAGCACCAGCAGGCTGGGGAGTATAATTTCGCCCAACGGTATGCCGTTACCGGCAATGCTGATCGACTTGCCCCGGTTCACCGAGAAATAGCGACCCATGGCAGTCATGGCGGTGTGTGGCATCAGGCCCTGGCCGAAAAAGCGCAGCATAAAGAGGGCGATGACCAGGCTGAACAGCGAATTCATTTGCCACATCAGCAGGCTGGCAGTGGTTAAACCAAGTGCAATAAGGGTGGCAAACAGCCGAAGCGACAATTTGTCGGCCAGTCCGCCAATGGCCATGATGGTCAGGCCACTGACCAGGGTAGCCACTGAATACGCCGACCCGTAGGCCGACGCCGACAAGCCGAGTTTTTCCTGAATCGGCGCGCCGAACCAGCTGATAAAGAACGACTGACCAAAGTTGCCGAAGAATACCGTCAGCAAACCGAACACCAGCATCGGCCAGTACGACCGAAGCACGTCAACATATCCACGTATCACGAGAAAGTTCCTGGAATAATGAGTGCCGCAGAGGGCGAACACAGCGGTTAACCGCTAAACGATGAGACACATCGTCGGGAGAGTGGTCAACGTTAGCACAGGTTACGTTATGCTGACAAAAGTCGATAATGGAACAGGCTGTTCAGCCAACCAGCGTCTGAATTGACCCTTGTCAGTATGAAAGTCGATGATGATGACATATTAGCTACGAGCTACGAGCTACGAGCTACGAGCTACGAGTCTAGAGCGTGGCGCTTTATTTGAATTAGCCGGGAGTAGTTAAGATGAGTGATTCAGTCCATGTCGTTTGCCCCAGTTGCGATTCGGTGAATCGCATTCCGGCAGCGCGTCTGGCCGATGGGCCCAAATGCGGCAAGTGCAAATCGGCCCTGTTCACCGGCGAGCCATTATCGTTGACCGCTGCTAATTTTGAAAAACACATCGGGCGCAATGATATCCCCGTTGTCGTAGATTTCTGGGCGCCCTGGTGCGGGCCCTGCAAGATGATGGCACCGCAGTATGAGCAGGCGGCCCGGTCACTGGAACCCTTGGTTCGGTTGGCCAAGCTGGATACCGAAGCCCATCAGGCGCTGGGAGCCCGCTATAACATTCGCAGCATCCCGACGCTGGCGATCTTTAAAGGCGGGCATGAGGTTGCCCGCCAGGCGGGTGCGATGGGCATGAATGACATTGTACGCTGGGTGCGCAGCCAGAGTTAGGCTGTCCTCATGACTCGCTTGCGTATAAAGGGCAGCCAGACATAGCCCAGAATAAACCCGCTGACCAGGCCGCCCAGGTGCGCCGCATTGTCGATGGGTCCGAAGAAGCCAATGGCAATGTTCAGCGCGACAAAGCCCAGGGTGTTTTTCAGGAAGGTGTTGCGAAACTCCGGCTTGAACAGTCTGGTGGTCAGCAGTGCCAGAAAGAACCCGTACATACCAAAGATAGCGCCGGATGCGCCTACTGAGACAACGCCGTAGTTGAACACCAGACTGGTCAGGCTCGCCAGCAGGCCCGTCACCAGATAGACAATGGCGAAGGACACCCGGCCGAGCAGCGGTTCCAGAAAGATGCCAATGTTGGCCAGTACCAGGGCGTTGAAAATCAGGTGCAGCAACCCGCCATGCAGGAAGACGCTGGTCAGCAGTCGCCACCACTGGCCATCGACCGTCAGCGGCCCGAAATTACCCCCAAGCACGACCAGTTCCCGGGCGGGAAACCACATGATGCTTTGGGTATAGAGTGCGACCAGAATAAACAGGGCGGTGTTGATGTAGATAATGGCCGGTGTCAGCCAATACCCCTTGGTGGGGGTGAGTAGGTTCATTCCACTCTCTCTGTTTTAATTAAAAAGTAATGTCTGTGAATGGCTATGGGGGCCAGTCGCAGATGCTACAAGGTGGTTTGCATTTCGCTTACCCACAAATTCTGTGGATAAGGCTGTGTGTAAACTGGTAGCCGATAGCGCCGGGGCGATGCTTGTGCTTGCCATGAAAAGACGTTAAAAAACAAACAGTTAAATCTCAAGTTTCGGAGTTCTGGTCATATCAAAGGCTTTGGCCCGCACCGGATACCGGGTATGCCTCTGTGGGGTCGGTGTAGATCCATCCATGGAGCCTAGACCGCAGCATCCTTGCTGCGGACTACCCCACAGAGGCATACCCGGCACCCCGTGCTGGTCTGCTGCGCGAACTCCGAAAACTTGAGTTTAATAACCCATCACTGACCAACGGACATGCCACCACTATGCTGGATCGATCCGCCGAAATCCTGTCCCTGATACAACAGGGGCGTTTAAGCCCGGCATTGGCCCGGCTTAAGCTGTGGCTCAGAAAAGACCCACAAAGTGCACCTGCCTGGCATTTGCTCGGTGTGGTTCAGCTGCACCGCCACGACTATAACGCGGCTGAGGCCGCGCTGCATCAGGCGCTGCGGCTAAGCCCCGGGGATGCCTATGCCCGCAATAATCGGGCGCTGGCGCTGTTGCGCCTGGGCAAGGCCGCTGAAAGCAAAGTTGAGGCTGACCGGGCGATCGCCGCCCGACCGGAGGAGCCGGGGTTTCTGGCCAATCTCGGTTACGCCTGCGAAGCCTTGCGAGATTATGCCGCCATGGCGGATGCGTTCGAACGTGCATTGGTACTGGGAGCCGATCCGCAGGAGTGCGGTCTGGCGATCGCTCGCGCGCGTCGTCAATTGCAGCAGTGGCCCGAGGCACGCGCCGCACTCGCTGACTTGCCTTTGACGGACGCTGAGGTATTAACAGAAAGCCTGGTGCTGGCGCATGCCAGTGGAGATCAGGCTACTGTGTTCCGTGCCGAACAGTACTGTCAGGATGACTGGGATAGCATCGCCGGTGCTCTGGTAAAAGCTGGCCAGTTCGAGCCCGCAGAAGACTACTACCAGCGGCATCTGCAGCGCCATCCAGACGATGCCAGTGCCCGCTATTTGCTCGAAGCGCTGACCGGACGGGTAGCCAGAGAGGCGAATGCAGCCTATGTCTCAGCAGTGTTTGAGGGCGCAGCGGAGCAGTTTGACCAGCATTTGCTGGGGCCATTGGACTACCAGGCGCCGGCCTGGCTGGCCCGTCATTTGCCGGAGTGGGCACCGGTAAACCGGGTCTGGGATTTTGGCTGTGGTACTGGCCTGGCTGCCGGGCCGATCAAGCAGTTTTATCCTGAGGCAGACCTGATTGGCTTTGACCTCAGTGCGGCGATGCTGGAGCAGGCCAGACAAAAAGGGCAATACCGGGCGCTGCACCAGTTGGATATTCGTGATCCTCACTTGTTTGACGTTGTTCCGGCTGATCAGCAAGCACCGGATCTGGTGTTGTTAATGGATGTGCTGAT
>DASSWT010000263.1:0-3368 GCA_035704555.1 Saccharospirillum sp. | reverse complement strand
TTTCTCCGACACCGACTTCACAGACGAGCAACAACGCATCATCGCCCACCCCGGTGGCCATGCGCGTATTGTGGCGGTGGCCGGGTCGGGCAAGACGGCGACATTGACGGCCTATGTAAGTCGGCGCGTTCGCGAGGGGCTGTCACCGCGTCGTCTGTTAGTGCTGATGTACAACAAGACGGCACAACGGGATTTCGCCCGTCGTCTGACCGAACAGAACCCGGCGGGAACGCGCTTGCCGGAAGTGCGTACTTTCCATTCGCTCGGTTATCGCATTTATCAGCGTCTGGTTCAGGATGGTGACCTGCCGCCTTTTGATCGGTCGCTGTTGTCCGATGCCCAGATTGAGCCGTTGGTCTGGCGCATCCTTCGGGAGTTGGCCGATGATGACCAGGCCGAAGACATTCTGACCCGCAAGAAGAAGTGGGTTGAACCGGCGCTTTCCTATTTTGAACTGGTCAAAAGCAGTTTGAACCCGCCCGAGGTGGTGTTTGAGCAGAGCCACCTGCCCGCCCAGTGCCGGATTTTCATCGAAGCCTTTGAGCGTTTTGAACAGTGGCGTCAGTCGGAACGTCGTGTCACCTTCAGTGATCTGCTGTACGACCCGGTGCGTTGCCTGAACAGCCGGCCCGAACTGGCTGAACGTTTTGGCGGTCATATGCAGGAAATTCTGGTGGATGAATACCAGGACATTAACCCCATTCAGCAGCGGCTGCTGGAGATTGTGCACGGCGGGCGCGGTCAGGTAATGGTGGTGGGCGACCCGGATCAAACCATCTATGAGTTTCGCGGGTCGGAGCCGACGCTGCTGACTGAGGGTTTTACCGAACAGTTCGATGCGGTGCACGACTACGAACTGAGCTGGACCTTTCGTTACGGTCATCACCTGAGCTTGTTGGCCAACCATCTGATCGGTGCCGGGCATCCGCAGCCGGACAGCCGAACCCTGTGTTACTCCCATACCGTCACGCCGGCCACCCGGGTAGAGCAGGTGCGCAGCGATGATGGTGCCAGTACGGCGCTGGGGCTGATTCAGCAGATTCGACAGCAGCGCCCGCTGAGTGATGTGGCGGTGTTGAACCGGCTGTGGGCCAACAGTGCCCGGCTCGAGCTGCTGCTGATGGCGGCCGATGTACCCTACCACCTGGATCACCACCAGACGGTGCTGGAGCGTTTTGAATTGCGCCCCTTCTGGGTGCTGTTTGATCTGGCCAGCGGTGACTTCAGCCGTTATGACCCGGATCGGCGCCGCCAGGCCTGGCAGACGCTGCTGACCCAGCCTTATCTGAAAATCCGCAAGGCGGTGATCGACGACCTGGTCAAGCGGTTGGCCCCGGTGGCGGTGGATGTCGCCCGGCATCTGCGTAATGCCATTCCCGAATCGCTGTCCGGGTACCAGGCCGATCAGTTGATGGAACGGGCTCGGTTGCTGCAAAAGGCAGAGGAGGCGAAGGTCGGTGCCTCCGAACTGCTCAGCGGCTGGATTCGTGGGACGGAATACTATCCGGCGCTCAAAGAATCGGCGTTTTCTGCTCAGCAGGTGGATGATCAGGTGGCGACGGTGAAAGCCTTCGCCCAGTTTGTTGCGGCGCAGGATTGGCCCGCGGCTGAAGCCTCGCCCCGTTTGCGCCAGTGGCAGCAGCACCAGACTGGCCAGAATGCATCTGGCCAGTCGCAACGGGGCGTGCATATTACCTCCATCCACAAGGCCAAGGGGCGTGAGTGGCCGATTGTGATTTTGCCCGAGGTTAACGCCCGTTTTTACCCCTATCACCCCGAAGGCGACCTGACCCGGCCGACCTCTGAAGACAGTGAACGTCGCCTGCTCTATGTGGCGATGACCCGTGCCCGTGAACATCTGGTACTGCTCACCCCAGCCGATCGCAGCGAACATCCGGACAGTCCCTTCGTCAACGAACTGCGCTGGCTCGGCTCGACCGATCTCGCCCATGCGTTGAACGATGGCAGTTCTGAGCTGACGCTGAACGATGCCATGGATACGCATATGGTCAGTCGCTATCTGAACGCTGTAGGTTCCTCTCTTTCCGTTCACTGGCAGCCAGCACCGCGCCCGAGCGATGCGGTTTCGGCAACTGAGGGAGAGGCGGATGAACCCGAGGCGCGACGCGTGCGCCACCAGCAGTGGGGTGTGGGCCGGGTGGTGCAGCAAGACCCGCAACGACTGCGCATCCGCTTTGTGCGCAATGGTCAGGAACGGACTTTTGACCGGGAAACGGTCGCGCCTTTTCTGGAGTGGTTGTAGGGGATTGATTGACGAAGAACACTGAAGGACGAGAAACATTGAGGGACGAAACACAGTATAAGACGCAAAACATGAACCTCGCAGACCATCCGAACGGCGGTGGTGGCCGTACAACTGAGCAAGCAATGAATGGAGCTCTTTTGTGTGGAAACTCATCGCAAGTACAGCGGTTATCGCGCTGTTAACAGGGTGCGCTAGTGTGTCAGTTGCAACCTACGAAGACGCCGATCTGGTGTTCGACCCAATCGATTATTTTAACGGCCCCCTGATTGCAGAAGGCGTGGTGCGGGGCCGCAATGGAGAGGTTAGCCGCTATTTTAATGCGACCATCGACGCTCGCTGGAACGAAAACGGCGGCGTGCTCGACGAGGTGTTTATCTGGAGCGACGGTGAACGCCAAACCCGGATCTGGAACTTTGAGCGGGTTGGCGAGCGGCACTACCGGGGAACGGCCGGGGATGTGATCAAACCGGCAGAGATGCGGTTTGCTGGCAATGCAGTGAACATGAAATACGTGTTGGCGGTACCGCTGGCAAATGGTCGCACTATCAACGTGGCCATGGATGACTGGTTGTATCAGGTTAACGACCAGACGCTGATCAATGTCACCGAAATGACCAAGTTCGGGTTCAAAGTGGGTGAAGTTGTGCTGACCATGCGCAAACTCTGATATCAGAACGGAGTGCCAGAAGGGTCTGTATGGCCCTTTTTTATTGGGTCAGAAATGCGAAAAATACCCCCGACAATCCAGTCGCAGCCCGTTATACTGGCGCCACATTTTTTCCACCTGGAGTGACTCCCTATGTTGTTAGCCTGGCTGGCCGTCCTAGCTGGATTGGCCCTATTGGTCTGGAGTGCCGATAAATTTGTAGAAGGCGCCTCGGTGACCGCCAAGTATGCGGGCATGTCGCCATTACTGATCGGCATGGTGATCATCGGTTTTGGCACCTCAGCACCGGAACTGGTAGTCTCGGCCATCGCCTCGCTGCAGGGCAACCCGGGCCTGGCTCTGGGTAATGCCTATGGCTCCAACATAACCAATATTGGGCTGGTGATTGGCCTGGTGGCGGTCATCGCCCCGATTCGGGTGCAGTCCCGCATTCTC
>DASSWT010000253.1:0-15587 GCA_035704555.1 Saccharospirillum sp. | reverse complement strand
GCAAGTCGTCGAGCGAAACGGCTGAAATGTCTTTTAATGCCAGGGTCTTCATCTTATTTTTATACCTTATGCATGTTCATTTTTTAACCAACCCTTGTCGGTTCTACAATATCAATATCAGCGCTCATGCTAGCCCCTCCGGCCGCCCCTGTGAATCCAATGCGCACAGTTTGGTGAGCTTTCGACGAAAAGCCACTACATCGTCACAGTTTTGGTGGCGGGCAATCCGTTTCGGAAACCGGGTATGCTTATCTGGGGAAGTCTGAGGCATGGATGCCGAAGTCTAGGCCCCATGGATGGGTTCATGCCGGTCGAGTGTCGCACCACCCAGATAAGCATGCCCGGTGCCGGACACGGATTCTTGGCACCGACGCAAACCCGAACTCCGAACCTTGAGTTACTAAATAGACTCATCCTTAGCGATTTTACACCACACGACCACTGTATGACTTCAAAACCTCACTCAGTCTGGGCATTATGCGCACTGGTTTGTTACCCCTCGGGCTCCTTCTGCAATGACAATGGCCACCCCTGCTTTACGCTCCCCCCTGGCATTAGCCGCACTGGCGCTGGTATCCGGTATTTTGCTGCCTCTGTCACTGGCTCCCTTTGGTTTCTGGCCTTTGGTTTGGCTTAGCCTGATCGGTTACTTCTGGGTGACGGAGCGGGCTCAAACCGGCAAGCAAGCGTTCTGGCTGGGCTGGTGTTACGGGGCGGGTTTGTTTGGTGTAGGTATTTCCTGGGTGTATGGCAGTATGCGGACGGTGGCGACGCCCATTCCTCTGTCTGTGCTGATGACGGCCGTATTTTGCCTGGCGATCGCTTTATTGCCCGGGTTGCAGGCCTGGCTGTACCACCGTTTCTTCAAGCACGGAGCGAGTAGCCGGTGGCTGGCTGCGCCCTTGCTGTGGTTGGTGTTTGAATGGGTCAGAAGCTGGTTGTTTACCGGTATGCCCTGGTTGTTTGCGGGCTATGCGTTGACCGATACCCCCGCCGGGCAGCTAGCGGCCGTGGTCAGTGTGTATGGGCTCAGTGCGTTTATCGCCTTCTCAGCAGCGACGCTGGCTTTGCTGCTGCCGTTAAGGGGCAACTCCACCCGCAAGTGGGTCCCGGGCATTGGCGCAGCCATTATTCTGCTGGCTATGGGATTGGGTGCGGCGCTGCCGGCCGATCGATGGACGGAGGTCACCGACAGCGCCGAGGTCGTGGCCATTCAAAGCAACGTCGTTCAGGCAGAAAAATGGAAGAGCAGCCAGGTTCGGCCCACGCTGGCGTTTTACAGCGAGCAGGCACGGCGGTATGACAGCGCTGACCTGATGATATGGCCGGAAGCAGCGCTGACGGTCCGGCCCGAGCGCATACCGGCCTACCTTGAAGATCTGGAGCGTGTCGGCACTGAGCGCCATCAGGGCATTATTACCGGCATTGTCACTCAGGAGGACGATCGCTACTTCAATGCCCTGCTCGGCTTTGGGACCGCTGGCGGTGAGTATCGCAAGCAACATCTGGTGCCTTTCGGCGAGTATCTGCCGTTCGAGCAGCAGCTGCGCGGCCTGATCAATTTTTTCAACATACCGATGTCGACGCTGACGCCGGCCACCGAACCCCAAACACCCATGCCCTGGATGTATCGGGGTCAGGAGCGCAGGCTGGCCCCGGTTATCTGCTATGAGGCGGCCTACCCGGGCTTGACCATGGCACTGGCCCGGGAAGCGGATTTGATGATCATGGTCAGTAACGATGCCTGGTTCGGCGATTCACTGGCCCCGCACCAGCACTTGCAGATTACCCGGATGCGGGCCATCGAGAACAGCCGGGCCATCGTGCGGTCTACCCAGAATGGCATCAGCGCCCTGATTGACGCGAACGGCCAGGTTCTGGAGCGCAGTGAGCAATTTGAGGTTGCGGCGGTGACCGGCAGCGTCAATCTCAGGGAGGGGTTAACCCCTTACCAGCGTTGGGGTGGGCCTTATTGGGTGCTGCTGCCCCTCGCGGGGCTGATTATTTCCGGCTGGATCAGGCGGCGCGGCTGATTAGCCGCGGCCCACAGCGCCCTTGCCCGGTGTTCCCTTAACCGGGTGACGGCGAATGCGAAAGAACCCGTCTGCGGGTACCTGCAGGGCGGTCATCAGATCAGGCATTACCTCTTCCATCACAGTATCCAGCCCCCAGGGCGGGTTTAACACCATCAAGCCACTGGCGGTCATGCCGTGCTCTCGTGAATCGGGGGCGATGCCCAGCTCGAACACCTGCATCTCTGCCAGACCCGTCAGTTGCCGCTCCAGCTTGCGCACCCGCTCGCGTTGCACCACAGGAAACCAGACAGCAATAACGGCGGTGGACATCCGTTTCATGGCTCGCTTGACCGCGGTCGCGACCTCATCGTACTCCGCCTTGACCTCATAAGAAGGGTCAATCAACACAAAAGCACGACGCTCCGGCGCAGGCAATTCCGACACCAGCCGCTCCAGGCCATTCTGGCGCGCCACCTTAACCGGCTTCTGGCGACGGAACAGCGCTTCGAGGGCCTCGTGATCTTTGCTATGCAACTCGGTCAGCACGAGTTTGTCCTGAGGGCGCAGACACTGACGGGCGATCCAGGGCGACCCCGGATACAGATTACCGGCTGCCTCTTCATTTGCCTGCTTTATCAGACCCAAATACTGCTTAACCAGCGGGTGCGTGCCAGGTTGCGCCTGCAACCGGACGATGCCCTCGGCAGCTTCACCGGTTTTCTGGGCCTGGGGCGCCGTTAACGAATACATGCCCGCTCCGGCATGGGTATCGATGTATCGCAGCGGGGTGTCCTTGCGGGTCAGATAATCCAGACACTGGATCAGTACAAGGTGTTTGAGGACATCGGCATGGTTGCCTGCGTGGAAGGCGTGTCGGTAACTGAGCATGGGTAACGTTCTTTGAAAACTGGCCGCGCAGTATAGGTGACGCGCCACCAGACTGTCATTGCGCGATTTGATAATCAACCGTTTTGTCACGCTGGCGCTACACCCTACGCGCGGTGAGGTTTTACAAATACCCGCCCCAGGCCTCCATTTACCCGGCATTCCTTTTGATTTTACAGACACACAAGGTAGAATCGCCGGGATTTTTTATCGCAGGCTCTTGCAATCAGGTAAGGTTGCGGGGCATCAAAACGACAAGAGGCGATCGGCCATGCCGCTTACGCTTCGGGCGTCCTCACTGACGCAACGATCAACAATAAAAAATCAAACATTGATCGAGTTTCCAGTTCTCGAAACTGATCACGACCAGATACAACAGCCAGGTGCTACCGGGGGGTTGACCGCTTCAATACCCTGCTTACCTGCTTTTGTGTAACGGCTATCACCGGCCAGCGCCTTATCCCTCGGGCAGGCGGTGTGTTAACGGAACTGGACAGCACGATCACTTGATGCGACCAGTCGCCGCAGAGCGACGGTTGAAGACTGAATGTGGGAGGGTTAATGGGATCCATCATCGAAGTACAGGGCGTATCGAAAGCCTTCGGCGGCTTGCACGTCATTAATGACTGCTCCATTGCCGTTGAAGAAGGCTCGATCACCGGCCTGATTGGCCCCAACGGGGCCGGCAAATCAACCTTGTTCAACCTGATCGCCGGTGCGTTCCCGGTCGACAAGGGCACCATCAAACTGGCGGGTGAAGACATCACCAACCTGCCCTCCAACGTCCTGTTCGAGAAAGGCCTGTTGCGCACCTTCCAGATCGCCCAGGAATTCACGCACATGTCGGCGCTGGAAAACCTGATGATGGTGCCGCCGAACCAACCCGGCGAAAACATTTTCAACACCTGGTTTCAGCCTGGAAAAGTGCGGGATTTTGAGACCGGCGTCCGCCAAAAAGCCATGGAAGTGATCGACTTCATCGGTCTGGACCATGTCAAAAACGAGCTGGCCGGCAACCTCTCCGGTGGCCAGAAAAAGCTGCTGGAACTGGGCCGCACCATGATGGTGGATGCCAAGGTGGTGCTGCTCGATGAAATTGCGGCTGGTGTCAACCGCACCTTGCTGCAGGATCTGGTGGGCAATATCAAGCGCCTGAACCAGGAAATGGGCTACACCTTTCTGGTGATTGAACACGATATGGACATGATCGCCGAACTGTGTGACCCGGTGATCGTACTTGCCCAGGGCAGTGTTATGGTCGAAGGTAGCATCGAAGAGATTCGCAACAACCACC
This sequence comes from Saccharospirillum sp., assembly GCA_035704555.1. Taxonomy (GTDB): domain Bacteria; phylum Pseudomonadota; class Gammaproteobacteria; order Pseudomonadales; family Natronospirillaceae; genus Saccharospirillum. The sequence continues at coordinate 11,393 of DASSWT010000253.1, read as the reverse complement.
AGGTGATTGAAGCCTATTTTGGCAGTGATCCGAACGAGGCCGGAGCGTAATATGGCACTGATTGAATGCAAAAACATTCATGCCGGTTACGGCGGCATGAACATCCTCAATGGCGTCAACATGTCCATTGAGTCGAGTGAGATTGGCGTAATTGTCGGCCCCAACGGCGCCGGTAAATCCACCACCCTGAAAGCCATATTCGGCTTGTTGAACGTCGGTGAAGGCAGCATCGAACTGCGTGGCGACAATATCACCAACCTGTCCCCCGATAAGCTGGTGCACAAGGGCATGGGCTTTGTTCCCCAGGAACACAATGTCTTCGTCAGCATGACGGTTGAGGAAAACCTGGAAATGGGTGCCTTTATCCGGCGTGATGATTTCAGCTACATGCTCGAACGTGTTTACAGCTTCTTCCCCGACCTGAAAGACAAGCGCAGACAACCTGCCGGTGAACTCTCCGGTGGTCAGCGTCAGATGGTTGCCATGGGCCGAGCCCTGATGGTTGAACCCAGCCTGTTGTTGCTGGACGAGCCCACTGCCGGGTTGTCGCCAATGTATATGAACGAGATTTTCGAGCGGGTGATTGCCGTTAATGAAAGCGGTGTCGGCGTGCTGATGGTTGAACAAAACGCCAAGCAGGCGCTGCGCATTGCACACAAGGGGTTCGTACTGGCAGCGGGCAAGAACCGCTTTACCGATACAGGCCAAAACCTGCTGAACGATCCGGAAGTGGCTAAAAGCTTCCTGGGTGGCTGACGGTTAATAGGAGTCCGTTGTGAACGAGTTTATTTTCTTTTTTAACAGTGTGGTCATTAATGGCGCGGTGATTGGTTCGATCTACGCCATGGGTGCCATCGGTGTCACCCTGGTGTTCGGTATTCTGCGCTTTGCCCATTTTGCCCACGCCGACATGATGACGCTGGGCGCCTTTCTGGTACTGATCCTGACGGCGCTGTTTCCCGCCGTAGGCCCGGCCATCGGCTTACCCACCGCCTTTGTGATGATGCCGGTTGCCATGGTGGCAACGGCCTTTATTGCCGTTGGCATCGACAAGCTGTTCTACAAAAAACTGCGGGAAAACAACGTTAAACCGGTCGTTATGGTGATGGCGTCGGTCGGTGTTACGCTGATGCTGCAGGGGCTGATTCGTTTCTTGGCCGGTACCGGCACACAGAGCCTGTACATTGACGATCGAAAGGCGATCTTCCGCATCGACCTGCCGTTTGAATCGGCTTCACGCAATCTGGTGGTCACCGAACCTCAGTTGCTGCTGTTCCTGTTCCTGGCGTTTGCCGTTATTGCCTTGCATCTGTTCCTGAACAAGTCACGACTCGGCAAAGCCATGCGCGCCATGTCGGACAATCCGGATCTGGCAAAGGTCTCCGGCATCAATACCAACACCGTCGTCGGTGTTACCTGGATTATTGCTGGCAGCCTGGCCTGTGCGGCCGGCACTCTGCTGTCACTGGATGTGACGCTAAAGCCTGATCTGAGTTTCATGATATTGCTACCGATTTTCGCGGCGGCCATTGTCGGTGGTGTGGGTAGCCCTTACGGTGCCCTGGCAGGTGGCTTTGTGGTCGGCCTTACGGAAACGCTGGCGGTATTCAACTGGACGTTTGTGCTGCGCCCGCTGGAGCAAGCCATCCCCTCGCTGGACTTGCCCAATACCCTGGCGTTTGTGCCCACTGAATACAAAATCACCATTCCGTTTTTCATCCTGTTGGCGATTCTAATCTGGCGCCCAACCGGCCTGTTTAAAGGGAAGATTCTCTGATGCAACTGCCAAAGAAAGACATCATCCTGTTCAGCCTGCTGGCTGCTTTGATTCTGATCGTATTTGCCTCTCAGGGCTCCGCCTACAGCGTCCGGGTTCTGGCTGAAGCCAGCTGTTATGCCATTCTGGCGCTGGGCCTGACCATTCAATGGGGTTACGCCGGTCTGTTTAACGCGGGCATCATGGGGTTTGTCGCCCTCGGTGGCTTCATTACCATGCTGTTCAGTTTTCCAGTCAACGAGGATTTCTGGAATACCGAACTGCCCGGTCAGTTGGGCGGCGTTGGCCTTAAAGCATTGCTGTCAGTAGCGATTGTGTATGGTCTCACTCAACTGAAGCGTCTGAACGTTAGCAAGAAAATTCGTTTACCGCTCATCATTATTGCGTCTGCAACTTTATACCTGTGGGTCGTCACTTCGCTGGGGCCTGTAGCAGAGGCAATTGAATCCGAGGCCGGGTTCATTGGCGGCCTGGGTTTGCCCGTCTGGGTAGGCTGGTTGGTTGGTGGTGCCGTCGGCGGCGGTATCGCCTACTTTATTGGTCACATCTGTCTGGGGTTGCGCAGCGACTATCTGGCCATCGCAACTCTGGGTATAGCCGAAATCATAAAAGCCTTTCTCAAAAATGCTGACTGGCTGTCCCGGGGAACACTGACGGTTTCGCCGCTGCCCTGGCCAGTGCCTGAAGCTGGTGAAATCGGCTTTCTTGCCGCACGCGCGGCCTATCTCTCGGTAACTGCGGTGATGATTGCCGTCATCTATTTTCTGCTGCACAGAGCCTATTCTGCGCCCTGGGGTCGCACCATGCGTGCCATACGCGACAACGAGAACTCGTCGGCAGCCATGGGTAAAGACGTCAATCGCCGCCGCCTGGAAGTGTTTGTTCTGGGTTCGGTCCTGATGGGCATCGGCGGTGCTGCACTGGTCACCTTTAACGGTATTTTCGACCCCAGTGGTTTCCTGCCACTGAACCATACGTTTCTGGTTTGGGTGATGGTTATTCTTGGCGGTTCCGGCAACAACAAAGGGACCATTTTTGGCGCTGTCTTTATCTACATAATCTGGACCATGTCGTCACCTGCGGCACTTTTCCTGATCGACATGGCCAGTTCGGTGGGCAATGCCATGTTCGGCTGGCAAGCGCCCGATGACCTTGACACCCGTGCGCTTCAGGCCAGGGTTTTTGTGATCGGACTTATCATCAGCCTGGTGCTGCGTTACGCACCCAAGGGGCTGTTTCCGGAAAAAGTGGCGCATCACGCCTGATCTAAAGAACGTAGTTTACAAGGGGAGCTTACAGCTCCCCTTTTTTGTGCGCGACTGTCCGAGTCGAGTAGAATGTTTTAGCTGAATGAATGACAACTCTATTGAGCATTCCATGACTCTCTCTAACTGGCCAAAAACCACAGGCGACGTTTCTTTCTGGTATCAGGACATCGGCGGCTTCCCGCCATTCAGACCGGCACTTGATGGCGATACCACCGCCGATGTCTGCATCATAGGTGCAGGGTACACCGGTTTATGGACGGCCTATTACCTGAAGAAAGCCGCACCGGAATTGAACGTCCTCATACTCGAAGCGGAATTCGCCGGCTTTGGTGCTTCAGGGCGTAACGGTGGCTGGCTGACCGGGGGCTTTGCCTGGGATCATGAACGCTATCTGAGCAGCGGTGATGCTGCGAGTGTTCTGGCCATGGTCGATGCGATGGGTTCCAGCGTCGATGAAATTCTATCAGTTGCTTCGACTGAAGGAATCGGCGCCGATATTCATCGCACCAGCGAACTGCTGATCGCCACCAACCCGGCGCAGCTGCACCGCATGAATGCCGAGATTGAACACCGGCAGCACTGGGGTGAGGCGGGCCGGGTTCGGGCATTGAGTCAGGACGAAGTCGCCGCGCGACTTTCGATACCTGGCGCATTGGGCGCGTTGGAAATTGATAACGTCGCCCGTATCCAGCCAGCCAAACTGGTGCAAGGGTTGGCCCGGGTGGTTGAGAGTCTGGGTGTTCGGATCGCTGAACAGACAAGGGTTAACGCTCTGGAACCGGGCGCAGCGAAAACCGACAAAGGAAGGGTAACGGCGCCAATTATCCTTCGAGCAACCGAAGGTTTTACCGCTACGTTGCCCGGGTCGGAACGGGACTGGCTGCCACTCAATTCTGCCCAGATTGTAACCGAGCCTTTGCCACCCAATGTTTGGGAGCAGATCGGCTGGAACCGCCGGGAGATCGTGGGTGATTTCGCTAATGCGTACTGTTACTGCCAACGTACTCGTGAAGGCCGAATCGCGGTTGGCGGTCGTGGCCTGCCTTATCGGCTGGGCAGTAAAATTGACCACCGGGGCACACCTGACCCCGAAACCATTCGCCACCTGATCCGAATACTGAACCGGCACTTCCCAGCCGCCAGCAAGGCTCGTATTGACCACGCCTGGTGCGGTGTATTGGCGGTACCCCGCGACTGGTGCGCCACCGTGGGTCTCGACCCGAAAACAGGTATTGGCTGGGCTGGAGGGTATGTCGGCGTTGGCGTGTCTACATCCAACCTGGCCGGACGCACGCTCTGTGATCTAACCCTCGGCCGGGACACCGAACTGACCCGACTGCCCTGGGTAGGTCGCCGGGTTCGGCGCTGGGAACCCGAACCCCTGCGCTGGCTGGGCGTCAGAGGCATGTATGCCCTGTTCAATGCGGCTGATCGACGCGAAGCCAGAGGCGGACCGGCACCTTCAAAACTGGCGACACTAGGCCACTGGCTGACCGGGCACTAGAGTTATGAGCCGGAAATTCGTGGAATAGATATCCCCCGAGCAAGTGCTTTCTATGGTGCCAATCGGGCTATCGGGTACGTCTTCTGGGGGCACGCTGTAAATACCTCCCTGTAAGCTCGGAGACCGCATCCATGCGGTCTAACGGCCCCCAGCAGACGCACCCGCCAGCCCTTCGGTAAATTGAGTGGTTAATTTCCGGCTCAGAACTCTAGGCCGTCGCCGGCTGCATCTGACGACCGGGATATACCAGCCGCTCAAGACTCAGCGCCTCATCCAGTTCCGTCTTCTGCATTAAGCCTTCAGCCAATACCAGATCCCTGACGCTGTGTCCTGTCGCCAGTGCCAGACTGGCCAGGCGGGTTGCGTTGTCGTAACCGATATAGGGGTTAAGCGCGGTAATGACGCCAATGGAGGCGTTAACCTGTGCCAGGCAATGCTCGCGGTTGGCCGTAATGCCTTCTATGCACAGGCTGCGCAGCATATCCATGGCGCGACGCAGCAGGCGCATTGAATCGAACAGTTTATAGGCAATCAGCGGCTCCATGGCATTCAACTGCAACTGCCCGCTTTCAGCCGCCATAGTGATGGCGAGATCGTTGCCGATCACCTGATAGGCGACCTGGTTCACCGCCTCGGGAATAACAGGGTTCACTTTACCGGGCATGATGGAAGATCCGGGCTGGCGTGCCGGCAAATTAATTTCACCGAAGCCCGCCCGGGGGCCACTGGACAGCAACCGCAAATCGTTGCACATTTTCGACAGCTTGATCGCCAGGCGCTTGGTCATACCGGAAAACAACACGAAGGCACCCATGTCGGAGGTCGCCTCGATCAGGTCATTCGCCAGTCGCATCGGGTGGCCGCAAACCCGGGAGAGGTGGTTCACCGCCCGTTGCGCGTAGTCAGGATGGGCATTAAGGCCGGTACCGATGGCGGTACCACCCAGGTTGACTTCCCGCAGCAGATCAAACAATCCCGCTATGCGATCAATGTCTTCACCCAGGGTTGTGGCAAAGGCACCGAACTCCTGCCCCAGTGTCATCGGCACGGCGTCCTGCAGCTGGGTGCGGCCCATTTTAAGTACATCGGCAAACTCATCACGCTTGTCGGCCAGGGCGTCGCGCAACAAGGCCAGGCTGTCTACCAGTTCCGCATGAGACAGCTGCAGACCCACACGAATCGCGGTCGGATAGGCATCGTTGGTCGACTGGGAGGCATTAACGTCATTGTTCGGGTGCAAGGCACTGTATGCGCCCTTTGCATGACCCAGCCATTCCAGCCCCAGGTTGGCAATGACCTCATTGGCGTTCATATTGGTCGAGGTACCTGCTCCACCCTGAATCATATCGACAATGAACTGATCGTGATGATCGCCGGCAATCAACTGATCGCAGGCGATATTGATCGCCTGAAAGCGGCGTTCTTCGAGTAACCCCAGGTCAGCATTCGCAGCGGCGGCGGCCTTTTTAACCATGGCTAGCCCGATGATGAGCTTGGGGAAGTGCGCCAGTGTCACCCCCGATAAATCAAAGTTCTCAGCGGCCCGAAGCGTTTGAATGCCGTAATAGGCTTCCGCAGGAACAGAGCGTTGGCCCAGCAAATCGCGCTCCAGGCGCGTTGGCTGGGCAGATTCATGGGCGGTACGGATGGGCGAGTCGTTCTGCGTTGGCAGCATGATGGTTTTCTGTATTCCCCTGAGTAGATACGGTTCGCCACAACAGCGAACCCAGACCCTATTGTGCGGCTCACGATGACTCGCCGGCCAATGCCGTTTTCAGCTATAGTATGCAAAATACGCATAATAGGAGGCTAAATGGACTTCGAGACGCGCTGGCTGGAAGATTTTATCTCCCTGGCCGATACCCTGAGTTTTTCCCGGGCCGCGGAACGCCGCTTTGTTACCCAGCCTGCCTTCAGTCGACGCATTAAAGCGCTGGAAAACACACTGGCGGTACCGCTGGTAGACCGCTCAACCACCCCGGTGCGACTGACCGACGAAGGTCAGCTATTTCTGCTGACGGCGAGAACCGTCATGTCTCAATTGCGCGAGACCGTCAGCCGACTGCGCGGGTTGGACGCGAACCAGCAAGCTACACTGCGTGTGGCCGCCGCACACTCCCTGGCCTTCTCCTTCTTCCCGGACTGGATGACCGAGCACCGGGATGTGATGAACAATCTGAACATGCGCCTGGTGGCGATGAACGTTGAAGAGGCCTTGCATGCACTACGCGAGGGCCAGTGCGATTTGCTTCAGATCTATTACGACTCGTACGCCACCCTGCAACTCGATGCCAGTACCTTTCCTTCCATTACGCTGGGACACACGCGACTGGTACCGGTGTCTGTTCCGTTGGCAGGCACCGACCAACCACGTTATTCACTCGACAGCGACAGCCAGGACGAAATTCCCCTGCTCGCCTACACACCGGGCGCCTTTCTAGGCCGAACGTTACGGCTGATGCTCAAGCATGACCCGATTCGGCTGCGGCTGAAAACAGTGTACGACACCGCCATGGCCGAAGGGTTAAAAGGAATGGCACTGACCGGTGCGGGCATAGCCTGGGTGCCAGAGCTGTGCATTCGGCGGGAATTGAAGGAGGGGGAACTGGTGATCTGCGGTGCCGAGCGGTGGTACGCACCGCTGGAAATTCGGCTTTACCGATGTGCTCTGGTGCGCAACACGGCGGTCAACCGACTCTGGCAACGCCTGTCTAACGAAGCCCGCCAAACGCCTTGAGCATGAGGTCAGCCAATAAAAAACCGGCCACCTGGGCCGGTTTTTTTTACCAAAATCCATCATCATCTGGATGACGATGAACCGTTTGGTTTACTGAATTTCGCCAACTTCAACGAAAGCTCCGTCACGCACTGTCATCTCTACAATCACGCCCGGTACATCCCCTTCTTCATCAAATTCATGACGGCCGGTTGCGCCTTCGTAGTTGATGTCCTGACCCGCTGCCAACAAACGCTTGGCTTTGCTCCACTCACCCGGCAGGATGACTTCGCCCGGTGCTGTTGCAACGCGACGAACGTGGTCGCTCAGGCCTTCACGGCTGTCTTCGCCCATCGATTCGATGGCCAGCGCGATGATGAAAGCCGCATCGTAAGACTGACCGGCGAAGGTCGCATTTGGATCCAGCTCGACCGCTTCAGCCAGTTCAGCGAAAACGTCAGAACCGGGCAGATCAGGAGTACCTGGTTTGGTGGCAATCATGCCTTCAAGAACGTTAGCGCCAACAGCACGCACCAGACCATCGCCGACCATGCCATCGCCGCCAACATAGGTCACGAAGTTACCACTTTCGTTTGCCTGACGCAGAATCGTCTGACCAGACCCGTCAGCATAGGCGAGCACAACCAGGTTCTGAGAACCAGTTGACGCCAGCGAGGCGATCTCGGCGCGGTAATCAGCCTTGCCATCCTCGTGCGCTTCATTCGCCATTACCATGCCACCTTCGCTTTCGAACGCAGCGGCGAATGCATCAGCAAGGCCTTTACCGTAATCGTTGTTCACATAGGTGACGACAACATCTTCAAGGCCCTTGTTGATCAGCAGCCGGGCCAGAATTTCGCCCTGATAGGCATCTGACGGCGGGGTACGGAAAACCTGATCATTATCGTCCAGCGCCGAAATAGCCGGTGATGTCGAAGCCGGCGAAATCATTACAACGCTGGCTGGAATGGCCACATTATTGGCTGCAGCAATGGTCGCACCAGAGCACAAGGCACCAACCATGGCCGTTACGCCTTCAGAGTTAACCAGACGGTCGGCGCCGTTGGTAGCAGCTGACGCGTCAACACAGGTGGTGTCGGCACTGGGCATGACCAGGATGTCGCCGTCCAGAATACCGCCCTGGCCGTTAACATGGCTGACTGCCAGACGCGCGGCGTCGTAAATGGGAGGAGTCAGACTTTCAATCGGGCCGGTAAAACCGCCCAGGAAGCCGATTTTGACTTCTTCGGCCTGTACGGCACCGACCAGTGCTGCAGCGGTTGCTACGCCCAAGAGTGTTTTTTTAATCATAGTGTTCTCTCTCGCTGTTATTATGTTTCCCAAAGGGACCACTTCATGTTGAGGATTTTTTGTCAGAAACACAAGCCTTCAAACGGCGCATAAGCCCGCATTGTCAGCTTTGTTCACTTTCTGTTCAGACACAACCGTCAATTTGGTGATCGCGTGAGCTGTGCACAGTTCCAGTCTTTTTCTTGTTGTTAGACGGTGTTGTATTTCTGCGCACCGGCAGCTTCCTCTATTTTTCAAGCGGCAGCACCCCCGGGCGTGAAAAAAGCCAACAGCCTGTTTGTAAAGCCATGATTCCAGTTCAGTGACTCCCTAGGGGAAAAAGCCGTTAGTCAGGAAAAAGGCCACCCAGAAGCGCACCTCCTCATCGTTCATGATAAAGGTATGCCCGGCTTCGGCGAGCCGAAAGCCATCGGCTTCGCTCAGACGGGCACTGGCAACAGACACCTTGCCATCATGATCGCCCTGGAACAACACATTGAACCAGGGGTCGCTGGACCGGGTACCGGTAATCACCCCAACGGGAACATCAATCGGTTCGATGCGGTTCACCAGCGCCTCATCATCAGTCGCCAGTTCCATCGCAGCGGGCCCCATGATCCAGCGGAACCAGGCCTGGTCGCCCAGTGCGTCGATCACCTCACTGCCATGGTTCGGCGGGCTCAGCATCACCACCCGGCCCTGGCCGGGCAGATCAGCCCGCTGCAGCCAGTATCGGGCCAGAATACCCCCGAGCGAATGGGTCACCAGATGTACCGTGTCATACCCCTGCCGGTTGACCCGCTCCACCGCATTGGCCACATAGGCAGACAACTCCGGCACCGTTTTCTGGCGACTGGGGTACTCCTGATTGCAGGTGGCAAAGCCTGCCTGACGCAAGGAATCAGCCAGCCGGGCCATGGAGCGGTCGGAACGGCCCAGTCCGTGCACCAGCACAACTACCTGTTCGCCCTGGCCCTCGATCTCGCACAGGTTCTCCTGCCCGGGGACCAGCAAGCCGGCGTCGATGCGTACATCCGCCAAATTCACACGCCAGTCAAGATGAGGGCCGGTGCTGCGCCCGGTGGTCCCCACTTCCGCGATCAGCTGCCCCTGCTCTACCTGGTCACCAGGGCTGACCAGCAAGCGGGACAGGTGCAGAAAACTTGAGGACAGGCCCATACCATGGTTCAGCATCAGGGTGCCGCCGCTGAAGTACAAATCCGGTTCCGCCAGCGTCACCACCCCGGAGGCGGGGGCGTAAACCGCCGTGCCGGTCGGTACCGCAACATCGATCCCCCAGTGCGGCGCCGAAGGGTCACCATTGAGAATGCGCTGGCTGCCATAAACTCCCGAAATTCGGCCAAAAGTGGGCCAGATAAAAGGCTCACGCCAGCCCTCACTTTCGACACGACGAGCGCGTGCCGCACTCACCCGCCCGGCTTCCGCCACAATTCTGGTGATCTGCTCTTCGGGCGGGTTAACCCGGGACGGATCGAGCCCGTCGACACGCTGAATTCGGTAGTCACGACCCTCTATTTCCAGTTCAAACTGTTTTTCAACCTGGCCAGGCGACCGAATAGTGAGCGGGTGTTCACCGCGCAACATTCGTTCGAAGCCCAGAATGTAACGCCCTTGCGCATCGACCGGGATCGACTGTCCGGCGAACCGGACGTGACTGCCCGGCTCGGTTTGTCCCACAAAATAACCGCCGCCCTGCAGCACACCATAACCTTCGGGCATGGCCCAGGCGGGCAGCACCATCACGCTCAACAACCCGCAAAGACCGGCACGCATGAAACGCGCCTGAAGGCACCGCCTGACCATCAGGAAGGCTTGCAAGGCGTGATGCAGGTCATTACCCAAGGGAACTGCCATCTTATATACTCGCTCTATGATTCATGACTGGCCAGCGCCCGGCACCGCGAATACGGCACCGGAAAAGCCAGCCTGATTGCGGCCTATCTTACACACTTAGGGCCCCTGGTGGGTCGCCGGTCAAACCGGTTAAGGATTTATTGCCATGACTGCAGTTCCGGTGCTCGTTATTAACTCCGGCAGTTCATCGCTCAAGTTTTCCCTGTTCGAGATGACCAGTACAAAAGAGGTGGTATCAGGCAACGCCGATCGACTGAATACCCGCAATGCCGAACTGACCTGGCACCTCAACGGGGAGAAACAATCCAGAACCTTGCCCAACCAGGGCCACTCGGGCGCCTTGCAGGCGGTGAATGAGATCATCACCCGGCTGCCGCTAAAAGAGCCACTTGCGGGCATTGGCCACCGGGTGGTTCACGGCGGTGAAACCTTTACCGATTCGGCCCGGGTTAACAGCAGCACCCTGCAGGGCATCGAGGCTTGCTCGAGTCTGGCGCCGCTGCATAACCCGGCCAACTTACTCGGCATTCAGGTGATGCAGGCGCTCTACCCTTCAGTACCCCAGGTTGCGGTCTTTGATACGGCTTTTCACCAATCACTGGATCCGGAAGCCTTTCTGTATGCGGTACCCATGAAACTCTACCGGGAGCAGGGTGTGCGCCGTTATGGTTTTCACGGCACCAGCCACAAATACATCGCCGGGCAGGCGGTTCACCAGCTGGATCTGAACCCGGAGTCGCATGCCATCATCTGTGCCCATCTGGGCAATGGCTGCAGCGCAACGGCTATTTCCGATGGGTTCTCAATCGATACAACCATGGGTATGACGCCGCTGGAGGGGCTGGTTATGGGCACCCGCAGCGGCGATATTGACCCCGGGCTGCATGAATACCTGACCGAACAACTGGGCTGGAGTATCACCGACGTTACCCAGATGCTGAACCGTGACAGCGGTTTGCTGGG
>DASSWT010000168.1:0-6318 GCA_035704555.1 Saccharospirillum sp. | reverse complement strand
GCCTGGCTCGCCCCACGCCTCGGCAGCTTTCGCCAGCGCCAACCCGAATACCGGGTCGTACTGAACCCCACACACCATGTGGATACCTTCGATGGTGAAACCGATGTCGCTCTGCGCTTCGGCAGTGGCCGCTACCCGGGCCTCGTCTCGGAATGGCTGATGCACGACACCCTAATGGCCGTCTGCGTACCAGACATGGTGCCACCCGAAGGCGCCACGCTGGACTGGTTGCGTACGGTGGATCTGGTCGAGGATCTGGATTACGAACCGGAACCCTGGGGCCGCTGGATACGGCAACAGGGGCATCTCTGGGAGGGCTTCAACGTCGCCATGACCATTGAGGATTCCCGAATGCTGATCGACATCACTCTGGCAGGCGGTTTCGTCGGCCTGGCGCGCAAATCCCTGGTGCAAAGCCACATCATCAGTGGCCGGCTGATCAAAGTGTTCCCATTCGAGCTACCCATGGCCTTTTCCTACTACCTGGTCGCCCCAGAACGCTACCTGAAGCGCCCCAAAGTCGCCGCCTTCCGCAAATGGCTGATCCACGAAATGCAAACCACCTTCCTACCAGAAATGTGGGACTTCCATGGAACTTGAGGGTTGGTTGTCTGGTTGCCAGGAATCCGTTCCAGCAACTGGGTAGACCTGTGTGGGGTCGGCGTGAATCCATCCATGGAGCCTAGGCCGCAACATCCATGTTGCGGACTTCCCCACACAGGTCTACCCAGTCACTGGAACTCGCCAGGTTGGCACTTCAAACACAACCATTTCTGTATTTTTTAAAGTGGCTGCAAAACCAAGTGACAGGTGCCGGGTAGGCCTCTCCGGGGTAGTCTGAGGCATGGATGCCGAAGCCTAGGCCCCATGGACGGGTTTACGCCGACCCCGGAGAGGCCTACCCGGTAGCTGGCACGAACGCCTGGCAACCAACCAAAAACAACGGGCCTGTCAGGCCACGCAGTGGCCGATCCCCTGAAGCAACCGCAGAAACGACTGAACCGCAGTCACTTGCGCAGTTTCCTGCATGGTGTGGTAGCCGGTGGTTGGGATTTGCAGGGTGGTGCCGTGAACCAGGCCGTTGGAGGCGGCGGTGATGCGGCCGAGTTCTGTGCTGCCGAGTGACTGGGGTTTTTGGCCGCTGGCTTCCAGCTCCGCATTCTTTTGGGCGATGTAGTCGTCCTTGAAGCTGTAGCGAATGCCTTCGCTCTGGCACAGGGCTTCCAGGCTTTCGGTGGTGTTGCGGTTGAACTCGGCGTTGGCGTCGCGGTGGCGCAGCACCACATCCTGAATGTCGGCGCTGGCTCGGTCCGGGTAGGGGCTGGTATCGACCACGACCAACTGGTTGGTTGAGCCACCGAAGCGGCGGAACCATTCGAGCAGATAGCGCCAGCTGCGACCGGCTTCTTCCTGGGCGGTAAAGAAAGCCGTGCCCTGGTAGCCGAGTGAAAACAGATGCACCAGGCAGGCGGCGGTGAGTACGTTATCCAGCTGGCCGCTGAGCAGGCCGTCCTGATGCAGAAGGCGATCCTGAAACGCCACCGGTGTGCCGGCGACCAGGTGGTCGAGCCCTTCGACGTTGAAGATCAGGTTGTTGCGGTGTTCGCAGATGTAGCTGTCGACAATGGTGCCGCCACCCCGGTACGCGCCGGACCAGGGTTCATAGGCCATTAGCGGTGTTTTGGGGAAACGATCAACGATTTTTCGCATCAACTCTTCCGAGACCGAATTGCCCAGCAAATCCGACCGGCTGCCGGCCACAAAGGCCGCGTACTGGAACTCGTTCGGGCCGGTGCAGACCAGGCCGTGGCGATCAATGTGGGCGGAAAAATAGGTGGTGTCGGGCTGGTTACCCTGGGCCACCAGCAGACCTTCATACCAGGTCACATTGGCGCCGCGCTCTTCCAGCTCCCGCTGCAATACCCGGAAAAAGGAATGCTCGGCCCCGACCACACTGGGTTCACGGATCAGGACTTTAAGCAGGTCGATAAAATCGTCAAATTGCGCCATGGGGTCGGGGTTCCTGGTTACCACATCAAATCGTCGGGGACCACAAAGTCGGCATAGGGGTCGTCTTCATCCGGCTGGTTGGCATCCGGTTCCGCTAAAAATATCACGGCTTCGGCAAAACGCTGCGCGATTTTTTCAGCCACGGCCTTGGCTACTACAACATAGCGGTCATCGACCGAGCAAATTGCCACCCGGCCTTTGGCCAGTTGCTCCTGAATCTCCTGGCTGACATAGAGTTGTTTGATCTTGTTGATGCGGGCATCGGTAAAGCTGAAGCGAATGTCGCCCTCAACTCTCAGTGCGTTCTGCTCCAGCATCTGGGCCGCCTGGGCTTTCATCGCCTTGGCTTCTTCCGCTTCCTGCCGCTGCCGGTTCAGTTCGCGGTCGCGCTCGGCTTTTTCTTCGCGTTCGCGTTGCAAGCGCGCCTGTTTTTCAAGGTCGGCATCAGTCGGGCCCTTGTGCTGATGCTTGCTTTGCTTGCGCTTGTCCCGCTCCGCTTTTTTGGCCGCGTTCTTGTCGACCAGGCCAGCTTTCATAAGCTGGTCTGCCAGTGATTTTGCCATAATAAATGCCTGCTCGTGTGGCTGATTCGAATGCGGGCATTCTAGCAGCCACAAGGGTGGCATGGTATGCCGCCTGGTTAAGCGGTGGTGAGTCGCTCAATCAGCGCGGCTTCATCAACCTCGTCCAATTGCTCGTGTTTTAGAAAGCCGACCGCATAGGTCCGATAGGCCCCGGTTTCGATAAAGACTTTCAGTAGCTGCGGGTCGCTGTGACCACTCAGGGCCATCGACACCATAATGTTGAGTGACTCCGACAGGGTTTTGGCCGGCTTGTAAGGCCGGTCGGCAGCGGTCAGGGCTTCGAAAACGTCGGCAATGGCCATAATGCGTTCACTGACCGACATCGTGGAGCCTTTCAGCTTGCGCGGGTAACCGTTGCCATCCATCCGCTCGTGGTGATTGGCGGCAATGTCCGGCACCCGGGCCAGGTGTTTTGGCCAGGGCAGGGTGGTGAGCATGCGGTAAGTCTCAACAATGTGATTGTTGATTTTGAAACGTTCTTCGTCGTTCAACGTGCCTTTTCGAATCGAGAGGTTGTAGCGCTCGCCATTGTTGGCGGAATATTCCGGCAGCGTCATATCAAAGCCCCAGCGGTTATTGGGGTGGTTGGGTTCCACGGGTGGCTGGTAGCGGCCCCAGGGCTCCCGGTGTTCCCGCTTGTTGGCCAGCAGCAATTCCAGGCAGGGTAGCGGTGCTTCCGGCTCCCGGCCGACGCGTTCGGCTTCGTCGAAAGACAGGCCAATGCGGTCACTGAAATGGCGCCACCAGGTCTGGTCGCCGATTCGGGTCATGCGGTCGATGTCGTCATCACTGACCGGGGTTTCGCTGCCCAGATTCATGCGGGCGATAAAGGCAAAGTCTTCCTGCAACTGAGCCTGCTGACGGTCGCGTTTTTGCACCAGCGAGGTTGGGTCACCGCCCTTGTTCAGATCCGCCAGGTACTCGATCTCGGCATCACGATGCAACACTTCAAAGCGCATGCGGATTTCATGCACCCGGTTATAGAGCGTTTCCAGTTTGGTGGCCTTGTCGACAATGTGCTCGGGCGTGGTGATTTTGCCGCAATCGTGCAACCAGGCGGCAATGGTGAATTCATAGCGTTCGTCGGCGTTCAGCGAGAAATCCGCGAACGGGCCGTCGGTTTGTGCCTCGACTTTGTTGAGCAAAATATTGGCTATTTGTGGCACCCGGTCACAATGGCCGCCGGTGTAGGGCGATTTGGTATCGATGGCATCGGCCAGCAACCGGATGATGCCATCGAACAAGGCTTTTTGTTCCTTGAACAACCGTCGGGTTTCAATGGCGATGGCCACAGAGCCTGCCATGCGATCCATAAAGTGTTCGAACTGGTCATCACTGAACGCCGTCTGCTCGGGCCTGTTCAATGCCAGCACCCCGATGGGGTGATTGCTTCGGTTGATCAGGGTTGTGGTGGTCAGCCGGTAGTTCTTGCGCGACATGATTTCAATAACAGCCACCTCGGGCTCGGCCGTCAGTGGCAAGGTCGCCGGGACGCGGCTGGGACCCACATGCCCGGCCCGGATCAGCTGGGTTTGTTCCGTGTTATTCAGATAGACCACCGCATCGGTTGCGCCCACGGCGCTGGCCAGTTCGTTCAACACTTCGCCAATCATTTTATCCAGGTCGGTCGAGCGGTTAAGCGTCTGGCTGATGCGGCTGAAATTGGAAATCATGCCCGCCATGCGTTCGGTGTGTAACCCCAGGTCATGCACTTCCCGGATGTTCGAATGCACCCCTTTGATCTCGGTGCCAAATTCAAAACGGCCCAGTGCTTCAACCTGATCGGCCAGCTCGCGCAGCGGCTTGCCGATGCGGCTGCCCAGCCACCAGCCAATGGGCAACAATAATATGACCAGCAGCAAAGACAGCCCGACCTGTTGCCGCAGCAGTGCCTTGGCGTCTGCGAGCAAGGAGGCTTCAGGTACAGCCATCAGCACGCGCAGGTTTTCACTGGCAAAGGTCGACAGCGGCGACCACAGCCCGAAACCGGGTTCGTCACCCATCGTCACCGGAAACAGGGTGCCTGAAGGTTGATTGCTGGCGGCTACTTCGTTTAGCGCGGGCAGCCCCAGTTCGGCAAGTTGGGCAAGTCGCAAAGCACCGTTGCTGTCTGGCAGGACCAGGCGTTCCGTATCCTCATAGCCAATCACCCGGTTCCCCTCACTGACCAGCGCCAGTTGCGTACCCGGAACCGGTGACAGGGTGTTCACTTGCGACGACAAATCCTCGACAGACGCATCCACCGCCAGAATAGCTCCGGTCGCTGACTGGCTTGCCAGGCTGATGCCGATTTCACCGGTGGTGTAAAACACATAGGGGTTGGTCAGAATGCGCTGGTCACTGGCTTCGGCATCAATAAACCAGGGTCGGCCTCGCGGGTCGAAACTGTATTCGGGCCGAATGACAATGCTGTTCAGGCGAACGTCTTCATCGTACCAGGCCCACCGGCCCAGCGTTTCGCCATCGCGACGTTCGACGCTTTGCAGCAGAAAGTGGGCACCGTCTGGCGCTTCCAGCAAGCGGCGGGCGCGTTCGTTGTTAATCGGCCGGAGCAACAGGAAGTCGCCATCCGGATAACCGACATACACCGCGCTGATGACTTCATTGGAGGCAAGTACCTGGGCCAATGCCGGCACCCGCTTCAGGCGTTCTTCAAACCGCACGGCGGACACCAGCGGGTCATATTGCAGTTGGGCGACGATACTCTCGACCGGCTGAATCAACTGATCGATCTGACCATCCAGCAGATCAGAGGCGCTCTCGGCGGCAGATACCGTCGCCGACAGCAGAGTTTCCCGGGTGCTTTGATAACTCAGGGTAACCAGCGTGAGGCTGAGCGCCAGTAGGCTCAGCGTAATGGCAGCACTGATCATCCATTGCAATGGAATGTAAAACCGCTGTGACACAAACTGAGCCCTCGCCCCGGCTGTTTATTGCTCTGGGCACTAATCACGGGTTACTTCGAATGCTCAAAGACGGAGTCTGGGCCAATTGCGGTGATTGGAATTCGTGCTTGCAAACCGTCAATTGAGTTGAGCATATTTATCTTCAGCCTAGACGGTTTTCCGGCCAGTGTGAGAGGAATTTATAAATCTTTGAACTGGTCTTTGAGGGCCTCGAAGGCGCGGCGTTTGACGTCGTCTTCGAGTTGTACCGGGTCGGCCTCGGGGATCAGGCGGCCGTTGTCGAGCTGGGCATCTGCGGTAGAGGGGGTCTGGTCGGCCGGGGCCTTTTCCGATTCAATGTGGTCTTGCAGCAGTATCAGTGCATCGACCGAGCCTTGTATCGAGTCTTCATCGCCCTGATGCTGGCTGATGCGTTGTTCGAGACGCGCGACGACTTGCTGTACTTCGTCCAGAGAGGGCTGTTTTTCGGAGAGCCACTGTTGGGCGCTTTCTGCGGATGTAGACATGAGAACCTGCGAAACCTTACTGGATGATCAATCGGGATGCCTGCAAGTGTACCGGAACTGGTGGCCAAACGCCGAGGCTTGGATGCACGATTGTGTCGAGAATTTGCCCTGGGAGCAGAGCCGGGTGCGGGTTTACGGCCAGGAACACCCCATTCCCAGGCTGGAAGCCTGGTTGGGCGAAGTGGGTGTTCGTTACGGTTACAGTGGGCAAACCAGAATGATGAACGGCTGGCCTGCCCACTGGCATCCGTTGGTTGAGGCGGTCAGCAAACAGGCAGGCAGCGATTTCAATTTCGCCCTGGCCAACTGGTA
>DASSWT010000150.1:0-5559 GCA_035704555.1 Saccharospirillum sp. | reverse complement strand
AAGAATGTGATGTTTTTATGGCATTTTTTTGGATATTTCTCCTTCCATTGATGACCAAACCCACCTACGACGCCGTCTCAGGCGCTCATTATTGAATTCAACAAAACAGAGCTTAATTACAACTCAAAGCAACCCTTAGGCTATTTCAAGACCCTGTCGCCACAAATTGGCCTCTGCCTGACGCCGTTTCACCAAGCCGGAGCCCGTGCCCCATAGTCGCTTCATGGCCACAATCTGATCCTCCACACCGGTCAGAATGGCCTTCCAGCGTTGCGTATCGGGCAACGCCTGATCAGCCTGTTCCAACAAAGTTTGAATGGTCTTCATTTCACGCCGGGAATCGCCACGCAATGAGGCTCCCCGGTTAAAAACGATACTGACCAGCACCGCGCGACACAGCGGGGGTAAACGGTCCAGTGATGGATAGATACTCAGCGTCAGGTCGTAATACCTGGGCAACGTCGTGGCCGTAAACACCTGCCAGGCCTGGTTGAACGGAATATCGATACCCACCTCTTTCAACGCTTTGGCCCGTTTTTTGGTGCCCGCCTTGCCGATGTCCAGCGCCAACACCTTAAACACGGGTTTGGGCAAAACGGATGCCCAGTCCCGCTTAAAATCCGCCAGGGTATTCATGCGCAGGTCATAGCCCATGCCAATGGTGATGCCGCTGGCTTCACCCGGGTAATGTGGCCAGCGGGTATGGTCCTGATAATACGCCAGCCCGCCGGTCTCCTCGCGGGCGATGAAGGCGACGCCTTCGGTCGGCAGCGGCGGAAACGGTTCCGGCAAAGCGGCCAGCCATTCCCACAAGGCCTCATCCACCACACCCGATTGGGGTTGCCCGGCCCAACTCTGGCAGTGGGTAACGGCCCGTTCGGTACCTGGGCCGAAATCACCGTCGAGCACCAGCATGGTACCGGCCCGGTTCATCAGTGACTGCAGCTGAACCACCGCTTCACCGGAAGCACCCCGCTGCAATTTGACGCGCGGTACCCCGGCTTCCGGCAACCGGTTCGGCGGCGTGTTTTTCGGATCCTCAAACCAGCCGAGAAAGGTTTCCGCACCCTGAATCCCCTGCTCGATCAACGCCGCTTTTTTGGGATCAGACAGATTAAAATCGGTGGTTTCTACATCCAGGGTGTCGATGTAGAGCGTTCGTTTCCAGTCATCACCGTGCAGATGCTGGTTCTCCTGAACCCGTAACAGTGAGCGAATCAACGCTTTGGCATAGCCGCCGAAATCATCAATAGGGTCGCCCCGCGGCGGCTCGTCGTAGCGAAAGAGGCCAATGTCTTCCCGGGTTTCCAGACGCAGCCCGAGGGTCTGGCGGTTGTAAACATAGGGGCTGCGCCCGGGCAGCTCCAGCAGAAAACGATCATTCTCACGTTCGTAGTAGTCGGCTCTGCGTGCGGCCTCCGGTTCTGCGGCCATATCAATGTAACGCTCACGGTCAAACAGCTTGACCGGATAGTTGAGCAACACGCCGCCATCCACATAAACATCCTTGCGTGGCCCATGACGAACAGCGCGGTAAAACAGCGGAATCGACATACTGATGCGTAGCGCCTCTACCAACGGCATGTCGGCGTGACGTTCAGCGCTGAACACCTCGGAATACCCGGTCGAGAGGTTGGTGCCAATGACATACAATTCCGGGTGCCCGGCTGCAGCCAGGTCAGCAAAGGTGGCCCGGCTGTCGCCCAACTGCTCCCGGATGTAACCGCCAATCCAATTGACAAAAAAATCGCCCTTATTCCAGCCGAATTCAGACCAGAGACGATTCAAATCGCGAATAAACAGAAAGGAGTTATCCATGAACTCATTGAAGTCGGCCGAACCGATGATCGACCGCTGGGTTTTGATGTCGTACCCCAGCGCGAACATCAGGGCATTGATGGCCCCCGCGCTGGTGCCGCCCACCCGGGTAATGTGGTCCAGATAGCCTCTGCGGGCCAGCACCTGCATCGCCCCCACGTAGGCAATACCCTTGACACCGCCACCCTCGAAAACAAGATTTCTGAATTGTGCCGTCACCGCGACCTCCCTTTGAATACGACTGACCCATGGCCGTGGGGAATCGTACTGCGCGACTACTCTGCTCGACTCCCTGAACAGTTCAGACCCTGGTAATTCGATGAGTCTGAAACGTTTGTCAGTATAGAAGGCATTTCGGAAAATTCAGGCGAAAACCGGTGATGGAGCAACTCTGCCAGGTGAGGCGCCCGCCCCTGCCTGAACAGGCTAAGCACTGTAAGCCGGGGGTTTAGGAATTCGGTTCCCGGTACGTCTCCAACCGGTTCAGCCAGCCAGGCAACCAGCGGTCCCGTTCGATGGCTCTGGATGCATTGGCTGCTCTTCGCGTCAGCACATCGGCTGCGGCCTGGCGAAAGGCATCCAGAGCGGTGCGTTCCGGATAGCGGCTCATCTGCTGCAAAACCTGCAACAAACCCCAGCCCTCTCCCTGGTAAGTCTCGCTCTGGGTCAGCCCCTCGCCTTTGAAATTCACATAGTCGATAAGGGCATAGCTGCCGCCGGGTGTGGCGGTCAGCGCATCCAGATACCCAGCCAGACGAGGACGCTGCTCCGCCGGCGCCGCTTCAATTACCCGCCCGAGCGAAGCCTGGGCACGGGCCAGAATAAAAGCCGCCTGCACCCCTTTTGAATCGACCAGCCATTCGCGCAACGAGGCGATGCGCGTGTCGTTTTCAGCCGCCATAAACCGGGCGCGGTCCGGCCAGGGCGCATCCATTGGTGTTAACCGGACCAGCCAGGCGGGTACCGGCTCTCCTGCTTCAAGCGCAAACTGGACCAGGGCCGGGAAGCTCTCGACAAAAGGCGCCTCCACCCCACCGGGGTACCAGATAAAATGCCCGATACCCAGCGATGGAAAGGCTTCGCCCTCGTTCCAGTGCACCAGGCATTCCGGCCGACTGGCGCACTCATTCTGAAAAATGCGCCCACCCACCCAGTCTAGCTGTGAAGGTGAAAGTACCAGCCCGGCACGGTCGGCAACGGCCAGAGACGTGGTGACAATCACCAGAATGAAGCTGACCAGCCACAGTTTTGATTGGAATTCTCCCTTAATTGGCAAGCAGTCGTCTCCTGTTTGCGATAAGAGTCAGTGAAGTTTTAACGATACCACCAACCGACCAAAGCGAAGACGTTTTTGCCTTGGTCGGGTATGATTCGTACTCATATATCACCCAACTGATTGCGCAGTCACCAAGTCACTGACGCTATTTTACCCGGGAGGCCATGGTTACCAACCGTCATCTGTTTCGTCACGCGCTGGCCAGCCTGCGCTATCACCGGCGCCCACTGCTGGCCTTTCACGTCTACTTTATCATTCTGGCGTTCAGTCTGTTGTCGCCCGTCTCCGGTTGGCTGCTCTCCGCTCTGGTTAACCTCTCCGACGCATCGCTGATCAGCAATGTGGATCTGGCCCGGTTTCTGATCTCACCGGCGGGCCTGCTTTGGATCCTGGTGTCCGGGACGCTGGCGATCATGGCGGTGTTTCTGCAACACGCCGGCATGATGCTGGTCGCCTCGCACGGTCGCGACAACCGGTTTCACACCACCGCCAGTGCCCTCTGGCGCGTTGCCCACCGGCTGCCCCGGCTGTTGCGACTGGCCGGCATTCAGGTGTTCGCGCAGTTGCTGGTTGCAGCTCCGTTTTTACTCATCATCATCTTAGCCTTCAACCTGCTGCTAACCGATTACGATCTGTACTATGTGATCACCGAGCACCCGCCAGCCTACTGGGGCTTTCTGGCCATCACCGGCGTTGTTCTGATGGCGATGGCCGTGGCCAATGGGAGCCTCTACCTGCGCTGGGTACTGGCATTGCCAATTCTGCTGCTGGAAGAGCTACCACCGCGTCAGGCACTGAAGCGCAGTGCTGAACTCAGCCGGGGCGCCCGGTTAAACATCGCCGCCCTGCTGCTCAGTGCCGGTATCGGGGTCGCCCTGCTGCCAGTCATCCTGGCACTGGTATTCGAAGGCCTGGCCAAGGGGTTACTGGCCATTCTGCCCGAGTTTTACAACCTGCTGATTCCGGTCATGGTGGTGCTGATTGTAGTTTATGCGGTATTGGCCGTCGCCGTTGGTTTCATCGGTGTCAGCCTGAACAGTCTGGTTATCCTGAAGCTGTATCAGCGCGGACAGGGCCGCCATGTCGGCCTGCCACCCGACCCGGAACCACGGCAAGTAGGCGTTCTTGCCTGGGGGATTGAGTTTATCGTCTTGCTGCTGGCACTGGTGCAGGTCGGCTATGTGGTCAACAGCTGGAACACGCCGGAAGACATTGCGATTACCGCACACCGGGGTGCCTCGCTAAAGGCACCGGGCAACTCCCTGGCCGCCATCGAATACGCAATAGACGATGGTGCCGACTACATCGAACTGGATGTCCGGCAAACCGCCGACGGCCATCTGGTGCTGTTGCATGACAAGGATCTGTTACGCGTCGCCGGTGACCCAAGAGATGTCTGGGACGTCACACTGGCCGAGATACAAGCAATGGACGCGGGCAGCTGGTTCAGCCCGGAATTCGAAGGCGTCCGCATCCCTACCCTCATCGAGGCCATCAACCTGATGCGCGGCCGGGCAAAGCTCTATCTGGAAATCAAGACCAGCCCACAAAACCCCGACCTGGTGCCCAGGGTAATAGAGACCCTGTACCAGCAAGACATGATCGACCAAACCCTGGTCGCCGCTCTCGAACCTCCGGTCTTGCGCCAGGCTCAGGAACTGGCACCGGGGATACGCACCAGCCTGCTGGTGCATTCAGTGATCGGCTCAATCGACGGCCAACCCTTCGATGCACTGGCACTGAGGGATGCACTGATCAGCCCGGCCCGCATCAGCAACGTGCGCCAGCAAGACCAGGAGATTCACGTCTGGACGGTCAATGATCGTCGCACCATGTCGAGAATGATCGACCAGGGCGTCGACAACATCATCACCGACCGCCCGGAGCTGCTCGCCACACTACTGGCAGAACGCGCCGAACTGTCAGAACCCGAACGGTTACTGCTGAGGTTGCGGAATTGGATGTGGTGATGCTTCTAACTCGAATGAGTTTTATGGTGAACAAACAACCAGTGCAAAATGCTCGCAACGCTGCACAAAACCGTCCTCTCTCCACCACTGGGGGAGAGAGCTAGAGAGAGGGGGACGGCGAAGCCGTTAGTGCTGTGGTTTCTAATGAAATGCGGTGAAACCAGAAGAGAACCCTCTCCCCAGCCCTCTCCCGTGAGACGGGAGAGGGAGCCATTAGCTGGTTCCAATGTAACCCACGCAAGTCGCTTTCGGCACAGCCCACAGCTATCTTTACAACGCCCATAAAAAAACCGGTCGCAGGGACCGGTTTTTTCAAAGAATTTGGTGGAGCTATGCGGGATCGAACCGCAGACCTCCTGCATGCCATGCAGGCGCTCTCCCAGCTGAGCTATAGCCCCGATTTCTCGGTACTTTCCAGACAATCCGCCAGACAACCCGAAAACGTTGCCTCGAAGTGCGCGCAATAATAGGAATCGGCCTGCCGGGTGTCAAGCT
>DASSWT010000074.1:0-6511 GCA_035704555.1 Saccharospirillum sp. | reverse complement strand
GAACAAGACCTACGCATCAGGATTCGAGGCCCTCAAGAACCTCGATCTGGATATCAACACCGGCGAAATTTTTGCGTTACTTGGGCCCAACGGGGCGGGTAAAACCACCCTGATCAGCATTATTTGTGGCATCACCAACCCCTCCCGGGGGTCGGTCACGGCCGACGGTCACGACATTCTGACCGATTTCCGGCTGGCGCGTGCCAAAATTGGCCTGGTCCCTCAGGAGCTGGCCACCGATGCGTTCGAAACGGTCTGGGCCACGGTGAATTTTTCCAGAGGGTTGTTTGGCAAAGCGCCGAACCCCGAACACCTTGAAAAAATTCTGCGGCAATTGTCGCTCTGGGATAAACGCAATACAAAAATCAAAGCCTTGTCGGGTGGGATGAAGCGCCGGGTAATGATTGCCAAGGCCTTGTCTCACGAGCCCAAGATTCTGTTTCTGGATGAACCGACGGCCGGTGTCGACGTTGAGTTGCGCCGCGATATGTGGGACATGGTGCGTGGTTTGCGCGAACAGGGTGTTACCATCATTCTGACCACCCACTACATTGAAGAAGCCGAGGAAATGGCCGACAGGATCGGGGTGATCAGCCAGGGCGAAATCATTCTGGTGGAAGAAAAAACGGCTCTGATGCGCAAGCTGGGCAAGAAGCAACTGACCCTGTCGTTGCGTGATCCGCTGGAGAAAGTGCCGGCCTCACTCTCGGGTCTGCCGTTGACGCTCAGTGAGGATGGACGGGAGCTCTACTACAACTTCGACTCCCAGCAGGAGCACAGTGGCATTTCCGAATTGCTCAAAAAGCTCGACAGTGAGGGCGTTGAATTCCGGGACTTGCGTACCCGGGAAAGTTCGCTGGAAGATATTTTCGTGGGATTGGTTCACGGTCAATAAAGGATACTGCTTACATGAATGTCTATTCTGTCCGCGCCATTTATCTGTTTGAAATGGCTCGCACCTGGCGCACACTGTTGCAAAGTGTTGCCACGCCGGTGATTTCCACCTCGCTTTATTTCATCGTCTTCGGCTCGGCCATTGGCTCGCGCATGGTCGACATCGACGGCATCAGTTACGGGGCCTTTATTATTCCCGGGCTGATTATGCTGACGCTGCTGATGCAGAGTATTTCCAATGCCTCCTTTGGTATTTATATGCCAAAGTTTTCGGGCACCATTTATGAAGTGCTGTCGGCGCCGATTTCCTACGTTGAAATCGTGCTGGGCTATGTCGGGGCAGCAGCTTCCAAGTCGGTCATTCTGGGGCTGATCATACTGATCACAGCCACCTTTTTTGTTGACTACCGCATTGAACATCCGATCTGGATGTTCAGCTTCCTGGTGCTGACGTCAATTACCTTCAGTTTTCTGGGGTTCGTTATTGGTATCTGGGCTGATGGTTTCGAGAAACTGCAGATCGTACCGATGATGATTGTCACCCCGCTGGTGTTTCTCGGCGGCACTTTTTATTCCATCGATATGCTGCCGCCGTTCTGGCAGGGAGTAACGCTGTTGAATCCGGTGGTGTATCTGGTCAGTGGTTTTCGCTGGAGTTTTTATGGCGTTTCGGACGTGCACATTGCGGTCAGTACCGGCATGACGTTAGGTTTTCTGGTGCTCTTCATTGGCCTGGTCTGGTGGATATTTAAGACCGGTTATAAGCTTAAAAGTTAACCAGTAGTCCGGTCGTTAGGCTTATTGGCGATAACCAGTTCACAGTCCTGCCGAGAAAGCCTTTACCCCGGCCGAAAGACGTCTCACTCTGACTGACTCGCCACCGAAACAGGTGGCAGGGTAGATTGCCTTGGCACCTAAGCCGGTGCTTGCAGGCACACTCGTCGGTTTCCCACAAAGCATTGGAGGCGTCCTTGGCCGTTGATCACGTTGAATTGAGCACGGAGGCGCCGCTGGCTGAGATACCCGGCGACAAAGGCCTGCCTTTGGTAGGCCATACCCTCGAATTATTGAACGATATTCAAGCCTTTTTCGACCGCAAAACCCGGCGCTATGGTCCGGTATTTTCGACGCAATTTCTGGGTGAAACCTGGATCCGGCTGACCGGTCCCGCAGGCTGCCAGTTTCTATTGCAGGATAGCGGCAATCATTTTTCCACCGCCGAAGGCTGGGCCAGTTTTGTCGGCGAGCTGTTCCCGCGCGGCTTGATGTTGAAAGACGGCGAGGAACACCGGTACCACCGCCGCATCATGCAGGCCGCCTTTAAAAAAGACGCCATGGTCGCTTACCAGGCGCTTATGTCCTGTTCCTTGCCCGAAATGGTTAAACGCTGGCCTTTGGATACACCGGTCGATCTGGCACAACTGGCCCGGCAAACGGTGCTGGAGATGGCTTCCCGGGTGTTTGTTGGTGAGACGGACCATCAGCAGCTGCAGCAACTGCAACAGGCGTTTCGCAGTAATGTGGAGGCCACCATGGCCCTGGTGCGCAAACCCTGGCCGGGTACCAAATACAACCGGGGTCTGCAGGGACGGGCCTATCTGGAACGTTATTTTCTGAATAAGGTCAGTGAGGTACGCGCCCGGGGTGGCGATACGCTTTTTGCGCAGCTGTGCCGCGCCAAAGATGAAGACGGCCACGATTTTACCGACCAGAACATCGCCGATCATATGATTTTTCTGATGATGGCCGCTCAGGATACGACCAGCAGCGCACTGACCAGTCTGTTTTATGCCCTGACCGAGTACCCGGAATGGCAGGAACGTCTGCGCGAAGAACACGCCGCCTTTAAACCACTGACCTATGAGGATCTTGGACACCTGACCGATACTGGGAATGTGTTTAAGGAGGTGTTGCGCCTCTTTACCCCGGGCGCTGTTATTCCACGCCGCGCCCTGCACGATGTGGCCTACGAAGGCTACCGGATTCCCGCTGGAACCATCGTTTCGGTATCGCCGGTGCACAATCACTACCTGCCCGAATACTGGCGCGAGCCAGAGTGCTTTGATCCGGACCGCTTCTCGGAGGATCGTCAGGAAGACAAGCAGCACCCGTTTCTGTTCGCACCCTTCAGCGGCGGGGCCCACAAGTGCATCGGCATGCATTTCTCGGATATGGAAATCAAATGCATCCTGCACGAAGTGCTGTCCCGGGTGCGCATCGAACGCGACCCGAAACCCGCCGTGCGTTGGCAAAAAGCCCCGGTCTGGCACCCCAAGGGTAAACTGATGGGACGCTTGGTGGGGTTAACCTAATCGACTTAAGAGCTCCAGTGGTTGTTTATTGGTACCATGAGTCCGTGTCAGGCACCGGGGATACCTATCCGGGGCCGGCGTAAACCCATCCATGGGGCCTAGACTTCGGCATCCATGCCTCAGACTACCCCGGATAGGTACCCCCGGCACCTGACACTTCGTTACGGCTACAAACTTAACCCGCCTTAAGCGTAACCTTATAGCGATACTGTCGCTTGGTCAGCCTATGCTGCGTTATCTGGTATTCCGGGTGCACACTCGGGCTCCATGAATCATCGCCACCCACACCCATGTGCTCGGCATCGATGTGCAAGTAGACACCGTCTTCCTCTGAGAGTTCGTATTGATGCCTGGCGGCTGCCAGCGCTGCCTGGGAATAGCGGCTCAGGCTGAAGTGGAAGTCACCGCTGACGCTCAGGCTGCCCAGTTGCAGTGACCGGGTATCGCAACGCAGACCGTTGTCGCTTGGGAAGATATAGGGTGTATGGGCTGCGGCCAGCGGCAGTGAGTAGTGACCTATGTCAGCGGCCAGCTTCCGGTCCGGATAGTTCTCATGGGGGCCGCGCCCCCACCAACTGAAGGTCTCGGGTACTTCTGTTAACGCCCATTCAAGGCCGACCCGGGCCAGGGGTGGCAGGCCTGCGGCGGCTTCAACCTCCACATGCAGCGTCAGGGAACCGTCCTGATGGCAGCTGTATTGCCAGTGGCTACGCAACCGGGGTTCATTGTCTGCCTGGTGCAAGTGAACGACGCGTACTTCGACGCGATCAGTAAGTGTGGTGACGGTTTGCAGTGAACTCGTTGTCACCAGACGATCCAGACCGGCCGCTGCCCAGCGTGCGGCCCAGGCATTGGGGTCGACCCGGTCGGCTTCACTGATGCCGATGTCGTTGTCGAGCGGGGCTCGCCAGAAGCAATCGCGCGGTGCGGCTCGCAATAAGGCCTGGTTCCCCTGTTGCCAGTCGAGCAACTGACCGGTGGCGCGATCAAATTGCCACTGGCCACCGTTATGCTCAACGATGATCCGGTCGTCTGTTTCTGTGTAAGCCGGTGCCGGGGTTGTCGTTGCCGTAGCATCGGTCAGGTGTGCGCTGACCGGCAGGCTGAGTTGCTGGCGTGCGCTCTCATGGCCGGGTTCAGACCAGTGGGTCGCCTCGGGCTGGGTGATCCACACGTCCAGGTGATAGTCGCAGCCGGGTTTGGGGGTCGGGAGCGGTGTGTCGATCCGGATCCGGGCGTCGCTTCGCGGTGCAATCGCTAGTGGCATCTGGCCCTGGTCAATCACGTCGCCGTTTTCGAGCAAGGCCCAGTTAAGCTGCTCGTTGTCGGTGTGGCGGAACAGGTATTCGCTGCTTACCTGAACCGTCAGCCGGTCGGTGTTGATCAGTTTGATCTGCAAAAACTGCTGAGCCCGTTTTGCCTCGTACAGCGTGGGGTGCACGCTGCGGTCTGGGAAGACCAGGCCGTTGATGCAGAACTGCCGATCGTTGGGCTGGTCGCCGAAGTCACCGCCGTACGCCCAGTAGCGTTCGCCCTCCGGACTGGTATGGCTCAGGCCCTGGTCGACCCAGTCCCAGATGAAGCCGCCCTGCAGGCGCGGGTACTGGCGAAAGGCACGCCAGTACTCATCAAAACTGCCCAGGCTGTTGCCCATGGCGTGGGCGTATTCGCACAGAATCAGCGGTCGGTCTTCTCCGGGCAGGCCGATCCATTTCTGAATCGCCCACTTGGGCACCGATTCAGGTAAGGGCATATCGGTTTTCACCCGCGCATACATCGGGCAGATGATGTCGGTCGCGGCTGAGTCGGCACCGCCGCCTTCGTATTGCACCGGACGGCTGGGGTCGGTCTGCTTAACCCACTGGTACGCTGCATGGTGGCTGGCGCCGAGGCCCGATTCATTGCCCAGTGACCAGATGATGACCGACGCATGGTTGCGGTCGCGCTGTACCAGGCGGGTAACCCGCTCCAGGTAGGCCGACAGCCAGCGACTGTCGTCCGACAACTGGCTCGAGGGGTTCATGCCGTGAGTTTCGATATTGGCTTCATCGACCACATAGAGACCGTACTGGTCGCATAGCTCATAGAAGTCAGGATGATTGGGATAGTGGGCGGTACGCACCGCGTTGAAATTGAACTGCTTCATCAGCCGGATGTCGGTTTCCATGTCCTCGCGGGACACCGCATGGCCCCGTTCGGGGTGATGCTCATGCCGGTTGACGCCTCGGATCAATAACGGCTGACCGTTGACTTTCAACAAGCCCTCACTGATTTCCACACAGCGAAACCCAACCGCATAGGCCTCATGGTCCAGTGGCTGGCCTTGCTCATCGCTCAGGCTGACCACCAGCCGGTACAGGTAGGGCGATTCAGCCGACCACAGGCGAGGCGTCGAAACGGGCAGCCGTGCATAGGCCCGGTTGCGGAAGCCGCCGCGCTCATCGACTTCGCGTTGCCCGGGTGTGACGTTGTTGATCTCCGCGACCAACTGCTCTCCGTCATAGAGGCAGGCGCTGATGCGTGTTGCCGGGTCAGATACCTCGGCACAGAGGGTCAGCGTCGCATCGCGGTAGCAGGCATCCAGTTCGGTATCGAAGTGGACGTTGGTGAGATGACGTTGCGGCTTGGTGAGTAGGGTGACATCGCGGAATATACCGCTCAGCCACCACATGTCCTGATCTTCCAAGTAACTGCCATCAGACCAGCGCAGCACCATGACGGCCAGGCGGTTGTCACCGGCGCGCACATAGTCAGACAGGTCGAATTCGGCCGGCAAGCGGCTGTCCTGGCTGTAACCCACCCAGTGGCCATTGCACCAGAGATGGAAGGCCGAATTTACGCCGTCGAAAATCACCCGGGTCTGGCCTTCAAGGGCTTCGGCCGACAGCGCAAAGGTGCGTGCATAGCCCCCGGTCGGATTCTCTGCGGGAACATAGGGCGGGTTAACCGGAAAGGGGTACTGGACGTTGGTGTAGATCGGCCGGTCGAAGCCCTGGCATTGCCAGTTTCCCGGAACTTTAACGGTATGGCCGGTGGAGACGGCGGTATCGGACTCAAAGAACGTCGCCTCGGCCTGTTCCGGCCGGTCGTAGAGCACGAAGTCCCAGTCGCCGTTGAGCGATTGACGGGCGGTAGTGTGGTCGCGGCGGGCGTCTTCGTGGCTGGTGTAGGCATGCAGCGGGCTGTGCCCCGGTAAACGGTTCTGCCCGGTGACCAGGGGGTTCTCCCAATCGCGCCGTGACAACAGGTCAGAGAATGCGTTCATAAAGCCTACTCCCTCAGAGGGTTATGCCGGTGGTCAGCAG
>DASSWT010000072.1:0-3396 GCA_035704555.1 Saccharospirillum sp. | reverse complement strand
GTGGACTCTTTGGTCGATGCGGTGCTGGCGACCGAGGGGCTGGATGCATTGCACCATGGTGAGCGGTTGTTGATCTCCAGTTTTGACCACTCTGCGCTGGCCCGCGTGGCCCAGCAGAAGCCGGAATGGCCGTTGGGGGCTTTATATGAGGGGGTTACCGACCGGTGGGCCGAGAGCCTGGTCGGCTTTACGCCTTACAGCATTCATACCGACTTCGAAACGCTCACGCCTGAACTGGCGGCGGATATTCGGGCGCAGTACCCGCTGTATTGCTATACGGTGAACGACCCTATTACCTTCCAGCGCCTGCTGGATAAGGGCGTGAACGGGGTCTTTTCAGACCGCGCCCACGCGCCGGATATGCGGGCGTTAATAGAAAGCAACTGATTACACTTTGAAACGGTCGGCCTGTTCCCGCAAGCGTTCAGCATCTTCGGCCATGGTGCGCACACCGGCGACCGTCTGCTGGGCCTGTTCCGCCACCTGAGCAATCAGGGTGGCGATGCTGGTTACGCTGTTGTCGATGGAGTCGGTCGCTTCGGCCTGCTCCTGGGTCGCCTGGGAAATGTGTTCGTTGGTGGCGCGAATGTCGCCCACTACCGTTACCACCGAACGCATCGCTTCGCCGGCGCTGGCACTTAAGGTACCGGCTGAGGCCGCGGATTCCACGGCGCGCTGCATGGCCGCTACGGTGGTGTTCACCTCGGTAGAGAAGTGCGCCATCATGGTTTTAATCTCTTCGGATGATTGCTCCGTCTTCCGCGCCAGGGTGCGCACTTCATCGGCCACTACGGCAAAGCCCCGGCCCTGTTCACCGGCGCGGGCGGCTTCAATGGCGGCGTTCAGCGCCAGCAGGTTGGTTTGCTCGGAAACCCCCTGAATCACATCCACCATGGCGTGAATGTCTTTGGTGCAGTCGGCCAGGGCGTTCAGGTTGCCGGAAGCGGTGCGAATCTCCTGCTCCAGGGCGGTTACCTGCTCACCGCTGGCGACGGCCTGGTCGCTGCTGTTGCGGCAGGCGGCTTCTACATCCATGGCGCGGTTGGCCGCTTCACTGGTGTGTTCGTTAATGCCGCGCACGGTGGCTGAAAGCTCGTTAATGGCGGCGGCGACCAAGTCCACCTCGGTATTCAAACGGTCGAGGATCTGGCGGATGGATTCATTGGCCTGTGAATTTTCCGAGACTTTTTCGGCCATTGATTCGGCGCTGTTGCGCACGTCCTGAACAATGCTGCTGAAGCTGGTCAGCATGTTGTTGAAACTCTTGGCAATGCGGCCCACTTCGTCGCGGCGTTTCAGGTGCACGCGCTGGGTCAGGTCGGCGGTTTCATCGATGCGTTTAATGGCTTTTTCGAGCTGCAACACCGGCTGGCTGACCGAGCGGGACAGAATAAAGCCGACCACGATGAACAAGACACTCACCACTGCCGCCGTCAGCCACCCCTGGCGCTGGGTGGAACGGCCCCGGTCGACCATGGTTTCAATACCGGCAATCAGGGTTTCACTGCCGTCAGCCACTTCGGCCGCTGCGCGCTCAACATCCAACACCGAAGCCTCCAGGCTGCTCAGTGCATCGGTCACGCTGGTATTGGCCGCGACCACTGCCTCGGCCGAGAGCATGGCCACCACTTCCATCATGGTGTTCATTGAAATGAAGTTGCTCTGGGTGCTCTGCACAATGCGCTGGCCCTGCTCGGCATTACCCTGTTCGAATGCTTCCAGCGCCCGTTCAATGTTGCTGTTGAAGTCATCCAAATCGAGCAGAAACACATCGATGGCCTCAGCCAGTTCTTCATCCAGCTCGCCCAGCGCCTGCACCGCTTCGCGCAGTTGCACTTCGGCCCGGTCGCCCTCGCCTATGTCGGTGGATGACAGCGACGCCGTCGAAGCCAGGCGCCAGAACAGAAACGCCGGGTAGCGTTCCAGCGCCACAGCGGTTTGTTGCTGAATCTGCACCGCCTGCAACTGGTCTGCCAGTGCTACCTGTTGTTGTTCAAGCTGACGTTTTTGCTGTTGCAATACCTCGCTTTGCCGGGCGAGCGTGGTGCGTTGCTCGTCTACCAGGTCAGCCTGGCTCTCGCTCTGCGCGACCAGGTCCTGAACGCCGGCCATGACGAAGGCAAAGCCGAGCAGCAGTAACACCACCAATACGCCCACCAGCACCTGAGTGCGTATAAACAGCGTCCAGTTACGGGGGTTGGCCTTGGCAATTAGGGACATCGTTTAACTCCAATGGCACGCCAGCCTGCGGGCGCGGGGTGTGATTATGGATCGCAGTATAGCTTTAAAAACACGCGCCTCGTTTTCATCATTGCGGCCTGCTTCACCGCCTTGCCTTGGTACGAGGGCGGCAGCCACGTATGATGGACCGATTAACCCCTTTAACCATTCAGGACAGGACACCGACCCGATATGCTGACGTTGATCCGTGGCGCACACCTTCTGGCACCCGAAGACCTGGGCATTCAGGATGTGCTGGTCGCCGCCGGCTCCATCATTGCCATCGGCACTGATCTGAACCTATCCGGCAACCTTGATGTAGAGGTTATCGACGCCCGGGGCCAATACTTGACGCCAGGCCTGGTCGACACCCTCACCCACATCACCGGCGGTGGCGGTGAAGGCGGCTTTCACACCCGCACCCCGGCCATGGAATTCACCGATGCGATAGGCGGCGGCGTGACCACCGTTACCGGTGTGCTGGGAACCGATGCCATCTCAAGAACCCTGCCCGATCTGCTCGCCAAGGCGGCGGGGCTGGAAGCTGAGGGCTTGACCGTGGTGTGCCATACCGGCTCCTACCAGGTACCGGTGCGCACCCTGACCGGCAGCGTGCAGCAGGACATCATGCTGATTGAGCGCTTTGTCGGTGTTGGCGAAGTGGCGATAGCGGACCATCGCGGCAGCCAGCCCTCCTGGCGGGAACTGGCACGCATTGGTGCCGAAGCCCGGGTGGGTGGTTTGCTCAGCGGCAAGGCGGGGATCGTCAGCATTCACGTCGGCGAGGCCAGTGAACAGCTGTCGTTGCTGTTCGACGTCGCCAACCAGTCGAACATTCCCCTCAGCCAATACTACCCAACACACATGAACCGCTCGCCCGAACTGCTGCAAGACGGCCTGCGCTTCATTAAAGGCGGCGGCAGCATCGACTTTACCGCCAGCCACACCCCAGAGATTCTGGAAGCCGGCGAAATCAAATGCGCCCATGCGCTGAGGTACGCTCTGGACCGGGGCGCCGACGAAAACCGCCTGACGTTCAGTACCGATGGCCACGCCAGCCTGCCTCACTTTAATAAGGAAGGTATACTGGAAAGCCTGAAAGTCGGCGCCATGGACGCCATGCTGAACGAATTTCGCGATGCGGTGCTCGAAGAAGGCATAGACCACAGCATCGCG
>DASSWT010000310.1:0-11196 GCA_035704555.1 Saccharospirillum sp. | reverse complement strand
GCTGCCTGCGGCACGATTACGCACCACACACTCTACCGGAATCATGTCGAGGTTGCGTACCAGGCTTTCATTGATTGATAGCTGGTCGACAAAATGGGTAGCGATACCCGCCGATTGCAGTGCTTTCATAATGAACGCGTTGAACTGGTTATTGACCTGGCCCTTGCGCTCCAGTTGCTCCATTTTCTCACCGTCGAAGGCGGAGGTGTCGTTGCGAAATTCCAACACCAGCAGAGAGGGATCGTCGGTGGTATAAACGGTTTTTGCCTTGCCGGCGTAGAGCTCACCCGTTTTTTTCATTGCTTGGCCTCGTCAGTTAGGCAGGTTGTAGGGGAATCCAGGGGCACCCTTCATCCTGGGTCAGCGTGTGGACCTGCAGTGCAGTAGTGTTCTGCAACACAGGGGCCAGCGCAGCCATGGCAAGTTCGGGGTGGTTGTTGTGTTCACTGATGTGCGAAATCATCAGATGCTGTAGGCCGCTCAATTCAATACTGGACAGCAACTGAGCGGCCTGCTGATTACTCAGATGCCCCCAGTCTCCCCCGACCCGCCGTTTCAAACTGGCCGGATAAGGCCCGTTTGCCAGCATCTCAGGGTCGTGATTGCATTCTAGCAGCAATGCCTGGCAACGTTGATAGCTGCGCGTCACCAGAGGCGTAATACTGCCCAGGTCCGTCAGCACGCCCATGCAGTACTGTTGGTATTCGAAGACAAATTGCACCGGCTCGCGCGCGTCGTGTGGCACCGTGACCGGTTGTATTTCGACATCGCCAATGCGAAAACGCCGGTGAACATTGATGGGTTCAAACAACGGAACCGGGGTTTTGAACGAGCGTGCCGTACCGGGTGTCGCATAAACCGGTATGCCGTGTTTGCGGCTGAGCATCGGGGCACCGCGCAGGTGATCCCCGTGTTCGTGGGTCACCATAATGGCCGACAGTTGCGCCGGGTCGACGCCCCGGGCAAGCAGGCGGGCTTCGGCTTCCTTGAGGCCAAAGCCACAGTCGACCAGTACCGTCGTCGCGCCCGCCTGGATCAGGGTGGCGTTGCCTTTACTGCCACTGCCCAGGGAGGTAAACCGCATCGCCGTTACTCCTGAACAGTGGTTTGACCACCGGGTTGCGACCGACCTTCCAGCAAGGCGGCGCGCAGATCGTTCATCAGACGACGGTTCTCTTCGGCGCTGAGCACCCGATCTTCCGGGTATTCGGCGGCGATGCCGGTGCCGCTGACTCGGGGTACCAGAATCAGATAGACCGTCTGGCGCTCACCGCTGAAGAAAGCGGCAATACGGCCAAAGAAATTCCGCGAGGCGATCTCGGCGTCGGCCAGTTCCATCCGGTACTGGCTGCGGTTTCTGTCGGCCACGGGCCAGCCCAGTTGCGCAACGGCTGATTCCAGCAATTCCCAGGTCAGACTGGCGTTACGATTCACCTGCAGGGAAAGGTTGCCGAAACTGTCGGTATTGTTGGTGATGACCAGCTCGCTGGTGGCACCGCGCTCAAACAGCGAATCGTCGATCGTGACCGGCGGCCGGTCAACGGTCCGGTCGGCATTGGTCACCGTTCGGGGTTCGTCGACCGGTATCGGGTACCAGTCGGAAGGCGCCTCGGCGTCGGGATTGTAGTCGACATTGATCTCGCGCTGACCGCAAGCAGCCAGGACCAGTGCAGCACTTACTAGAACTAATGAAAGTCTCACGTCAGACGACACCCGATTCCATCAACGCTTTGCGAACGATGTCGTGCATCGGCTCAGACAACGGCGTCAGCGGCAAGCGTATTCCAGCCGGGATCAGACCCATCAGATTCAGCGCCCACTTCACCGGAATCGGGTTAGCCTCAACGAACAAATTGGTGTGCAATGGCATCAGCAGGTCGTTCAACCGCGTTGCCAGTTCACGATCGCCGGCAATGGCGGCAGCGCAAAGGCTCGACATGGCTTTGGGAGACACATTGGCGGTGACGGATATATCACCGTGGCCGCCCATCAGCATCAGCTCCATGGCGGTGGCGTCATCGCCACTGTAGATGGCAAAGCCTTCGGGGGCGTTATCAATCAGGAACCGGGCACGTTCCAGATCCCCGGTGGCTTCTTTGATGCCGATGATGTTATCCACTTCCGCCAGACGCAGCGCGGTCTCGGGCAGCATGTCGCACGCTGTCCGACCGGGCACATTGTAGAGAATCTGCGGAATATCGACGTTCTCGGCGATATAGCAGTAATGCTGATACAGGCCTTCCTGGGTCGGCTTGTTGTAATAAGGTGTGACCAGCAATGCCGCGTCGGCACCGGCGGCTTTGGCCGCCCGGGTCAGGTGCATGGCCTCACGCGTGGAGTTACTGCCGGTACCGGCCACAACAGGGATGCGACCGGCGCATTTATCCACGGTAAAACGGATCACTTCCTCGTGCTCTTTCATATCGAGTGTTGAAGCTTCACCCGTTGTGCCGACGGCACCAATGGCGGCGGTGCCATTGTCGATATGGAACTCGATGAGCTGTTCAAGGCTGGTCCAATCGATGGCACCGTCTGGGTGCATCGGTGTAACCATGGCGACAATACTGCCTGTGATCATGAAACTAACGTCTCCGGCTGTGCTCTTGATTCGATCGCCGCGGTTGACACGAGTCATTCCGGACGCTGGGTCGACTACCTTCTGAACCGGCAATGGTACTGGCGCACCAGCACCGACACAAGCCCGGCCCGCGCCCTTTCCGCCACCTGACCTGACGGTCAACTGGTATTGTTCAAATATTGAGCCATACTTGATAAAGCTGTGCCCGGTTGTGCCTGCGACAGCGTTAACAACCCGGCTGTGACCCCATGCGGCATCTGAAGGCCCGCTTTCGCATGGACAACCACACAAGGAGTAACACCATGACCCTAGAAATAGGTCAGCCAGTCCCCGATTTTGTGGTGCCGGCGACCAGCCACAAAAACGTTCATCTGCGCGCCCTGCGTGGGTACCGGATACTGCTGTACTTCTACCCCAAGAACCACACTCCGGCCTGCACCATTGAGAATCAGGATTTCGGCGCCAATTACCAGCGTTTTCGCGAGCAGAACATCATTCTGTTTGGCGTAAGCCGGGACAGCCTGGACAGCCATGAATCCTTTAAGCGTGCCCAAAGCCTGCCCTTCGAACTGATCTCCGACAGCAACGAAGCCCTGTGCAATATGTTCGGCGTGTTGCGGGAAAAAGAACTGCTCGGCCGAAAAATCAAAGGCCTGGTACGCAGTACCTTCCTGATTGACGAACAGGGCATCCTGTCACGCACCTGGATCGATGTAGATGCCCGCAATCACGTTCACCGCGTTCTCGATGAACTGGACGCCCGCCCTCGCCGGACCGGCTAATAATTAAAGTTTCGGAGTTCAGTTTTGCCTTGGTGCCAGGAATCCGTGTCAGGCACCGGGTAACCCTATCTGGGGCCGGCGTGAACCCATCCATGGGGCCTAGACTTCGGCATCCATGCCTCAGACTTCCCCAGATAGGGTTACCCGGCACCTGACACTCAGTTGGTTGCAAACTCCGAAACCCGAATAAATCCCCACCAATACCTGTTCAATCACTACTTTACAGGCGCATCAGCATCAGCCTGTTCTTCAGCTTCTTCTTCCGCTGCCCTGGCTTCCTGGTGCTTCGGCCAGGCATTGAAAATAGCCTTAACCAGTGTCGCCAGCGGTATGGCAAAGAAGACGCCCCAGAAGCCCCAGATCCCGCCGAACAGCAGCACCGCCACGATGATGGATACCGGGTTCAGGTTGACCGCTTCCGAGAACAGCAATGGCACCAGGACGTTGCCATCGAGTATCTGGATGATCAGGTAGGCGATCATGACGTAGTAGAGTTCGTTGGTGAACCCGAACTGGAAGGCACCGATGGCAAAGACCGGAATGGTCACGATAGTCGCGCCGATGTAGGGAATCAGCACCGATACGCCGACCAGTACGGCAAGCAGAGCCGAGTAATTCAGGCCAAACAACTCAAAGGTCACAAACGAAATACTGCCGATGATCAGAATTTCGATGACCTTGCCGCGAATGTAGTTGGCGATCTGCTGGTTCATTTCCAGGGCAATCTGGTTCATCAGGCTGCGCCGGGCAGGCAAAGTGGCTTTAAAGCTATCCCAGAGGACCACCCTGTCCTTCAACATGAAAAAGACCATCAGCGGCACGACAATCAGGTAGATCAGCACGCCGACGGCACTGGGCAGGGTATTCAGCGAAAAGCTGAGGACCCTTGGCAGGAAGCCGGTCAGCTGTTGACTGATACCACGCAAATCAATGCCCAGCAGCCATTGCTGTGCCAGCTCATTGGAAATGAGTTCCGGATAACGCTCCGGCAAGGCCTGTATCTGATCCTGCATCAACCGGATCATATCCGGCATTTCGCTGACCAGGCTGGTGATCTGTCGCAGCAGTGCCGGAATTATGATCAGCATGGCGACTACCAACAGGCCGAAAAACGTCAGACACACGACGGTTACAGACAACAAATGGGGGATCTTAAGATTGTTCAGGCGATCGACAAAAGGCGACAGCAGGTACGCCAGAATAACGGCGGTAAATACCGGGGCCAATACCTGGCCCAGGCCATAAACCAACAAGATGGACAGCATCAGCAGGATAAAGAAAATAACCGCTTCTTCATCTGAAAAATACCGTGAAAAGAACCCCTGCACGACACGATACAGTTTCAAATCAGTCTTCTCCTCGCTGAATCAGGAACCGAAAACAGCCGGTTTGGGTGTCGTCCTGTTCCAATAACTGGTGGGGTGCGCGGCTCAGGTAGGCGGGAATGTCCCGCCAGGAGCCTGCATCAGTGGCTAATACTTCCAGAATATCACCCGGCTTCATACCCGCCAGGGCCTGTTTGGTGCGCAACAGTGGCAATGGGCATCGCAAACCGCTGGCATCCAGGCGTCGTGCCGGGGTACTTTTACAAGTCAATTACAACGCCTCTCTGTCGGGACTTAATAGAGCTCGTATTATAGGGCAACACATCTTCGTTGTATGGATCTCACGTGCATTCCAGGCCTGATCAGGACAATCGTTACCCAACCCTTTCAACGCAACAGCGGACTTCCCGCAGACTTGCCTCTGTATGGAGCGTCACTGCCTGCCTGTGCCTGTTTTTAATGGGCTGGCAGGCAACACCCGCCTACGCAGAATTCGGCGACTCCTCTCTGGGCTGGACCCAGGAGCAGGAGCGGGCTGTCGCCGGTTATCTGCAGCGCAGATTACAGCGACAAGGCAATGTCATCAATGATGTTTGGCTCGAATACTGGCTGGCTGAACGCGCCGAGCGACTCCGGCAAACCTCGGCTGCATCCCTGGGGCCACTCACTGTGGTCTTGCTGCAGCAAAAAGCCTTCAACGCCTTCGCGCTGCCTGGCAATGTTATGGGCTTCAACCTTGGCCTCTGGGAAAATGCGCGCACCGAAGATGAATTCACCTCAGTGGTCGCTCACGAGATTGCCCACCTGAGTTTGCGCCATTTCAACCGGTTATCGGACAACAACCGCCAACAGGCCTGGCTGGCCATCAGCGGGGCGCTGCTCGGGGTTGCGCTTGCCAGTGTCAATTCGGAAATAGGCGGCGCGACGCTGATAGGCTCACAGATGGGCGCCGCACAGCAGAGCCTGTCTTTCAGCCGGTCGATGGAAAGCGAAGCGGACCGTTACGCCACCGATATGCTGCGCGAGGCGGGTTACAACCCCAATGCCGGTGCCGCCGTCTTTGCCCGGCTGCAGCAGTCGCTGGCCGGGCGCTCCGGGTCCGACTACTGGCAGACCCATCCGCGTGCGATCACCCGGTCTGCGCAACTGGCAGCCGAGCAAGGCAGCGCCACGGGTGTTACCGGTCAAACCAACAATCAGTACGACACCTTGCGATGGTACATCAATGCGCACTATGCCCCCGACGATGACTTCGCCCCCGACCCGCAGTGGC
Organism: Saccharospirillum sp.; assembly: GCA_035704555.1. Taxonomy (GTDB): domain Bacteria; phylum Pseudomonadota; class Gammaproteobacteria; order Pseudomonadales; family Natronospirillaceae; genus Saccharospirillum. The sequence continues at coordinate 5,238 of DASSWT010000310.1, read as the reverse complement.
AGAGTTTAACACCGGCGTCCGGTCAACTGCTGCCCCAGCCGCTGATGAACAATCCGGACCCAAATACCCTCTTCGGCTGGGTCCGGTTTCAGACGGAGGCGGATGAGCAGCAAACTCTCGAACGCCTGGAACTGTTACTGACCCTGTTCCCCGATTTCGACCCGGCCTGGCACTGGCGCGCCGAGCTAACTGCCCGGTCGGGCGACGCCAACGCCTGCCGCGAAGCGCTGAGCTTGCTTGATAAGGTCAAGGGGCGCTACATGGAGGTGATCGAGTTGCGCCACCGCCTCAGCGGGGACTGCCTGCAAAGCCGGGAGGCCGAAGCGACGGCGGCCTGGTACTGGCATCGGGGCGAGGAGACTCGTGCAATGACACTGCTCAGACGAGCAATAGAGCAACCCGACGACGCGAGCCAGCTGGCTCGCCTGCGGGAAAAGCTGTCTGAATATGAACGGCAACTGGCGCTGCTACCGAGCTGAATGGCCGGGGTTCAGCCTTGCTTGAACGCCAGCATACGGTCCAGTGGAATGCGGGCCTGGCGAATCAGTTCAGGAGATACATGAATCTCTTCGCCACCCTGTACCAGCACCTGGCGCAGACGTTGTAGATCATTCATGGCCATCCACGGGCAATGCGCGCAACTTCGGCAGCTCGCACCCTGACCGGCGGTGGGCGCTTCAATGAAGGTCTTTCCCGGTGAGCGCTGCTGCATTTTGTAGAAGATGCCGCGATCGGTCGCCACAATAAACTGCTGATTGGGCAATCGTTCAGAGGCGGCGATCAATTGGGTCGTCGACCCGACGACATCGGCCAGCGCCACCACCGATTCCGGTGATTCGGGGTGCACCAGTACCGCAGCATCCGGGTACATGGCTTTCATATCCTGAAGCCCCTTGGCCCTGAACTCCTCGTGCACGATGCAGGAGCCGTTCCAGAGCAGCATGTCAGCACCGGTTTCCCGCTGTATGTAGCGGCCCAGGTGCTGATCCGGCGCCCAGAGAATCTTTTCACCGGCACGGTCCAGATGATCGATCACATCCAGGGCAATACTGGAGGTGACGACCCAGTCGGCACGGGCTTTCACGGCAGCCGAGGTGTTGGCGTAGACCACCACGGTCCGGTCCGGGTGCTGATCGCAAAAGGCCGCGAACTCGTCCGCCGGGCAACCCAGGTCGAGCGAGCAGGTGGCTTCCAGAGTCGGCATCAGCACGCGTTTATCGGGGCTCAGTATTTTCGCCGTTTCACCCATAAAACGCACACCGGCGACCACGACGGTATCGGCCTCGACATCGCGTCCGTAGCGCGCCATCTCCAGCGAATCACCGATAAATCCGCCGGATGACTCGGCCAGCGACTGAATCAGCGGGTCGGTATAGTAGTGTGCGACCAATACCGCATTCTGTTCGCGCAGCAGGGTTTCGATCTCTGAACTCAGCGATTTCACCTGATCCGGTGTCAGGCTACTGGCCTGCTCGGTTACAGGGATCTCGAAATTGATTGTCAGTTCTGACAATTCAACAGCATCTGTCATGGCAACCTGGTCACTCAATCATGGTGGATACAGTGTAACGACAAACAACGCTGCCGCGAAGAAGACAACGTGCTTGCTTCGACAATGTGGGGATGGGTTATGTAAACAACAATGGCCTGCCCCGCCATAGACGGGAGAATCCACACTGACACACCCCAGGCGTCTGCAACGGCGGGCATCAGGCATTCAAACGGAAATAAAAAAAGGAGAGCCTGGGCTCTCCTTTTTCGGTATCTGGTGGGTCGTGCAGGATTCGAACCTGCGACCAATTGGTTAAAAGCCAACTGCTCTACCAACTGAGCTAACGACCCTCAACTGGTTGGGCTATTTTACCTATGACTGACAAAAAAACAAATTAAAACAAGCACTTAGCTTTAACCTGAACCCTTGTCTGCCTTACTACCCCGAACGTAATGGCCCAATGGGGAAGTGGTGGGTCGTGCAGGATTCGAACCTGCGACCAATTGGTTAAAAGCCAACTGCTCTACCAACTGAGCTAACGACCCTAAGGAGGCGCATATAATATGTATTTTTCGGGTCGGCGCAACCCCGATCACCGACTTTTTTTCTCCAAGCCTTTGATCTACAAAGACTTTGAATTCACTGAGCGGCCGCGTAACGGGTCGGATCGGCAACACCAGCCTGCTCGAAACCGATTTTGCGCAACCGGCAACTGTCACACAACCCGCAGGCCTCACCAGAGGCATTCGCCTGATAACAGCTGACCGTCATGCTGTAATCAACACCCAGAGACAGGCCAAGGTTAACCGTCGCCGCCTTGGTCAGGTTGAGCAGCGGCGCCTGAACCGTCAGCACCTGCCCTTCAACCCCCATGCGGGTTGCCAGGTTTGCCAGGCGTTCAAAGGCGGAAATAAACTCGGGGCGACAATCGGGATACCCCGAATAATCAACCGCGCTGACGCCAATGAACAGCGTCTGGGCGTTCAGCACTTCCGCCCAGCCCAGCGCAATCGACAAGAAAACCGTGTTTCTGGCCGGTACATAGGTGGCTGGAATGCCTTCACTCTCGCTGGTAGGCACCGCTATGGTGTCGTCCGTCAGGGCCGAACCACCGAGGGACCGCAAGTCCATCGGGACAACTTTGTGCTCTTTAACGCCCATGTACTGCGCGATTCGCCGGGCGGCATCCAGCTCTGCGTCATGCCGCTGGCCATAATCAAAGCTCAGCGCATAAACCTCATAGCCATCGGCGATGGCCTTGGCTAATACGGTGGTAGAGTCCAGTCCACCCGACAGCAATACAACGGCTTTCTTGTTCAAGGTCCATGTGTCCTGTTGTTAGTCGCCCTGAGTCGGGCATGCGGCAACGCAGACGCCGGGGCCAACCATAACCCCGGGGTGTTGTGTAGCGGCAATACGTCTGTTGATGATCGGTCAGACTCTGGCGAACCAGAGCCCCACTCAGCTAGAAAAGCCCGGGTCAGTTGCTCTCAAGCCGGGCCTGCGCCAGCTTGGCACTTTGGCTACCCGGATAGTCACTGATCACCCGGTTGAACAATTGGGCGGCCTGAGACCCTTGTTCTTGCTGTTGGGCGATAACCCCCAGCTTATACAGAGAGTCCGGCACTTTGGCATGGTCTTCGTAGTCTTCGACGACCGTTTCAAAGGCGGCCTGCGCCTGGGAGACCTGCCGGCTGACCAAATGCACCTCACCCAGCCAATACCAGGCATTGGGCGTCAGTTCATGGTTCGGGTGAGACCGGGCAAATTCCGACAGGGCCGCAATGGCCCCCGGGAAGTCCCGGCTACGGATAAGCTCTCTTGCTGCATTATACTCAGCCAGGATATCTTCATCGCTGACGGCATTTGCACTTAAAGAGGATGACACTTCACGCTCGGCAGGTGCAACAGCTTGCATGTCCAACTGCTGCTGCATGTTCAAAAGGCGCTGGTCCAGGTCGACATAACGCTCTTTCTGCTCTTGCTGAAGTATCTGAATCTGGTAATTCAATTCTTCTACCAAGCCACGCTGGTCGGCCAGTTGCTGCTGAAGATCACGCACCTGAAGCATCAGGTTCTCAACAAAGGCAGGATCGGGCGCTAGTACCGGAGAAGTTGATCCTCCCGAGGAGGAATTGGCGACATGATCGGCCTGTGACTGAACAACTACGGGCTCAGCCAGAGCCGGTAACACTAAAACAAAAGTGCTGCCGATCACGGCAGCACTTGTTATTACCATTTTTTTAAACATGGTGTCTCGATTACGGATAAACAATCTCTACACGACGGTTTTCTGCGTAGTCACTTTCAGTGCTACCCAGTGCCAGCGGCATTTCTTCGCCGTAGCTGACGGTGTCGATCTGGCTAGCAGCTACACCGCGCAGCATCAGGTAATCAGCTACCGACTGGGCACGACGCTCACCCAGTGCCAGGTTGTATTCGCGGGTACCGCGCTCATCAGCATGGCCTTCCAGCACAACGCTCATGTTCGGGTTGGCCGCCAGGTTCATCGCATGGGCGTTCAGCACAGTGCGGAACTCTGAACGAATATTAGACTCGTCAAAATCGAAGAAGATCAGAGTCTGGTCCAGCAGGTCCTGGAACTCGCTGGTCACTTCTGCTGCCATTTCGTCATCGGCAGAGGTGTCCATTACAACTGGATCTTGCTGTTCAACTTCGAGGGTCAGGTCGCCCAGACCTTCGTCTTCCATTTCTGTGCCGGTTTCAGTTGTTTCAGCACCACTGGTTTCTTCTACGTCGTTAGACGCACAACCCGCCAGAAATACCGCGAACGTAATAGCAGCAACTTGAATCAGTTTGGTTTTAGCCATTTTCCTTTTCCCATCAGTTGTCGATCATTATTATCGGGTGTTCAGCTAAGCCCGAGGCCTTACTGGCATCTTGCCTTGCTTGACCACCCAGTTCAAGTACACCGTTAACAGTGTAGCTAGTTCAGGTAAGGAGACCATGAGGGTTCAATCACATCTCCGTGGATTGAGGGCATTTCACTGGTGACCTCTCCATCCAGTGACACCCACGCCAACACACCCTGGCCCCTGGACTTTGTAGCATAGACCAGCATTGTGCCGTTGGGAGCAATGCTGGGCGATTCGTCCAGGTTAGTCTCCGTCAGTATTCGAATCTCACGGCTTGCCAGATCCATCGCGGCGACATGGAAACGCCCGTTAATCTGGTGCACAAACACCAGATACTCCCCATCACTGCTGTATTCAGCCTTCAGATTCTGGGTTCCTTCAAAGGTTAAGCGCTGCGCACGCTTACTGGCAAGGTCCATTTCATAAATTTGTGGACTCCCACCCCTTTCTGAAGTGTAGACCAGCGATTTTGAGTCCGGAGCGAAGCTTGGCTCGGTATCAATGTAGTTGTTTTGCGTTAATCGGGTGCTGTCGCCGCTGGCAAAATCATAAAGATAGAGCTCCGGATTACCCGATGTACTGGATACATAGGCCAAATAGCGGCCATCGGGCGAAAACGAAGGTGCCGAGGTATAGCCACGCGGACCGTTGATTGAATTTGACTTACCGGTCGACAATTCCTGAACGAAAACCTTCCAGCGATCACCCACCTTGTTGGCAAAGGCGATCCGACGGCCACTGTGGGACCAGGTGGGCGAGATAATCGGCTCATTGGAGCGATACACGGTACGGGCTCGCTGCCCGTCGGCGTCTGCAATCTGCAGGCGGTATTCAAAATTATTGTCGGTCGTCGGCCGGCGCGTAACAAAG
>DASSWT010000305.1:0-11001 GCA_035704555.1 Saccharospirillum sp. | reverse complement strand
ACTGAAATACAGCGTCAGTTGCGCAATGATCTGATGACCCTCGCCGACCAGGCCAACCACGGCATTCGCGAAGCCGTCGCCCAGGTCGAAAGTGAGGTCAATTCGGTGTTGGCCGACGCCACGGCGCCCGTACGGGACATCCCCCTGACCAGTGCGTCCATGGACGGCTATGGCGTCATCGCCGGGCATGAACTCGAGCGTGCCCACCTGGCCGCCGAATGGACCATGCGACCGGCCAGCGATGGTGAAGAGGGCAATACCTTCGGCGCGTCCCTGTCGGCGGTAAGCTGGAGTGCGTCGAACAAATCCGATACCGAGAGCTGCGCGTCTCCCGGTGCCGACAGCAATCTCGATGTCACCATTGCTGCGCTGAACCTGCCGGCGCGCGTAGCGGGGTCGGACATCACACTGAAGAAAGTCTACCTGGGCTTCACCCTGGCCAATGCCGGTGGCGACCCCGCGTTTAACCCGATCGGGGTCAACGGTGGTCTGGCCGTACTCGGTGACATCGGCTTCAGTCAGTTCGTCATTTACGACCCGGCCTTTGCCGCAGGTCTCGGCAAAGAAGAAGTGTACCTGGGTGCCAGTGCCGGTGCCCTGTTCAGCGATATTCAAGCCGAAGTCGCCTTCCTGGTTGGCAAAACCTGCAACAACGATGTGTTGAAGGAACTGGACCCGGAAGTGGCGCAATTCATCCCCGTTCCCGAGAATACCGGCTTTACCGGGGCCTACGTGCGGGGTTCCGCCTCAATTCCGGTCTGGGCCACCGGGTGCCCGCTGACCATCGGCGTCTCGGCCGATATGGGCTCCTGGGTACTGGCCGGACCGCCACTGACCGTGGGTGGCCTGGTCGGCGGTGGCGCCTACGGCAAAGTGCTCTGTGTCGGTGCGCTGCGAGGGCAGGTTAAGGCCCTGGCGTCGGTGAATACCGATGGCGACGTCACCTTTATCGGGGAAGGCTTCGGTGCCGCCGGCGCCGGCTTCTGTGAGCCGGCGGGCTGGACATCAAGACAGCGCAGCCGGCGTGACAGCTGGTGCGCCACCGGAGACGCCGGCTTCCAGGCCGGTTATCAGAATGGCTGGTCCATCATGGACTTGTCGACCAGCGCCATTCATTAAGGAGGTTGAAGACCATGTACGCTATCCGGATTGTACTGGTGATGCTAATGATCGCTGCGCTGACCGATACGGTCAGGGCAGAAGAGAGTCAGTTCTATTTCATCGCCCAGGTGGCCCCTGAAGGCTCAATGACCCGGGCTGGTCAGGGTGAACAGCAGGTTTACCTGCGTTGGGACCTGCTCGAAGGCGATATGCCCGACGACATCGTACGCTTCAGCCTGCGACGCAATGGCACCGAGCTGAAAACCTTTCCCGCCAGTGGCGTCATGGACCCGGTGCAGATCCGGGCGCTGTACCAGGGTGAGTCGCAACAGCGGCGGCTACTGGAAACCGTTAGCCGGCTGATGGAAGAAGCCCTGCTCGACCCCCAGCGGATGCCCATCGATGCCGACGACTACGGCCAACAAATTCATAACCGGCTGAGCAGCGACCGGCTTTGGGCCCACCTCGCTTCACGCATGGACTTCAACCTGGCCATGGCCCGCTACCGGGCCTGGAAGGACGACCCCGAAGGCAGCGGCGAGCAAACCTATGAATTGCTGGCCTACAATGAATTGGGCGAAAGTCGCCGCGTCGGCCTTGCGGTTGTGGATCTGGATTCGCCGCAACAGATGCTCGCACCGGAGGCATTCACTCAGATCGAACAATCGGCCTGCGACCTGCCCGACTTTCGCGACCACTACAGCGTCGCCCTGAACTGGGCCATGCCCGGCACCAGCAACGAAGCCGATCGCCTGGCCAACCAGTTGTTTCTGGCCGGGTTCGATCTGTATCGCAGCCGCGACAATGTCGATGCCGCGCCGGCCCGGGACCTGGCCAGTGAAGCTCGCACGCTCGACCACGACCGCTACGGTCAGCCGCAATTTCCCGACCTGGAACGGGTCAATGATACCGTGCTGACCATCACGCCCGACGACAACGGACTGGTACCCGAGTGGCTGGAAACGCGTGAGGATCTGGTCGCCGCCGGTTTGGAACCGGGCGACAAACGCGCTTACTACCTGGTTCCCCGTGACATCAGCGGCCAATACGGCCCGACGCAGGAAACCCTTGTGGTCGTTCGGGACATGGCGCGCCCGCCTGCGCCCTGGAACGTCCGGCCTTTCCTGAATGAAGCGGAGCAACGCGTCGAGCTGACCTTTCGCTCACCCTCCATCAACGGCTACCGCGAAGCCTGGGGCCGTGACCGCCTCTTCTGTAACGCCATGACCGCCGAAGCCGATGGTTACCTGGAGTACGTGGCTGACGATGAAGATTGCGCCACCGACACTCCGAGACGAGTGCAATTGGACATTGAGGATTACCTGGTTTATCGCTTCCCCAATTTTGCCGAAGCCAGCCGCTTCAAGGACAGCGATGGCGATGGCCTGCCAGACAGCGTCGAGCGGCCCGACAGCCTGCAGTGCAACCCGGCTGATCCTTTTGCCGGGTACCGGATAGGTACAGTCGATGAGTACGAGCCGCTGCCCGATGGCGAGCAGGTCCGGCTGATTGACGACACCCCCGCGAACAACAAGGGCGATGTGTACTGGTATCGGTTGGCGTCGCGCTCCGACAGCGGCCGACTGAGCCTGCTCAGCGAACCGATACGGGTGAACTTCCCGGACCGGACCCTGCCCGAACCACCGCAGGTCTCGGTGACCCAGCCCGGCACCGAGCTGTGCGGTTGTACAGTGGAAACGGCACCCGCCAAGGAATGGTCATTTTTGAATGAGGTAACCTCACCAGAGGGCGGCAACCTGAGCCTTCAATGCATCAAAGAGGCAGGCATCACGACCCACTCGCTGGATCCAAAGTCCATCTCCGGACCGAACAGCAGCCTGTGCCAGGCTGGTAGTACCTTCCCCACCCAGTGCGATGGCAGCGCCGACAAGACCTTCACCTATACGTCCAACACGGGCCAGTCAGTCAGCTGCACCTTGCCTTCGCAAAGCAATGTATCCATGTGCAGCAGCACGGCGGCCATGCGCATTACTCCCAATTATTGCGAAGCCGATGTCCCCGCGCCCATTGGTGTGGTCGCCGGTCCTTTGAAGGTGGCGGTTACTCCACTCAACCCGGACCATTGCGTCAGTCTGTACCAGCAAATTGACGGCGACAGCGTCAATCTGGGCACCAGCTGCGGCACCGCATCGCCGGCTTTCGAGTACGATCACATCGCAGGCGAATTCTGCGGCTTCGCCGTCACCCGAGACGCTAACAACAACGTCTCGGCCACCAGCCAGATTGGTTGCCGCGCTATTCCGCCCCAGTCCGACTGGACCCTCGCCCCGGCGCAACCGGAGACCTTAACTCCCGTGGGTAACCTGAAAATGGCCCTGCAATGGCGCCTGCCCGCTCAGGTGCAGTCGATGGTGGAAGTCGAGCTTACCCGTCGCGACCCGGTCGGGCTTGACCCGATCCGAACCCGGTTGCCCGCGGTGGCGCAAAACGACGGTGGCCGCCAAAGCCTGCAGGTCGATGTGCCGGAACGGATTGGCGACAGCGAGCAATGGTGCCTGCGGCTGCGTACCTTTGCCCCAACCGCCCAGGTCGGCCAACCGCGCTATTCAAACTGGAGCGCCCCCCTGTGCCGCCAACGCAGCGCTGACGGCGTCAGCCCGCCCGAATGGTTGCCCTGGCCACAACTGGCCGAGATCCCGGAGGGCGAGGCACTGGTGGCCAGTAACAGCACCGACATTCACACCGTTGGCACGGACAGTGGTGGCTCCTTTATCGCCGTATCCAATGGGCTCTATCTGTCGCTGGGTGATTTCGAGTACGCCACCGGCGCCGATTGCTCGGTACCGACCTACAGTCAGGGCGCCTTTGGCACCGTTGACCTTACGCCGCCTGACACCGGCCTGTACCTGACCGATCTGCTGTGTCGCAATACCGGCTTCGCCCGGGCACAACGGGTCATCAACGACCACCTCGATTTCATGGTCTACCGGCAAGCGCGCAGTCCGGATGGCACCACGTCGGGATTTGTGCAAGTCACGCCGATGATCGACCGGGTGCACTGGGCGACTGTTTTCGATGACAAAGGGACCCAGTTTCTCGGATACCGGCTGCGCGATCCCTATGTCTGGGCCTTTGCCGATGCCGACCAGCGCGGACGGGTAGAACTGGTGCTCTACGATCGCACCGGCTTGCTCGACGGCTATGACTACCGCTACCAGGCGGTCTATTTCGATGACGATAAACGCCTGCAGCGCTGGCGAGCAACCGACTGGACAACCTATGAGTCGGGGAACGACGGACTGTTCGATATTGCAGAGGAGGAACAATGATGACCCTCCAACATCGCCTACTGGCCCTGGCAACAACCCTGATGATGGCCAATACCGCCTGGTCCTCGGCGCTGTTTGACGACCAGGCCGCCAACCTCTGGCTGGTTGACACAGACAGCGGCCAGGTGACCAGCTACAGCTTTGGCGACTGGCTGGCTGATTACCAGTCGGCCCAGTCAGACATCACACTGCCAGCCGGCTTTCAGGCGCTGGTCAATGAGCTGCCCAACAGTTCCACACCGATGTCGGCGTCCCAGCCCGGGGTGTCGGTGATCGGTCTCTCCAAGGCAACCTACACGCTGGGCGAAGACAGCGGTCCCGCCTTGCTTGAGGTCACGCCGCCATCCGGCTTTTTCAGCGACACCATCGGAATCAGCCTGCTGGTCGAACCCCGCCAGCTCGACGCTGGTGAGCGCAGCCTGTGGTGGCGGCTCAACGGCGGTGACTGGCAAAGCCGCGACCTGGATCAGAAAGACCGCGACGCCGCTGGCCGCGGTTACATTGAGCAAAGGCTCTATCTGGTTCGCGAGGCGAGCGCCGGAGCTCCGCACGAATTGGAAGTGGAGTTGCGTGATGGCGCCAGCGTTCTGGCGCGCCAAACGCGCCAATACACCTTGCAGAGCGATCACGCCGATGGCGAGCTGCGGGATACGGATGAGGACGGCTTGCCCGATCTGGTGGAACAGGCCATCGGACTGAACCCTCTGACGTCGGATCTGGACGAACCCAGCCATCTGAAGAACTGGACCCGCTTTGATCTCTGGCTCCGCTGTGACGAGGACGAACTGGCCAAATGCACCGAACCCGCCGATGCCGATGAGGACGGCTGGACCGACCTGGATGAACAATGGCGCGGCACCCGCCACGATGATGAAAAGGCACTTACTTTCAACGATGCACCGGAGCCCGACAGTGAAGCCGAACGCCAGTTGATCCGTCACTACAAGGAGTTCCCGTCTGCCCGCCGGCTGTATGAAATCGAATATCGGCTGGCGGCCGACCCGATGGCACTGACCCCCGATCAACTGACCGCGGCCACACTCTATGGCGCCACGGGCTGGCAACTGAGCGATCTGGTCACCCAGGCGGACCTTGAAAACGCCTCACTGTCGCCGGCCCAGGTCGCCCCCGGTCGACTGCTTGGCACGGCCGAACAGGCGCTGGCCAATGGCGAATGGCCGATCATCCGGTTGCCATCCGGCGATGCCGCCCTGATTCGCGCCAGCCAGGTTGAGTCTGTCGGCGACCCCGCTGACGAAGCCACGGCTCGTCGCGAGTCATTGCTGTACCTGGCGCCGCAACAGGACCTGTCGCCCGGCTTGTTCAACGTGGACGACTTTGGTAGCTGGACAACCGCCGATGAATGGAGAACCCATTACCGCACCTGGCTGCAAACCGCGCTGGTGCAGCCGGTCAGCCCGCAATTCAATGACGCTGCAACACACCCCTTGCTGGCGTTCGAATATCTGCTGACCGAAGAAGCCCGGCTGCGTGGGATTGGAACCTCGTTCAAACTCGGCGTACCCGATGCCCCCCTTGCCTGGCTTGAGGATTTGCGATCCGCGCTGGAATTCCGCTCGCCGGGCGTCACCCTCAGTGACCTGATCGAAGGACTGAATCTGGCGTTGCAACCGGGTGCGCTGCTGGCTGACGATGCCTTGCAAATCGACCAGTGGCTGTCGGAGTTGCCTGAAAACAGCAACAGCCAGAGCTGGCTGGCTGAAAAAATGGCCTTCAGTCAGGCCGGAACCGATATCGGGTGTTTCATCAGCCAAAGCGAATGGGATGACCTCAACAGCGCCGGCAACGAAGACCTGCTTCAGCTGTTTCAGGATGACTGCCCGGTGCACCACACCAGCACCGATCTGGCCAACTGGCAGCAGGACAGCCTGGACCGTCGCTACCGGTTGCGCCTGATGTTACTGGCCGATGGCGCCACGCGGCTGGGCAACGATGCCAGCCTGGCACTGGCCAGCAACGACAGCGATGGCGACGATCTGACCAACAATGCTGAGATCATGCTGCGCCCCTACCGCTGGCACACCCTGCCCTGGCTGGTGGACACCGACACCGACAGCTATGCCGATGGCGACGACATTTGCCCGCTTGACCGGTACAACCGCTGCAACGGCGACCCCGAGGAAAACCGGCTCTTTGTTGGTAGCGACCTGACCGTGAGCAAACCGCTCAATGAAGGGTCTGTATTGCTCAGCCTGCAACTGGACCGGCCGGCCGAACGGCCGGTCACCATCGACTATCAGGTCTGGGCCGGCCCGGACGACAGCGGTGTCGACGGTGAAGACTTCATCGCCGACAGCAACCAGGTGGTGATTCAGCCAGGCCAAACGACCGTACTGATCCCGGTCACCCTGCTCGGCGGCGGAAGCGGTGACCAATTCCGTCTCGAAGTGACGGGCGTCGAGGGCGCCGAAATTGACGGTACCGCCGTCACCCTGGTCGAACTGACCGACTACGTCGCGCAGCCGCCGGTCGCCAATGTCATGTCCACCAATCTCAGCGTCAACGAAATGCAGAGCCTGACACTGGATGCCAGCCTGAGCTACGACCCGGCCGGCAGCCCCCTGAGTTTTGACTGGGCGGCGAGCCCGGCTCTGGGTGCAACGCTGGCGCCTTCAGAGACAGCGGGTATGGCCGAATTGACGGCCCCCAACCTCGCCGGCAACGAAGCACTCTATGTCACTGTCACCGTGACCAATGAGGCTCTGCTCAGCGATCAGAAAGAGATAACGGTCATGATACTGGCCGAAGACGAGCCACCCACCCTGCTGGACACACCCTTCTATGAGATGGTGAGCCAATCCACCCTCACCATCCCGTTGTCGGACCTGGATGCCTATGTGGAAGACCCCGAGGGTGCGCCGGTCAGTTTCGATACCGTACTGGCGCAACCGGAAGGCGTGCTGGCCTATTTGACAGACACTGACCTGGTTCTGGACGGTGATGCCGTCTCGGTTGAGGCAGTGGGCCTGCATGGCGTGTCCTACAATTCGGCCGTGCTCTGGCGGGAGTCGGGTTTTGCGTTCATCACCTTCAGTACCGACACCGAACCGGCCAGGCTTTATGGCTGGCACCCGGACAGCGGCCTCGAAGAGCTCTATACAGCCAACACCGGCGAGACACTTGGTAGCCTGATCTACGATGCGGCGCTCGACCGGCTGTATTTCGACAGAACGCTCGATGGGACGCGCCGGGTCAGTTGGCTGGACGAAGGGAATCCACTCCGCTTTGTGAGTGTCAGTTCAGTCTACAGCAGCGCCCGTTCACGGCAGCTGAATTCGTTGGCCGAGGGCCTCTACCTTTGCACCGTCGATACCAACCTCTGGGTCTTTGTGGATACTCAGATCGGAAGCGTTCAGGCGACCGACAAGCCCTGCAGTGTGTCTGGCCCTACCGCACAGACCACGCGTCAGACCTGTCTGCAAAGCAATGACAGCCTCCTGTGCACCGGACCGGATTCAACGGATCCGGCCCTGGTTGACCCGATAGCCCTTAGCGGATGGACGCTGGTGACCCTGGAGGCCTTAGCAGATAGCCTGGTGTTCATCGTTGAAGATGAGAGTTCGTCTTCCACCCGCTTACGGTATTACACACCCGGCAATGTTCCGCAAAACCTGACCACCTGGCCGCAAACCGGTATCCAGCACAACATGGTAGTCAGCGAGGAGACGATGACGCTGGCCGTCGGGCTCGACCGGCTGGAGCTATATCGCTGGCAGCCCGGCGGATCCCTGGAGCAGTTCAGCAGCCCGTTCATCATTGATGCAAGCCTCACCTGGTATCAACTGCCGGCGTTTGTAACCAGTGACGCCGTGCTCGGCCTGGTCAAACTGGATGCCAGCAACTACCGGGTCTACCGCTTTGACCTGGTCACAGAGACGTTTGATACGCTTGTTGAACTCGACCCAGAGAGCACCCCGGTGACAGCGACAGACTATGAACTGGCCCTGTCAGCTCGAGGCTTGTCTGTCGCGACGGTGTTTGGCGATGGCCAGTGCTATTGGCAGCGACTGACCCAGGCTGGCACCCTCGACGACGCCTATCTGGAAAACGCTGCCTGTAGCGACCGCCTGGTAACGCCCTCGGTCGAGATCCATCGCAATTACAACGATACCCCTGGCCGCTACGCCAGAGTGTCCGGTGGTGACTTTATTGGCCAGACCCTGTTGCAACTGGACGTCAGTGATGAAACGGGCAACAACACCGTCATGCCCATCGAGCTCGACGTGGTGGAGGGACCCTGATGAAAACACCAATTCCCCTGCTGGCCGCCAGTGTGCTGTTCCTCTCGGCCTGCCAGGACAGCCAACCACCCTCCGGGAACGCAGCCACGGCAACGCAACCCGATCCTGTTGAGCAGGTGCCCACTCAAACCGATCCGGCGGTGTACACCGCGTCGTATCGCAGTGCCGTGACCGATACCGACCGCGATGGCATCCCGGATGCCGATGACCCAAACCCGAACGCGGCACCTGAGCGACCCCAAAGCAGCGTGCCTCTGGCCATAACCAGCCTGGTAACGACTCGCGCAGATCACACTCTGCCCAACTGGGTCATTGTCGATGAACCGGTCACGCTATCGGCCGAGGGCTTGCACCACTATGGCAGCCCCTGGTGGGTACGCTGGCACCACGCCGACGGCATTCTGGCCAAAGCGGTCGTGCCCGATTCAGACGGTCAGATCCAATTAACCGCGCCCGAAGTCATGCCGCATGCCGTCAGCCTGGTGGCCGGCCATTACGTTACTGAGAGCCTTCAGGTTCGCAGCCAGAGCGCCAACACACCCCTGTTGTACCCGGTTTCCGGGATACTGCGGGCGGGCGAGACCGTCCATCTGGCCGGTGAGCACCTGGATCGCATCGAGACCCTATGGCTGGGCGAGACGCCTCTGACAGTACTCGATGCCAAGCCAGGCCAACTCACGCTGACGTTACCAGCACAACCTAGTGATTCGCGCCTGAGCTGGCAGGATGTCCGCGGCCAGCACCATGAAATAGCCTTGCCGCTGGTGCGTCCGGTGCAGTTTCAGGCCAGTTCCGGGCTAGCCGATGCGGCCGGCTGGCGCCTGATAACCCGGGAATCCCCGCACTCGCTGGCGTCTCCGGTCACCCTTTGGCTCCCGGCAGGTGAAACGCAGGTCGTGCGCTGGTCCCGCACCGATAGGGATCACTCGGCGCTGTCACTGGTGTTGCCCGACACTACCCGGGTAACAGTGGGTGCCGACAGCATGCTGGCGGCCTGGCTGTGGCGCTATCGAACCGGGCAAGGGAACAGTCGTGATCTGGCGTTGTCTTCACTGATCCCGCAATGGCAGGATCAACTGACTACCACCGAAGCCGCACTGAGGCGAGCACTGAACGGCGAATCGCCCGCCTATGACGAGGCAATACAGAGTTTCAACAGCGCGGCACCGGCGGTGGTGGTTTCAACCGAGCCGCTGGTCATTCAACCGCGCTGGGGGATTGGCGGCTACCTCAGCGATACCCTCGACGCCATCTTTGCGGGTGGCTCACTCTATGAACCCATCATTGATGTTGCCAACATCAGAGCCAAACCCGGCAGCGCCACCCACGCCAACATCGGCATCGGTATCGCCCGGGACCTAACCTCCTGCGCCTCCCTGCCAACGTCGGCCAAACCCGCCGACCTCTGGCCATCGGATTTTTGCATCAACAATGACTCGGCCGTCTTCGCCAGTGTGCGCGTGGTGGACTGGCGCTCGGGCGAGGTACTGGTCGACCACGTTACCTCACCGCTTGATGCGAACATCGTCGGCGGCACCGGCATGGGCATATTGAACCTGTCTACAGTTTCCTTCCTGACCGGCAGCGGCGGTGCCCTGTGCAAGATGCGCCCCTGCCGTATTGAGGTTCTGACCGGTGGTTTCGGGCTGTACACCAGCCCCAATCTGTCCAATCGTGAAAGACAGATCGCCGACTGGCTATTGGCCCGCTCGGTTCTGGACAGAATTATTTTACCAATGATTGAGGACATCACCGGGTTAAGCGGTGATACCTCGACCATGAACTGCTTTGCGAAGCAATTGCTCGAACCGGACCAGGCAGAATCGATGGGGTATCTGTTCACCATCAGCGATTTTAGCCAGAAAGTGGCTCAATCCGGCTCGGCGGAGGAAGTCCGGGACCATTCACTGGAGACGGTTGTCTCGGCCGTGCTGGAAAAAATGCAAAGCATGGCCACCGACGAGGAGTTCGCACCCTGCCTCGCCGAGCTGGCGGCCAACTCGAAGAATGAAGTGTTGAGCAATGTGTCCTCAAAACTCTCAAAGGCAGCCGGCAGCGCCGCCGTGCCGATTGCGATCGCCGAGAAGGTGTTCTTCGCCTACGATGTATGGGAAGTGATGACTAATCCCCGTAAGATCGTATTTGACGCCACACCCCGCGCGGCCATCACCGAAGTGACCACCTCCAGCGGCGAGCGGCGGCTGTATTCCGATTCGCCAGACGACTTCCTGAGACTCTATGGCACCCAGTTGGTCAACCAGCTCGACGACGGCTACTACCCGGACCTGGTGCTGACCGATCGCAGCGGC
This sequence comes from Saccharospirillum sp., assembly GCA_035704555.1. Taxonomy (GTDB): domain Bacteria; phylum Pseudomonadota; class Gammaproteobacteria; order Pseudomonadales; family Natronospirillaceae; genus Saccharospirillum. The sequence continues at coordinate 39 of DASSWT010000305.1, read as the reverse complement.
CAGACCGCCCGCATGCCCATCACCCCGGCTCAGGTATTT
>DASSWT010000220.1:0-6673 GCA_035704555.1 Saccharospirillum sp. | reverse complement strand
CCGGCCCCAGACAGGTATACCCAGTGCCTGACACGGACTCCCGGCACCAAGGCAAAACTCAACCGAAGGGCGGAACGCCGATCAGCCAATGGTGAGCCCAGAAGGCGAACAGGGCATAGGCTACCAGGCCACCAACCACGGTGATTACGTCGTATTTGGTGCCTTTGACCGGGTATTGGGTATTGTTTGCCCGATCTTTACGGCGGGCGTGGATGAAGTACATCACCGCCCAGGCCAGAAAGCCGCCAAACAGCAGAATATCGGCCAGGGTGCCGTTGGCGATCAGGTGGGCCAGGGCCCAGGTCTTGACCGCCAGTACCATCGGGTGACCCAGACGCCCCTTGATGCGATTACCGGGAACGTAGGCGGCAACCAGGAAAATGAAAGCTGGAATCATCAGCAGGGCCGACAGGTGGCGAGTCCAGCCCGGGGCGAACCAGACCCAGGTCGGGTCGAGCCGGGCCATGCCGTAGCCCCAGATGATCAGGCCGAAACCCATCAGCGATATCAGGCTGTACAGGCCCTTCCACGGCATCAGCCCCATCTGGCGAATCATCGATTCGCGCCATTGCGGGGCGAGCATATGAGTGGAATGCATGCCGAGGAAAAAAACCAGGCCGGCGATCAGTGCGATCATGCGAAATCCTTTTAACACGGGTTAAGGGCAAAATTCTGGGGTACAGATTAGCCGAGGCAGAGCGGGCTGTACACTGGCTGATAGTCACCAGAAGCAGGCGACTTTCGGTTAATGTGAAACGCTACCAAATTCATTTTGTGCTTGAGCGACGCGGGTTCATTCGATACAACGTCGTTTGATTTTGCAGTTGAGCATCATTGTGTCTGAAGATTCATCTTCCTCCCTGTCGCATTTTATGGCCGGTCTGCGCGCCAGTGCATCGCTGGCTATCGGCTATGTTCCGATGGCGTTTTCGTTCGGCGTGGTGGCCCTGCAAGCGAACCTCGCGCCCTGGCAGGCCATGGCCATTTCAATCATCGTCTTCGCTGGTGCAGCTCAGTTTGTACTGGTCAGCCTGCTCGCGGCCGGTACCGGCGGGCTAACAGCGTTGACCGCCGTGTTGCTGTTGAATGTACGCCATGTGTTCTACGGCCCGGCCCTGGCGGCACAGCTGACTCGTAAACCGGGCCGCTGGTCGCCGTTGCTCGCGTTCGGCCTGACCGATGAAGCCTTTGCCACCGCGATGTCCGAAGCAACCCGGCGCAAACTGCCCCCGGTCTGGTGCGTGGGTGTGGGGCTTGGAGCCTACGGCTCCTGGGTCGCGGGCACGGCATTGGGTGTCATGCTGGGCGCAGGCCTGGGCGGCGGCGATGGTGTGGTGGGTCAGGCTCTTAGTTTCGTGCTGCCAGCCCTGTTCATCGCCTTGCTCGGGCAAGCCTTTCAGCGCGCACTCTGGCCGGTCATCGGCGTAAGCGCCATGCTGACCGGCCTGTCACTGCTCTGGTTGCCCGGGCACGTGGCGATGATCATCGGGATGATCAGTGGCGCGCTGATCCGACCCTGGGTGGGCGTTAACCGGGAGGCCAGATCGTGAGTTTCATCACTCTGATTCTACTGGCCGGGGCCGGCACGTTTTTAATGCGGTTTGTGCCGCTGGTCACCGGGTCAGGTTTGTCCCAGAGGCCATCGCGGCTAACGCTGATGCTCAGCGCCCTGGGGCTGACGGCGATTACCGCCCTGATCGTGCTGTCGCTGTATGGGCTGTGGCAGCCGCAGCAACCCGTCGGGTCAACGCTGCGCCTGGTGGCTGGCAGCGTGTCGGTGCTGGTGGCATTGCGGATCAGTGGTCATGTGGGGGTGGCGACTTTGGTGGGCGCGGTGGTATACGGTCTGACGGGATTGACGGTTGGCTAGAATCTCACCGAATGAAGAACTCATCCCTCGGGATGATCCAGCTCGATGATGCGTTCAAGCATGCCCAGCAACCACTCTTTTTCACCCTTGTTCATCACCTGCTCAAAATGAGCCTCGTGCGCCAACACTTTCTTGTGCAGGTTCTCGGTAAACCGCACACCGTCGTCGGTCAGAAACAGGGCGTAGGAGCGCCGGTCTGAATCCGACTGACGGCGTTCGATCAACCCTTGCTTTTCGAGTTTGTCGACCGCCGAGACCATCGCCGAACGATCCGTATCAATGGCGTTGGCCACGGCCGTTTGCGTCAGCCCCGGGTTATCCCGCACCACACACAGAATACCAAACAGCCCCGGCGTCACTCCCTGCTCGGTGCAGGTTGCCGTGAAATTCTCGAAATAGGCAAGCTGCGCCCGGCGTAACCGGTAACCCACCAGACTGTTCAACAAGGTGGCATCTATTTTTTGGGTGTCCTGGGTCATCGGGGCTCCTGTTGATGTGCCAGCGTCGGTGTTAGGTTCGTTCCCGCCGAGGAACAAAGCATCCATATTACCATTTCAAGTTTCACAGTTCATAAAAGCGATCAGCAGAGCCTGTTCCTAGTGCACATATGCCTCTGAGCGAGTGCCGGCTGCCGGGTACCCCGATCCAGGGTAGTCCGCAGCAAGGATGCTGCGGTCTAGGCCCCAGGGAGGGGTTCATGCCGACCCTGGATCGGGGTACCCGGTGGCTGGCACGGGAGACTGGCACCGTAGTAGACCTAGAAAGGGTTAACCCAATAGCCGGCAAGAACGACTGGCACAAGAGTAAACTCGAGCGTTCAACTACCCGTCAGTACCAACACGATCGCCGGGAAGAAAATGACCAGTGCTACCACCACCAGGTCGGCAATCAGGAAGGTACTGACGCCCTTGAAAATATCGACCAGGCTCGCGTACTGGCTGGCTACCCCACGTATCACGAAAATATTCATGCCTACCGGCGGGGTGATCATCCCGATCTCCAATAGTTTTACCAGCAGCACACCAAACCAGATCAGGCTGATGTCGTATTGTTCAAAAACCGGCATCAAAATCGGCAGCGTGACCAACATGGCGCCGAAGGGCTCCATGAACAGCCCAAGGAACAGATAGATCAGCACCACCACCAGCATCAACTGCAGATAGGTTGGGTCCCAGCCTGAGACCAGTTGAGAAATGGACCCCGCCAGACCACTGAGGCTGAGAAACACCGTAAACATGCTGGCGCCGACGCCAATAATCAGCAAAGAGGCCGTGGTCGACAGGGTTTCCAGAAGTGAAGTTCGAATCAACCCCCAGCTAAGCTTGCCCAGAATTGCCGAAATAATGATGGCACCGGCCGCGCCGATTGCACCGGCCTCGGTCGCCGTGAAAAAGCCACTGAACAGGCCGCCAAACACCATAAAACCCAACAATAGCACCGGCCAGATCTCACGAACCGCCTGGGACGGGCTGTAATCGTAGGCGCCTTCGGCCTTGCGCGGCACGATGTCCGGGCGGCGCCAGCTGACCAGCAGAATCACGATGGTATAGCTGAATGCCGTCAACAGGCCGATGGTGATGCCACCGAGAAACACCTGGGTGATCGACACCTGGGCAAACACGCCATAGACAATCATCAGAATACTGGGCGGAATCAGCGCACCAATGGTGCCACCGGCGGCGATGGTGCCGCAGGCGAAGCTCGGCTTGTAACCGCCCTTTACCATCTCCGGAATCGCAATCCGGCCCATCGCCGCCGCACAGGCCAGGCTGGAGCCCGATACCGCCGCAAAGCCCGAGCTAGCAAAAATACTGGAAATCGCCAGGCCACCCGGCAGCCAGCGAAACACCACCTTGGCTGCATTGAACAGGCCTGCCGTCAGGCCTGCGTGGTAGCTGACAAAACCCATCAGCAAAAACATCGGCACGGCGCTCAATGTCCATTTGGCGACAAAATCATAGGGCGTGCTGGCCAGCATACCGATGGCCACATCCCAGTTGATCATCCAGGATACACCACCGAGGGAAACGGCCATGAGCGCCAGGGCCACCGGCACCCGCAGCGCCAGCAAAACCAGCAGAGCAATCAGACCATAAATACCGATTTCAACCGACATGGTGAGTCCTTACTCCGGGGTATTGTATGAAGGGGTCAGAGTACTGACCAGACGAATCAGGCAGACCAGACAGGCCAGCCCAAACGAAACCGGAACGACAAAGTAAGTCGGCCAAACCGGCATCGGAAAATCGAGGGACATAACGTAGGCACCACGTTCGAATTGTTCGATGGCCTTGGACCAGGTGGCCATCATGAAAATGAAATAAATCAGCAGGGAGGCTACCGCCACCAGCACATCGGTCCAGGCTTTAAAACGGTTACCCAGCATGTCGCTAAACGCCTCAACGGCGATCATGGTGCGCTGATGCTCCACCCAGGCCAGGGGCAACAACGCCAGTGTCACCATGTAATAGCGGGTAACAATCTCCAGCGTGGCGGGAATCGAATAATTCATCGTAGTGCGCAGCACCACATCCAGTGTTACATGGAGCATCATGGCCGCAATGCCCAGGGTGCCCAGTAACGCCAGCGCCCGGGACAGTTGATCAGCCAGGCGATTTAAACCGGTCATCGACATTGTGATAGTCACTCACGAACTGACAGACAGTGATAAAAAAAGGCGACGACCTGGCGGTACGTCGCCAACTGCTTAAGGCAACTTTAACAGCCTGCTAGGGGTGTTACTGAACACCATAGGTGGAAAAGTCGACATTGGCCCAAACTTCTTCATTCACCCGATCTGCAATGGCTTGCGGGTCGTTGTCGAGTTCATTGGCGATAGCGGTCCATTTTTTGACCAGTCTGGTGAATTCGTCCAGCTTGGCTTCCACGTTTTCCAACCCATACCGGGATTCAGCATCGGCGACGACCTGTGCCATGTCTTCTTCAACAAACACGGCAGTAGCATCCAGCAGTTCCTGGCTGGGCTCTAGAAACTCGATGCCTGACTCACGTGCCAGTGCTTCGGCTTCAGCGGGCATTTCGTGAGCCCAGCGCTGGGTGGCCAGTGCACTCGACAGGCTGGATGACTCCGCCAGCATTTTGCGGTCTGCTTCGCTCCATTGTGCCCAGCTGTTACGGCCGAAGGCGTGCGAAATGGTGGAGTGGTAAGTCCCCAGGCGAATGGTGGTGATATGAGTGATCACATCGTCAAGGCGGAACGAAATCAGGTCGGCCGTAGAAGCAATGGTGCCGTCCAGAATGCCCTGTGAGATGGCTTCAAAGGTTTCACCAACCGAAGTATTCGACGGTGCGGCACCCAAAGCACTGGCCCAGCGCGCATACTGGGGGTTACCGGCACGCAGACGCAGGCCTTCCATATCGTCAAGGTCGCTGACCGGAACCGTGGTCAGCAACTGATACAAATCCGAAGCGTGGCTGCTGGTGTAAACAATGCCCAGATTCTTCAGGTTGTCCTGACAGTCGCTGCAGTTGACGACGTATTCCGTCATGGCGGCACCCATGGCCTGGGAGTTGGTACCCTGGAACGAAAGGTCACCAACCAGGTTGATTTCCGGCAGATCCGATGGGAAATAGGCGGGGAGGAACATGCCGGCATCGGCCAGACCACTGGTTACAGCGGTACGCATGTTGCCCAGGTTGACGACTTCAGTGCCCAGAATGGTACTGGTCATCCGGTGGTTGGTTTTCTCGGCAATTTGCTCCTGGAAGCTGGTATAGAGGGGAGTGTGCCCCGGGTGAGCAGGAGGGGTGCCCGGCGCCAGGCGCAGGTTTTCGGCGTTAGCCGCCTGCGTTGCAAAGGCCAGCGTGGCGGCGCTCAGGGTTAGGGTGGCAAGCAATCGGGTAGTACGCATCTCGATAACCTCTTATGTCTCTTGTTGTATTTGTGGGTGGTACCGGTGTTCAGTCGACGCGGTCAGGCGTCGGGTAAAGTCTGTGTTGTTTATGTCATACATTGTTGTGCTTATCAACATAAATTGGGTAAATATCAGCAACAACGTTGGGATATATGAAGCAGTGTAAGTCGTATGGAATCTGGTTATAGCCTTTTAATAGAGCGTTTTGTTCCAAGGCGCTGTCAGCTTATCGCTAAAAATGATTAAAAATAAATTGTTTACAAGTACAACAATTAATCGGTAGTCTTTGCCGTATTGAATCCACAGTTGCATCCGGCTCACTGAACCAAAGGCCGGGCGCAGCCAAACCGAACAGGATGGCGCATCAATGACCGACACCGCACTGGTAACGATGGACATCAACGATGGCATTGCCCACGTTCGTCTGAATCGCCCTGCCAAACACAATGCCATTAACGACGCCCTGCTGCTTGAGCTGGAAGCACTGTTCAACCCGCTGGACGAGGCCATTCGCGTGGTGGTGCTGACCGGCTCGGGCGACAACTTCTGCGCCGGGCTCGACCTGGCGGAGCACCAGGCACGGGAGCCCTTTGAAGTAGTACGCCACTCCCAGATGTGGCATCGGGTGTTCGGCAAGATGACCAACGCCGGCATCCCTATCGTGGCGGTGCTAAAAGGCGCCGTGATCGGCGGCGGGCTTGAACTGGCCACCACTGCCCACGTGCGCATCGCCGAAGACTCCACCTTTTTCCGCTTGCCCGAAGGCCGCCACGGCATTTTTGTCGGCGGCGGCGCCTCGGTACGCGTAGCCGGCGTGATCGGCGCGGGCCGGATGACGGAAATGATGCTCACCGGCCGCACCCTGAGCGCCGACGAAGGCGAACGGGTTGGCCTGGCTCACTACCGCGTGGCTGAAGGCGAGGGTGAA
>DASSWT010000209.1:0-4116 GCA_035704555.1 Saccharospirillum sp. | reverse complement strand
TTACCGCGGGCACTGAAACGCATTACCGGCCGTCTCTTATTTGTGGCGAAGCGAGGCATCAGTTACTGGCCGAAGGGTTTACCGTTGGCAAACGCTTCCATTCAGCACCCGTGGTACGCCTGGCCGATGCACGACCCTTGCGTCTTGGGCATGTCGCCAGGGCGGATGGACGCTGGCGTTTGTACGCCTTCGCCAGCGCCAAAGACACTGGGGGCTCACAATCAGGCATTCGAAGGTTCTGTGAGTATTTGACTGACTCGCCAGATTCACCGGTTCGCCGGTTCACCCCTGCGGGACAGGATATCGACTCTGTTTTTGATGTTCGGGCAGTGTTTCAGCAGTCACATCGCGACCTGGCACTCGGCTCGATGCCGGCACTGCTGTTGCCCCGCAAAGGGCGATACGGCCTGAACGATTATGAGAAAGTGTTCTGTCCGGATCTGAAAAATGGCCAGGATATCTTTGATCTGCGTAGCATCAACCGTGAGCAGGGTTGTCTGGTGGTCGTCCGTCCGGACCAGTATGTCGCCGAGGTGTTGCCGTTGGATGCCCACGCCGAACTGGCGGAGTTTTTTGCCGGATTTATGGTGACGCTTTCCTGATCTTTGAGCCGGTCACCGCTGGGGTGCGAGGCTGTGGCCGGGGCGTTTTTCATATTCAAATACTAAGAATAGTGATTCTCATTTAAATTCGTGTTTGGTATATTGCAGAGCATTAATCTGCTTATTCATCCATATGGAAGCCAAACATGAAGAAGTTCCTGTTTACGGTCAGCATGACCCTTGTAGCCGCACCGGTATTTGCTCTGGAATGTGAGGAAGGCATGCGTGCCTTCTCTCACCTGCAAGGGGATGCCTGCATTCCGGAAGCGCCGCAGCGTATTGTGGCCACCCGGCACGACAGCCTGGCCACGCCCCTGATCGAACTGGGGGCTCCGCTGGTTGGTGTTGGCGTGCAGTATGATGCCAGCACGGGTGAAGCATTCATTCGTGGTGCGACTGATATTCTGGGGGTCAATGTGGGCGAGGAATCGGGCCTTGCCAGTATCGGCAGTGCCAACGAACCCGACCTGGAAGCCATAGCGGCACTGAACCCGGACCTGATCCTGATCACCGCCTGGCAGGCCGAGCTCTATGACCAGATGCAGGCCATTGCCCCAACGCTGATTATTCCCGATGGCCTCCCCTATCTGGACCATCTGGCCATGGTCGCCGATGCAGCAGGCGTGAGCGGAACCTACGATAGCCGGCTGGCGGCTTATCAGGACCGGGTTGCAACGATTCGTGAAGCGCTCGGCGACCCCTCGGCGATCAGCATTTCCTATTTCGATCTGTGGGAAGAAAGCATCTGGCACTATGTGAACTGGGGCGCACGCGACCAGGTCACCGCTGACATCGGTTTTTCCCGGCCCGCCATTGTCAGTAATCAGACGGCTGATGACCCGACCGACTACAGCTTTGAGCGTCTCCCGGAATTTGAAGCCGATGTGGTGTTGTCGAGCACGGCCAACCGCTTTGGACAATCTGTTGAGTTCCTGACCACCCAGTGGGATGCCTACGCGCCGTTCTGGCGCAGTCTGCCGGCTGTTCAGGAAGACCGGCACTACTGGTATGCGCGCGATCTCTGGGTCGGTTACACCTTTACCTCACTCCATCATGTTGCGGAGAGTCTCGCCATGCTGACTCTGGGTCGGGAGTTCGACTGATTTCCAGCCCTGAAGCCAGCACGCTCTGTTTGAAGGTGTCTGCTCCGGTTCAGTTGGGGCAGTCGCTTCACCAACACTCTGATGGAAAATGAAGATGACGTTCCTCAAGCCAATATTTGCCACACTCGCGGCAATTGTAATACCAGCCTTTGCCCAACAATTACCAATAACCATTGAACATAAATTTGGCACTACGGTGATCGAATCGAAACCAGAACGTGTGGCGACAGTCGACTACGCCGGTGCGGACAATCTGCTCGCTCTAGGTATTCAGCCGTTAACCGTGAGAAGCTGGTATGGGCCCTATGAAAACGGACTTTGGCCCTGGGCTCAGGCGCTCTCGCAAAAAGATCCTGAACTTCTCTCCGGACAACTGAATTTCGAACAAATTGCAGCTACCAACCCCGATGTTATTGTCGCAATCCGTTCGGGCATTACCGAGCAGGAGTATGCCAGGCTTTCAACCATTGCACCGGTGGTCGCCGTGCCTGCTGGATGGGGCGACTATGACCTTAATTGGGAGGAGCAGGCAATGTTGGCGGGCAGGGCACTGGGCCGCGAAGCCGATGCCATTGCTCAGATCGAAGCACTTAATAACCGAATAGAAAACGTGGCGGCATCTCACCCTGAATGGGAGGGTAAAACCTTTGTTATGCTGACGGTTTACAACGGTGATCTTGGTTTGTATACCCAGACGGATTCGTCTGTGAAAACCATTGAGGCTTTAGGGCTGGAGGTGCACCCCAGGGTGCGTGAACTGTCTGAAGAAGGGCAGTTTTACATGACGATTTCACAGGAAATCATGCCAGAGCTCGATGCGGATGTCGTTTTCTGGTGGGTATCTGCCGAGAATGCATCCGAAATAGAAAACCTGTCGTCGCGCACCGCGCTTAATGCCAACGCAGAGGGTCGCGAAATAATGCTGGACGGTAATGGCATTGCCAGTGGAGCGCTGGCACATGGCTCGCTGATCAGTTTGAATGCCGCCATCGACGTACTGGTGCCGATGATTGAGGCTGCAGTTGATGGCAATCCGGAAACCGTGGTTGCGGATTAGGATTGAGTGCAGAAGAACTGGTTTATAAGAAGGGTGTTTCGTACCAATTGGATAAGTCAGGCCCGAAAGCGAGCCTGACTTGCAAGGTATACCGGACTATTGCGGCTGGAACTCGCGGCCACTGATATGGCTGATCACGGTGTAGGCCATGATACCGAGCGCATAGTATGACGTAGAGGATGCTTCTTCACGGGGCATAATAGCCATCTGGTTGTTGCGGCAGGCGTACAGGAAGTCACAGAAATTCGGTGCAACCTGTTCCAGGTGGGCGACGGCATCGGCGGGCGTTTCTTCGGTATCGGTGCGATAGGTTACAAACAGGAAGTCGGCATCCAGTTCGGGGAATGATTCAGCGCTGAAGCGCACGAAATCACCCTCTGGAATGGCATTGACGCGTTCGGGAAACTGGAAGCCCGCATCGCGCAAAACCTTGCCTAAATTTCCATAGGTATGCCATGACAGAACATCACCGTTTACGCCCTGAATAACGTTGACGGTAATGGTTTCGGTATCGATCAACCGGCGCACTTCTTCAATCTGGCCCTGGTATCGGCGCTTTAACGTGGCCAGTTGATCTTCGGCACCCACAACCTCGGCCAGCAGGTCGTAAATTTCATAATCCTCTCTCTGGCTGCCGTCGAGCACCACCGTCGGCGCTATTTGCTCCAGTTGTTCGACTGATGCGGTTTGCCAGGCTGAGGTAATGATCAGGTCGGGTGAGACCGCCGCCACGCGCTCGATATCCGCTGGCAAATTCCCCATAAATTCGATGCTGGAATTGTCGAAATCGATTCCGGTTAACCCTTTGCTGGAGCGAATGAAAGGCTCCCCTTCAGTCGTGGTTCGGCCATGGCTACCGACCGGGTGGATACCCAGTTCAAGTAAGGGAATGGTGAAGCTAACATCATGCAGGCTGACAATGCGCTTCGGCGATAGCGGAATCTCGACCGAACGGCCGGCATCGTCTACAAAGGCTCTGACATCCTCTGCCTGTGAAAAGCTGGCAAATACCGACAGTCCAATGGTTATTATCGCCAGTCTCAGGCCCGTTGAGCGTTTCATACTTACTCCTTTTAGATTGCTTTTGTAATTGAATACCCGAGGTGAAGTTCAGTCCTTTAAGCTGACTGAGCGTTGTACTGTTGTTCCAGGTAGGTGCCCAGGCGTTCGTCCCGCTCTTCATTGGGTAGCAAGACACAGGTTGAACAGTAGCTAGCCGCGTCGCTGGTGTAATAACGGCAGCAGCCACCCCGGGCGCGAAAGTGTTGTCTGGCCAGAATTTTTTCGGGCGAGCTTTTGTCTTTGAGGGTGATTTCGAAAAATCCGGTTTGCCGGTTGAACAGCGGGGAGCCCG
>DASSWT010000111.1:0-5115 GCA_035704555.1 Saccharospirillum sp. | reverse complement strand
TTCACCCTTCGGGCTCGCTTTGCTCGTGCTAAAACGCTCCAGGCGTTTTAGTCCATGCCTCAGACTTCCCCGGAGTGGCCTACCCGGCAGCCAGCACTCGGTCTGTACCAAAATTCAAACCTGTTTCATTAAATCTTTTGCCCCACACAGATTTCCTCCTTGGATCAGGTTCAACCACCGATCCTCAAAATCCTAATTCTGATAGCAGGTAATGACAGCCATCAAAGTTGAGTGTCGGGTGCCGGGTTGGCCTATCAGGGGAAGCCCGCAGCATGGATGCTGCGGTCTAGGCCCCATGGACGGGTTCACGCCGACCCCCGATAGGGATCCCCGGTACCCGGCACGAACGAAAGGCACACAAAAAATTTAACCACCAAGGTGTTGAAATGAAAATTTATCGGCCCCATTAACGGGGAGCATTGGCATTCCGGGGCCGTTCCGTATCGAACAGACCCGAATTCACAACAAAACTCCCACAATGTGTTTTAGGAGATTGGATCCATGAAAATTCGTCCTTTGCATGATCGCGTCGTAGTACGCCGCAAGGAACAAGAGGAAAAAACGGCTGGTGGCATCGTTCTGCCCGGTTCTGCCAAAGAAAAGCCCTCTCAGGGCGAAGTCCTGGCAGTCGGTAACGGCCGAATCCTTGATAACGGCGACGTCAAGTCGTTGGATGTGAAGGTAGGCGATACCGTTGTTTTTGGTCAGTACGCAGGCAGCACCGTCAAAATTGACGGTGAAGAACTGCTGATTATGACCGAAAGCGACATCTTCGGTGTTATTGAGTAAACCGAACTCGTTAAACGAATTGTAAGGAAGGTAAGCACATCATGGCAGCTAAAGACGTTAAATTTGGCGATTCCGCTCGCAGCAAAATGCAGAAAGGCGTGAACCTGCTGGCAGACGCCGTCAAAGTGACACTGGGCCCGAAAGGCCGTAACGTAATTCTCGATAAATCCTTCGGCTCACCCGCCGTCACCAAAGACGGTGTATCGGTCGCCAAGGAAATCGAACTGGAAGACAAGTTCGAAAACATGGGCGCTCAGATGGTCAAGGAAGTTGCTTCCAAGGCCAACGACGAAGCCGGTGACGGTACTACCACCGCCACAGTGCTGGCCCAGGCATTCATCAACGAAGGCCTCAAATCAGTTGCAGCGGGCATGAACCCGATGGACCTGAAGCGCGGCATCGACAAAGCAGCCCGTGCCGTTGTTGACGAAATCGCCAAACTGTCTGTGCCTTGCTCAGACAAAAAAGCCATCGCCCAGGTTGGTACCATTTCTGCCAACGCCGATGCCACCATTGGCGGCCTGATCGCCGATGCGATGGAAAAAGTCGGTAACGAAGGCGTGATCACCGTTGAAGAAGGCAGTGGTTTCGACGACGAACTGGAAGTCGTGGAAGGCATGCAGTTCGACCGCGGTTACCTGTCTCCGTACTTCATCACCAACCAGGAAACCATGACGGCCGAGCTCGAAAACCCGTACATCCTGTTGGTCGACAAGAAAATCAGCAACATCCGTGACCTGATCCCGGTACTGGAGTCCGTCTCCAAGGCCAGCCGTCCGCTGATGATCATCGCTGAAGACATCGAAGGCGAAGCCCTGGCGACCCTGGTTGTCAACAACATGCGCGGCACCGTTAAAGTCTCTGCCGCCAAGGCACCGGGCTTCGGCGACCGTCGCAAAGCCATGCTGCAGGATCTCGCGATTCTGACCGGTGGTACCGTCATCTCCGAAGAAGTGGGCATGAGCCTCGAAACCGCCACCCTGGAACACCTGGGTAGCGCCAAGAAGGTTACTCTGTCCAAAGAGAACACCATCGTTGTTGACGGTGCCGGTGAAGACGCCGACATCAAAGGCCGCGTCGAGCAGATCCGTGCCGAAATCGAGCAGTCCACCTCCGATTACGACAAGGAAAAACTGCAGGAACGCGTTGCCAAACTGGCCGGCGGTGTTGCAGTCATCAAGGTTGGCGCCGCCACCGAGATGGAAATGAAAGAGAAGAAAGCCCGCGTTGACGACGCCCTGCACGCTACCCGTGCTGCGGTTCAGGAAGGTGTGGTTGCCGGTGGCGGTGTTGCCCTGGTACGTGCACTGATGAACGTTGGCGAGATTCAGGGCGACAACGAAGAACAGCGTACCGGTATTGCCCTGGCACTGCGTGCCATGGAAGCACCGCTGCGTCAGATCGTTTACAACGCCGGCGGCGAGCCGTCTGTTGTACTGAACGAAGTCAAGAAAGGGTCTGGTAACTACGGCTACAACGCTGCAACCGGCGAATACGGCGACATGATGGAACTGGGTATTATCGACCCGGCTAAAGTGACCCGTTCAGCCCTGCAAGCCGCAGCCTCCGTTGCTGGCCTGATGATCACCACTGAAGCCATGATCACCGACAAGCCGGAAGACAAGTCTTCTGGTGGTGGCATGCCGGATATGGGTGGCATGGGTGGTATGGGCGGCATGGGCGGCATGATGTAAGCCAGCCCGGCCCTTATTTACCTGATCAAAGCCCGCCTCGTGCGGGCTTTTTTATGGGCGTTTATAATGGGCGGGAATGACCTCGCAGCCAGCAAAATCAACGTCAGGGCGTTGTAAACCGATTGTCGTGAAATGGGGCCTTCTATACACTGGCGGTCCGATATTTTTTGAACTTTGGGCGGCACGCCCGGAGCAAGCGCAGGGATAGTGCAGAACGGAAGTCTATGAGAATTAATATAAAGTTAGTGGTGCTGTTTGTTGCCGTGTATTTGTTTGCCCTGGTGGTTACCGTACCACTGAGTTGGGTAGTGCAGTATGGCGACCCGATATTGCGATCTCTGGGCGTAAGCCTGGAACAGCCGCAGGGTAATATCTGGCAGGGAGAAAGCCGGGTGCGGGTGCCAAACAGCCCGGAATTCAACCTCGAATGGCAAGTCAGACCCCTGGGGTTACTGACTGGCCGATTACCCTATGATGTGCACGTGTTCAGCCCGGCGCTGGATGTCTCCGGCCAGATTCAACTGCGCCCGACCGGCGTTGGCGTCGAACAGGTATCCGGCTATGTGGACGACGCCGCCTTTGCTCAGATCACCCGGGCCTATAATTCGACCCTGCAAGGGCGGCTGGTCATGTCGGACCTGAGCGCGAGCGCAGGCTGGGGTGGCTCCCTGGGCGATGCCTCGGGTGAGTTATCCTGGTCGGGCGGGCCGGTTGAAGTTCCGATGGGCCGGTCCCGACAGCAGTTCGACGTGCCACAGATGCAAGGCCAGATCACCAGCGACGAAACCGCCTGGCGGGTGGCGATCAACGCATTGGATAACACCTCGCTGATCCAGGCCGAACTGAGCCGTGAAGGGCAGGGAAAGGTTGCCGTGCAGCGGGCCATGGCCGAACGCCTGGGCATACCCGTGCCCGGCGGGCGTGACACCCTGATAGAAATCTCGCAAAAGGTGTTTTGATGGATTGGGTGAACCAAACCCGGCAAATCTGGCTGCCGCTACAGCGCTGGGTCGTTGTAATCCTTATCGCCCTGAGTGCCGTGTTCAGTGCACAGCTGACCTGGCTATGGCTGCAACCGGCGCCCACAGTCACCGCGCCGCGTATTCAACCAGCCAACCTGAACACCGGCAATGGCAGTGCGAACCCGGAGCAACTGGGCGCCACCCTGGCTGAACGTCACTTGTTCGGTCAATTTGAAGCGGTCGCCGAAGCCGAGCCGGAACGACCGGTAGAAGCCCCCGAGACCCGGTTGAACATGACTCTGCAGGCCGTGCTTTCACGGGGAACCGACGGTAATGGCTTTGCCATTATTTCCCGGGGCGGTGGCCAGGCCAGTGCGTTTTCCGTCGGGGATGATATTTTCAATCAGGCCACTCTGTCGGCGGTTTACAGCGACCGGGTTATTCTGGATCGAAACGGTCAGCTGGAAACCCTGCGCTATGAGCGACTGGAAACCTCAGAGCTGCTGCAGGTCAACGACGAACCGATCGAAGACGCCAGCAGCTTTGGCGAGACCATCGATCAGGCCCAGCAACGGGTAGACCGGGGCGAGGATGTTCAGGCCCAGGTTGAGCAGATGGTCTCCTATGTGCAACAGCGCGCCAACTCAGACCCTCAGGGCCTCCTGGATGAAGTGGGCCTTGAAGCAACCGGGTCCGGTTACCGGGTAACCCAGAATGCCCGCCAGTTGGCCATGGCCGGGCTGCGCCCGGGTGACGTGGTCACCGCGGTCAACGACCAGCCGGTCGGCAACATCGGTCAGGATCAGATGCTGCTGAACCAGATTCTGCAAACCGGCGGCGAATTGAAGATACAGATTCAACGGGGTTCACGCTCCTTTACCATCTACCAATCCATACCTCGATTCTGACACCATGCAGAACGATCGATTAACAAAGGACAACAACATGCATGCTATCGGCCTGGTTCGCAGGAGTGCGGAGCCACTGTTACGGTCACTGTTACTGATTCTGGCGCTGGTGCTGGCCAGCCTTCCGGCACGTGCCGAAGAGCCGACCTATCAGTTGAACATGCAGGGTGCCGACATCAATGAAGTGATTGACCTGGTGGCGCGTGTCACCGGCAAAAGCTTTATTGTCGATCCCCGGGTTCGCGGCCAGGTCACGGTTATTTCAGACCGGGAACTTACCGCCGAAGCCATCTATGAGATCTTTCTGGCGACCATCGAAGTCTACGGTTTCTCGGCGGTCGAGACGGAAAATGCGGTCAAGATCATCGGTCAGGCTGACATTAAGTCTGCAGGTCTCGAGGTTGATACCGATGGTTCGATCACTGGCGAGGAAATCATCATTCGGGTATTCCCGATTCAGAATACCTCGGCGATGGAGCTGGTGCCGATCCTGCGCCCTTTGGTCGCCAAATACGGCCATCTGGCCGGCGTTAGCACCGCTAATGCCCTGATCATCGCCGATCGTGCTGAAAATATCGAACGTATAGCCGAAATTGTCGAGCTACTCGACCGGGCAGGCAGTGAAGAAATTGAAGTGATAGAGCTAGAGCACGCCTGGGTTGGCAACGTGATCAGCCTGCTTGAGCGCGTGGCACCGACATCGGTAACCTCCGGTGCACAGGCGGGAGACCCGAGGGGCGGCTCGCGCAGCGTACACCTGGT
>DASSWT010000078.1:0-6126 GCA_035704555.1 Saccharospirillum sp. | reverse complement strand
CGAGGCTGTAACCAGCGCCCGCATAAAGCGTCGTGCATTCGATGCTGTTCGCACTGCATGTCTCCGAACAGAGATTCCTGAAAGCACTGGCAGTGACCTATTCAGAGCGCGTTGCGCGCAAAGGAGGTGTTCCAGTACAGGACTACGATACGAGTAGGTGCGTCACCGCACTGACAAAACCTTCGTTTACGCCCAATCTGGAAGGGGGATAAGCGAGTGGTGATCTCACTGCTC
Source organism: Saccharospirillum sp. (assembly GCA_035704555.1). GTDB lineage: Bacteria > Pseudomonadota > Gammaproteobacteria > Pseudomonadales > Natronospirillaceae > Saccharospirillum. The sequence goes on along the minus strand of DASSWT010000078.1, from coordinate 5,892 downwards.
GAATCGATTGGTCACGTTATCGACAATCATATGGGGGGTCAATCAAAGACGTTGACCACAGCGAACTGTGTTGTTACTGGGCGTTACCAAGTGTTAATTCCAGGGTTTCATAGCGCGGCATAGTGAAGAAAACACGAACCTGGAAAATCCTGTAACCACTTAGCCGGTTGTAGTCGGGTGGGTCTGACCCCCACTATGGTAAAACATACTTTCAAGGAAGGTTTCGTTATGCGCGTATTTTCCAACCCCGTCGGCGCCGGATCACTCTGGTTCGACAACTTGACCACGGCCGATGGAACGCCCGTTGCCTACGACCCTCAGGCGCGGGCTTTTCTGCCGACGCCGCCGTTCTGTGCGAACCGGGAAAAAATCGGTTGTAACTGGATAGCCCCAAAACAGGGGGCGTTTTGCCGATCCTGTGCCATGACCGCGCTGGCGCCCGATCCGACGCTCCCCAATGCCATTCCCAACTGGGCACAAACCGAGGCCGCCAAACGCTGGGCGCTGGATAACCTGGGTCGCTGGCACTGGTTCCGCCCGGAAGATCCGGGCGCACCGCCTGTGTTTCATTTGCTGGCTGAAGGGCCAACCCCGGTACCCATGGGTCACGCGGAAGGCGTAGTCACTATCAGTGTGGCAGAGGTAGACCCCATTCTGGTGACAACACGACGGGAAGCCTTGCAAGAGCCCTACAGAACCATGATCGGCCACATGCGCCATGAGATCGCCCATATGCTCTGGTGGCGTCTGAGCCTTCGTGAAGACTTTCTCGATGCCTTTCGGGCAATGTTCGGCGATGAACGAATCGACTATCAGACAGCCCTGCAATACCACTATGAAAATGGCCCGCCTGAAGAATGGCGCCAGCACTACTTAACAAGCTACGCGTCTTCACACCCGCATGAAGACTTCGCAGAAACGGCAGCGCACCTGCTGCACCTCACCGATATTGCCGACAGCTTTGTGGCGACCGGCTTGTCCTCCACGCAGATACCGGATTCGGGCTGGGACCCTTATTCGGAACCCGATGCAGAGCGGCTTATTCGCATCGCCGCTTCGCTCACCGTGGGGGTTAACCACGTCAACCGGTCAATGGGACTATCCGATCTCTATCCGTTCGTGCTCTCGAACCACGCACGCTACAAACTGGCGTTTGTGCACGATTGGCTGCGACGCGGTGCGCTGGGTTTGTAAGTGCTAACCCAGTCTACCCAGTCCTCCGCCAGGAAGCCTGCCTTTAGATTAGCGCCGATGCCTCAGGCATCTTCGGCGTTAACCGCTTCCAGCTCTTCCGCCAACGCCTGGTCCCGCTCCTCGGTTCTGATAAACGCCGGGCGCGATATAATGCGTTCTATGTAGTCGTCGACCACCGGGGTGGTTTCTACCAATCCGAACTGGCGGCACCATTTCAGCGTTGATCCCCAGAAGAAATCGACGGCATAGGGTTTATCGCCCAGCAAGTAGGGGGCTTTGGCAATCTGGTCGAATAGGGTGTTCTGCATATGTTCGAAACTTCGATACGGCATAATGGACGGATCGCCGGGTTCGCGTTTTAGCGCCCGGTCGATGACTGCGGGTTCGAAACTGCTGCCCTGGTAGGCCATCCAACGCAAATAGGCACCGCGTTTGGGGTCATTAAGACCCGGAGCCAGGCCTTTTTCGGGAAAGAGGTCGGCCAGGTAGAGGTAGCAGGCAACCTGCTCGGTAATCACCATGCCGTTGTGAACCAGCGTCGGGAATTTGCCCATTGGGTTGATGGCCAGAAACTCCGGCTCGAGGTTCTCGCCCTTTTTTAAGTTCACAATTTTCATGTCGTAGGGAACGCCCAGCTCTTCCAGCAGGAACCAGATGCCGGTACCGCGGGTTTGAGGCGAATGGTAAAAAACGATGGTGTCTTTGCTCATGTTCGGTCTCCTTGGATGTACTTGGGTGTAATAAGTGGTACTGCCCGAGCCATGGTAGTGACTAAACCTGACACCTTGTGTCAGGTATTAACGCTATGCTGAAAAAAGTTTCCGACACTGTTTGAGAGAACCAGACCATGAGAGCCGGCCGGCTACTGAAGTTGCTGATGACATTGCAAACCCACGACAAAGTGACCGCCCGGGAGCTGGCAGAGACCTGCGAGACTTCGGTTCGCACCGTGTATCGGGATATCGATGCGCTCAGTGAAATGGGGGTGCCGGTGTACAGTGAGCAAGGGGTTCAGGGCGGTTACCGCTTGTTAAACGGCTATCGCACGCGCCTGAACGGGCTTTCAGCGCAGGAGGCGGAAACGCTGTTTCTGGCCGGTTTGGCGGGCCCGGCCCAGAAGATGGGCCTGCAATCGACCCTGGCGGACGCGCGACTGAAACTGATGACCGCCCTGCCCGAGAGCATGAGGCAGGAGGCCGACCGGCTGCAGAGCCGCTTTCTGCTGGATGCACCCAACTGGTTTTCAGACGACGAAAAGGCCGAGCACTTGCCGCAGCTGATGACAGCGGTACTTGAACAGCGACTGGTTGGCATGTCGTACCAGAGCTGGAGAGGGGTGCGTCAGCGTGAGGCCCAGCCACTCGGGGTTGTGTTGAAAGGCGGGCATTGGTACCTGGTGGCGCAAGTTGAGCACGATATCCGCACCTACCGTGTCTCCCGCATAGAATCACTTGAGGTGATGGAGGCAGTGTTCGAAAGGCCTGCCGATTTCAACCTGGCCGAGTTTTGGCAGTCCAGTCTGCGCCGAATGGAGGCCCTGCAGTTTCCGGTAACGGCCGAGGTTCGGTTAACCGGCCTGGGGGTGAAGATCATGGAATACGTCTGCGCAAGTTATGTGATCGACCACACCGTTATCGACCCGGCTGATAATTCCGGCTGGCACAGCGCTACCATGCCGGTGGGTCGGCCTCCTCATGGCTGTGCAGAGCTGTTGCGGTTCGGGGCAGAAATGGAGGTGATTGGGCCTGCTGATTTGCGGCTGAGTATGGAAACGCTGGTCTCCCAATTGGCTCGGCTCTATAGACAATGACCTCAAGTTACACTTTCATTAATCTGTAACAAGAAACCCCTAGTTTGGTGCAAACGTCAGGGGAGGCCGTTATGACTGATTTACTGAACCTGCTCGAGCCGGTTCGCCAAAGGCATATCCGTACCGCTAGCTTTGACAAAAACCCCCATCGACCGCCTTCCGGCTATGTTCGGTCAGAGTACGGTATTCTGCTGCGTAGAAACTGGCTGGATGCAACCTTTCACTTTTGTAAAAAAGGTTCATACGACCTGCATTTTGCTGACTTTTTGCGACATCAGGCCGACCCTTTTGTGTTTGTTGATATCGGCGCAAATCAGGGGCTTTATTCAATACTTGCCGGGTTGAATGCGAACTGTGAGCAAGCCATTGCGTTTGAGCCGGTATCGAGCACTTTCTCGTTGTTGAAAGCCAATATCGCCATCAACGGCGTGGAGGCCGTTGTGCACCCCGTGCAAGCGGCCGTATCGCTTTCCACCGGGCACGCAACCATCGCCAAGAAACCGGGGCACAGCGGTGCGGCTTCATTGCGGCAGCTGCCTCGCTGGTTCCGGGTCACAGAAACGATCTCCACTCTCGGGCCGGAGGCGTTGCCCGCTCTGGTACCCGCCAATACAGGTCGCATTATCAAGATCGATGTAGAAGGGCATGAAAAATCGGTTCTTGAAGCGCTGGGTCACTCGGGCCTGTTGGAAAATACGATGGCCGTATTTTACGAGGTTAATCCGCAGTGGAGTCAGGAGGGGGAACTGGAAAGCATTTTGAGACAGCACGGCTTTACAACCTTCAACCGTACCTCAGCAAAACAGTGCCATGACGTGCTGGCAACGCGCTAAATCACACAATTTTCAGAAATCGCAATAGCTGACACGTCGAGCCAACCGAACACCCTTTTACGCCCTGTTAAGCGGGCTCGGGTGTCCGGGTTACACATCAACTCTTCAGCGTTGCATCCAGGGTTATTTTCGCGTTCAGTAACTTCGAAATGGGGCAACCTTCTTTGGCCGCTTCAGCGGCTTCCTTGAACGTCTTTTCATCGGCGCCTGGAATACTGGCCGTCAGGGTGAGGTGCACTGCCGTGACGGCAAACCCACCATCGACTTCGTCCAGTGTTACATCGGCTTTGGTGTCGATGCTGTCGGCTGTCAGATCTTTTTCTCCGAGAATCATCGACAGTGCCATGGAATAACAACCGGCATGCGCCGCACCAATCAGCTCTTCCGGATTGGTGCCTTTGCCATTTTCAAAACGCGTTCCGAATGAATATTGCTGCTTGTCCAGTACACCGCTCTGTGTAGAAACAGTGCCTTTGCCATCTTTCAGTCCACCTTCCCAGTGTGCGCTTGCGTGACGTTTCATGAGCAATCTCCTATTGCATTGAATGATGATTAGGACGTTAGGCTAAGTTGGCCGAAATTCAAGGTGCTCTGGTGTAATGACGGTTTGCACATCCGGGGCCCGGACATGGATCAGGCCGACAGGCAATCCAGCCGCTCCGCCAGAAAATCCATCAACAGCCGTATGCGTCGGTTGTGTTTTACATCCCGGTGACAGCACAAATAGAGCGGCAGATTGGGTAGCAATACGTCAACGCCGATTGGCACCAGCCCGAAATGGGCAGCCAATTGCCGGTGAGTGCCAACAATGCCACCGCCGTTACGCGCCATCTCCAGGTGCAATGGCATGCTATCGGTACGAAAGTAAAAGTCCTCATTGCGAACCTGCCAGCCGAGACTGGCTGCACCCTGTTCAAATTGCTTGTCGCGGTCGTAACCCAGCAGTCGGTGTTTGAATAGCTCCTCAGCGGTGCTTGGGTTGCCATGCCTGGCCAGGTAACCGGTGCTCGCGTAAAAGCCAAGGGGAATGTCGAACAAATGCCGGGCAACCAGGTCGGGTTGCTGCGGTGCAAACATGCGGATGGCGATATCGGCATCGCGCTTGTCGAGGCTGGTGGCCTTGTTGGTGACCTCCACCTCGACAGAGAGCGCCGGGTTAGCATCCATGAAATCAGGAAGAATGCGGGGCAGATAATACAGCGCAATCGGTTCATTGGCCGAGAGCCGTACACGCCCGGTAACGGCCTGGTCCTGCCCGGCAGCCAGCCGCTCCAGCCGGTGCGCCGAGGTGCGCATCTGCTCGGCTTCTTCAATCAGGCTCTGGCCGAAGCGGGTTGGAGATAACCCCTGGGTGCTGCGGTCGAACAGGGTCTGGCCGAGTTGCTTTTCCAGTGCCTGCAGATGGCGCGACAGGGTGGGTTGGGAGACTCCCAATGCCTCAGCCGCCCGGTTCAGGCTACCAGCACGGGCAATCTCGAGAAAATACTGCCAGCCTTGCCAATCAGTGTTATTCATAGATGAATAGCCATGGTTAATTAATATCGATTCTATATCTTAAAATGAATAATAGAATGGCGGTATCGACGTTAACTGGCAAGGAAAAACATCATGAAAACCGCACTCATCATCGGCATTAACGGCAATTTCGGCTCGCAGATGGCACTGGCCCTGCGCGAACAGGGCTGGGCTATTCGAGCGCTAATGCGTGACCCGGCCAAAGCGCCGGCCTGGCTCAAATCCGAGTTCGTTATTAAGGGTAACGCTCAGGATGACTCGGCCGTATTGCAAGCTGCGCAGGGAGTCGACCTGATGGTCTACGCGGCCAACCCGCCATACCACCGCTGGCCACAGGAAGCGATGGCGATGCTGGAGCCTGCCGTGAAAGCCGCCGAGCAGCTAAAGCTGCAGCTTCTATTCCCGGGTAATGTGTATGTGTATGCGCCGCAAGCTGCTCCGATTGATGAGCAGGTCAGCATGAACCCACCGACTGACAAGGGCCTCATTCGTCAGCAGATGGAGCAGCGGCTTCAGCGTGCGAGTGAACAGGGCGCGCGA
>DASSWT010000340.1:0-3536 GCA_035704555.1 Saccharospirillum sp. | reverse complement strand
GTGCCGTCGCAGGGCATGTGGATGCGGTGATAGTCTTTCGGTGCCAGATAGAGCGTGGCGAATTCACCGTCTTTGTAGCGTCGGGCCTGTTCGGCATCGCCCCCTAGCAGCTCGGTGACGGTAAAACTTTGTTGCTTTGCCTGAATGATGCGGCCGTCGGTAATGGCACCGGCCTGGCTGACATTGCCGTCCACGGGGGAGCAGAGGGTGCTGGCGTCCTCGGGGAAGGTGCGAGCATCGGCGGTCAGCGACCGGGTAAAAAAGTCGTTGAAGTTGCGGTAATCGTCGAAATTCGGGCGCTCAGCCTCGCTCATGTCGACCTGGTAATGCCGGGCAAAGGTTTTGATAAAGCGTCGTTTCAGCGGGCCCCATTCAGATTCTGCCAGGGCGCTGGCGAGGCGCGACAGGGTATGGTGGGGTGCCAGGTATTGGCTTGCGACAAACAGTCGGTCTTTGATACTTAACGTCATTGGCGTATCCGGTTCAGTGCAGTGTTCCAGTCGGCGCAGAATTCCCGGAACAGGCGATAGTCTGACTCGCCCAGCGGTTCCGGGTCGCCCTTGGCATCAGCGTAGATCATCATCGTCACCTCGCGGCCGATGGTGAAGGAGCGCAGGAAAAAATCCTGACCATCGGCGGCTTTAAACAGGGCGTCTGGCAGTTGCTTTTTGGCTTTGGCGCGGTTGTCTTTGTGCAGCCAGGCGGCGGTCACACGGCGACTGAACTCCTGCAGCGCGCTGCTTCCGGCGATGGGCAGTTTCAGGTGCTTGAGCAGCAAATAATGGTCGCAGCCTTCGTGATCGAAAGCCTGCCAGTAGCCCTTGTTGTGCTCCATTACCACGATGCGGTGCAGGCCGAGCCCCTGCTGCAGGCAGAACAGGGCGCTTTCCTGTATCTCGACCGGTGAGTGCCAGGTTTTCTGATTGCGAAATTGCCGGCGCACTTCGCGCAGGCTGTTCAGATTCACGCTGTGCCGGTAGATGGTCTGGCTGGTCGTTTTCGTGTCGGACTCTTTGGCGCGAGCAACCGGTGCCGATGGCTTGGCCTTCGGCTTGGCGGTGGTTGCTTTGCGGCTGTGTGATGTCGTGTGGGTCTTGCTGATCTCCTCGGCCCAGGCCCGGTCTGCTTCGCTGAATCCTTCTCGATGAGTTGCGCTCCGGGTGCTGACGGGAGGCTGGTGAGCCAGTAAGCGGCGCGCGGCTGTGGCGGCCTGGGGTAGCTGGTATTCGCGGGCGGCTGAGGTGATCCAGGTTTTCAGCATGGGGCGGAATTCGGTCAGGCCGAGTGCAATTTCGCCGGTACGGAACAGGGTATCCAGATGCTCCGACTCCCAGGTCTGGCGCACCTGATAGGCCAGTTCGTGACTGAACGGCAGGAAGAATTTCAGCGCCGAGAGTTTGTGCGGCTGGATTCGGTTTTCAATATGCTCGTTCTCTTCGTTGGTATTGGTTTCGGGAATGGCGGGCAGTTGAAAGTGGTTGCACAGTTCATTGTTCCAGTCGCGCACCGACATGCCAATCATGTCTTCGATCAGCTTGTTGCGGTTCTCGCCGCGTGCGGCCCGAAATTCAAAACCATCCATCATTTGTGGTTCAAGCAACCACAGGGCCCAGAGACCAACATCGTAGAACAGGGTCATCCAGTAGTCGGCTTCGGTCCAGGGGATCTGCCGCATTTCAAACCACTGGCGCATCAGGCTGGCCGCGACCAGACTGTCACCCACGGTGCTTTGCAAGCCGGAAAAAGCGGTACTGCCCGGGTCGAGCCTGGGGATGCTTTCGGTCAGTTTGATCAGGCGTTGCGAGCCAATCAGGGCGACGGCATGTTCAAGCGTGCGCACCAGTACCTGCCGGTTCGACATCATGCGATTGGCATAGCGAAAAATCAGCATTGCCAGCAATGGATCTTCGCTGACCACTTTGATCCAGTCTGTCAAAGGGGCCGAGGGTCCGGGTAGGGATGTCTGTGGCAACAAGGCTGGCAGCGTGACAGCCTTAATGCGTTCCAGCCAGGGATCGTGTGGGTTCATTCGACGCGTGAGCAAAACCTTAGGGTGCCGGTGAATGTCTGCCTGCATCGCAGAATAGGTGATGCAGGTTTAATAACTCAAGTTCCGGAGATCAAATAGGCGACATAGCCTTGAGCCCGCGCCGGATGGCAGGGCCGCTCCTGCGGGGTCGCCGTGAATACATCCATGTAGGCTTAACTTCGGCATCCATGCCTCAGATATCCCCGCAAAAGCAGCCCTGCCACCCGGCGCTAATCTATAGCGAACTTCGAAGCTTGAGTAATAACCCCCGATTCTGACTTAAAACCGGCTATTTAACCAGTCACCCAGCGCCTGACGTTGTTCGTCGGTCATGTTTGTGCGGTTCATAAAGGGCATGTCTTTGCTGACGACGGTACGCGCATGAATGCGACTGGCCCAGCGCTCTATGTCCTCCAGGTTGCTGAACACCACACCGGCCGGTGCGGTCGGAAACATGGGGTCTGAAGGGTCGCGGCTGTGGCAGGTGGCGCATTTCTCCATTACCAGAGACAAGCCCTCTGCATCGCTGAGTACCGGTGCTTCGCCACTGGCACTGCTATCGGCGGCGGGCTGTGAAGGCCATGACAAGGCGCCCGCTACGGCCACGAAGGCGAGGCTGGCGACGACCAGAATAAGCGGTTTGCGCACGCCCCGGTGGGCCAGGTTAAAGTAGTGGCGAACGACAACGGTGATCAGTATCAGTGCCATCAGGATCAGCCAGTTCAGGCTGTGCTGGTAGGTCATCGGGTAGTGATTGCTGATCATGATGAAGATGACCGGCAGGGTCAGATAGTTGTTGTGGACGCTGCGTTGTTTGCCGACCAGTCCGGGTTTGCTGTCGGGTTGTTCGCCACGCGCAACGGCGGCGACCATCTTCTTCTGACCGGGAATGATTTTGACAAAGACGTTGGCGGCCATGATGGTGCCAATCAGCGCGCCCATGTGAATGTAGGCGCCACGACCGGAGAAGGTTTCGGTCATCAGCCAGGCCATGCCGGTGCCGAGGATAAACAACACGGCACCAAAAGCTTTGTGTTCAACCAGAGGCGTGCGACACAGGCCTTCGTAAATCAGCCAGCCAATGGCGGTGTACAGCAGCCCCAGGCCGATGGCCATGCCGGTGCTAAGCTCGCGGACGTCCGGGTCGATCAGGTAGGCCTGGGCGCCGAAATAATAGACCCAGGTCAGCAGCAGCATGCCGGTGATCCAGGTGGTGTAGGCTTCCCATTTGAACCAGTGCAGTTCCTTGGGCATCTCCGTTGGGCCGACTTTGTATTTGGCGACTTCGTAGAAACCACCGCCGTGAATCGCCCACAGATCGCCGCCGATGCCTTTGTCTTTCTTCCACTGCGGCGGGTCGGTCAGATGATTGTCGAGCCAGATAAAATAGAACGACGCACCGATCCAGGCGATCCCGGCGATGACGTGAAACCAGCGCAACAGCAGGCTGACCCAGTCGGCAAAAAAGACATCCATTCATTAGCTCCCGCGATAGGTTGAGTAACTG
>DASSWT010000243.1:0-12773 GCA_035704555.1 Saccharospirillum sp. | reverse complement strand
AAACGCCTGAGCCTGATGCAGCGCTTCCAAATGACGACGCCGGGCGATAAACCCGCCTTCGCGGGCACTTTCATAGCCCATCAGTTGTTTCAGGTGCGCCCGCAGGGCGTCGAGACCGATTTGATCCCGTGCGGATAGCCGGATCACCGGCTGTGAATTTACTGTGGATAAACCTGGGGATTCTTCCGTAATATCGATTTTGTTGCGCACCACGGTGATCGCCACATTAGCGGGCAGGCGATGCGCGAAATCGGGCCACAACTGAGCCGGGTCGGTCGCATCGGTTTCGCTCGCATCGACCATGAGCAGTACCCGGTCGGCCTGTTCGATCTCCTGCCAGGCGCGTTCTACACCAATGCGTTCGACGGCATCCGGGGTGTCCCGCAGACCGGCGGTATCGATGATGTGTAACGGCATGCCGTCAATGTGGATATGTTCGCGCAGCACATCCCGGGTAGTGCCGGCGATGTCGGTTACGATGGCCCGCTCGTTACCCGCTAGGGCGTTGAGCAAACTGCTCTTGCCCGCGTTTGGCCGGCCGGCGATCACCACCGTCATGCCGTCGCGCATCAGGCTGCCCTGATTGGCCGCTTCGGTAACCCGATCTAGCTGACCGATTATGGCAGCTAAATCCGACTGTACTTTGCCATCGGACAGAAAATCGATTTCTTCTTCGGGAAAGTCGATCGAGGCTTCAACGTATATACGCAGACTGATCAGTTGCTCGACCAAGCTGTGGATTTCCTTGGAGAAGGCGCCTTGCAGGGAGCGAACCGCCGAACGGGCGGCTTCGCTGGAGGAGGCATCAATGAGATCAGCAATAGCCTCGGCCTGAGCCAGGTCCAGCTTGTCGTTCAGAAAGGCGCGTTCGGAAAATTCGCCCGGTCTCGCCAGGCGCGCGCCGAGCCCCATCACTCGCTGCAGCAGCAGATCCAGAATAACCGGCCCGCCATGGCCCTGAAGCTCAAGTACATCTTCACCGGTAAAGGACTGGGGGTTGGCAAAAAACAGGGCGATACCTTCATCCAGCGGTTGCTGGTCGGCATCAAGAAAGGGGCCATAATGAGCGTTGCGAACCTGGGGAGTATAACCCAGTACGGCCCTGGCGATAGCGGCTGTGCCCGTTCCGGATACCCGGATGATGCCAACGCCACCTCGTCCGGGTGGCGTTGCCAGGGCACAAATCGTATCGCGGTCGGACATCAGCTGCCCGATTTGGCCTTGTCGGCTTTCTCGAACTGACGGTTAACAATGTACTGCTGCACAATGGTGGTCACGTTGTTGACGAACCAGTAAAGCGTCAGACCGGCCGGGAACCAGAGGAACATGAAGGTGAAGATCACCGGCATGAACTTCATCATCCGCGCCTGCATCGGGTCCATGCTCGGTTGCTGCTGCATCTGCATCTGCACGAACATCGAGGCGCCCATCAGCAGCGGCAACACGAAGTAGGGGTCCTTGATCGACAAGTCTTCAATCCAGAAGATAAACGGCGACTGACGCAGCTCAACGGCTTCCATCAGCACCCAGTACAAGGCAATGAAGATCGGCATCTGCACCAGGATCGGCAAACAGCCGCCCATGGGGTTCAGCTTCTCCTTCTTGTACATCTTCATCATTTCCTGGCCGAGACGCTGGCGATCGTCGCCGAACTGCTCACGCAGTTGCGTCATCTTCGGCGCAAATTTGCGCATCTTGGCCATGGAACGGTAGCTTGAAGCGGTCAGCGGGTAGAGGACCATCTTGACCGTCAGGGTCATCAGTACAATTGCCCAGCCCCAGTTACCGACCAGGCTGTGCATAAACTGGAGTAATTTGAACAACGGTTGGGCAGCCCACCATAGCCAACCATAATCGACTGTCAGTTCCAGATGTTCAGCTATGGTGGCCAGGTTATCCTGATCTTTCGGGCCGACATATAGCTCTGCAGAGGTGGTGGCCGTGTCACCGGGCGATACGGTCAACGCCGGTGATTGGAAACCGGCGTAATAAAGGCCATTTTCCAATTGCCGGGCATAGTAGCTGTGTGTCTGATCCTCGCCCGGAATCCAGGCCGACAGGAAGTAATGCTGCAGAATGGCAATCCAGCCGCCAGTCTGGGCGATGCGGAAAGTTTCATCTTCCATGTCACCAAAGGAAATTTTACGGTAGCGATCTTCGGGAGTGGTGATGGCAACCCCCAGGTAAGATGCCATGCCGATCTGGCCACCGGCGCTAGGGTCTTCGGAGCCATCTCGCTTGAGTTGGGCGAACAGGTTGGTAGTGATCGCTTCGGCTGACCCGTTCTGAATTTCATAACGAATATCGATCAGGTAACTGCCACGTGTCAGAGTGAAGACTTTGTTAACCGTCAGGCCGTCGTCCGTGGTGTGAGTCAGTGTCACTTCCAGCTGCTGTGAACCGTCCGCCAACTGATACTCGCTCTGCTCAACCTGATAGAGCGCGCGCTGTTCGCTGTCGATCCCGTCAGGCCCCACCAAACCACTCATGGCAGTGTAGGTACGCTGCTGGTTCTCAAGAATTTGGAAGGGGATCTGCGGCGTATCGGCCCGGTAGGGGTATTCAGGCAGCGCTGCATAAATCACATCACCGCCTCTCAGCTCTACCCTGAGATTAAGTACATCGGATTTTATACTGACCACGCCACCATTAGCCGATGAAGCTGTTGCAGTCGCGCCGGGGGCATTGGCGGCCTCGGGAACTTCACTGGTGGTAACAGCGGTACTGGCAGACTCGTCCGGAATGTCGGATTGCGGTACGTCGAGCGGGACGACCTCTGACGAAGCGGCTGCTTGCTGTTCAGGCGGCGCACTGGCGTAGTCTGACGACCATTGCAGGACCAAGATGTAAGAGACCACGGCCAAACCCGCGATCAGGACAATACGGCGCACATCCATAATCAATTTCCAGTCAGATCATTAACCCTGAACCGGTTCCTGACTGTCAAAAACACGCACTATCCAACACACCAGGGGCTGGATCAGAATGGGAGCAGTCTGTGGTTGCCCGGTTCAGGCTGAGGAAGCTTACACGACAGAGGGTATCCGCCGTCTTCCTGTGTGTAAAAAGCGCCGAAATGGTACCTGCACAGGGTGCGTATTGCCAGCCAAATACCCCTGGCCAGCCAAAAACTCTGGGGCAGGTTTCAGGCCGAGTCGGTTATCGACTTGTGCCAGCGGCGCGTCAGACGTCTGAGCTGCTTTTCAATCAGCTCATGCAACTGCTCATGCGTCAGCGTCCCCAACTCTTTTCGACCCATCAAAATGATGTCGAGCGGTGGCCAATCGGCATAGTGCAGACGAAAAACTTCCCGGGCACAGCGCTTGATCCGATTGCGGGCTACGGCAGTACGGATGTTTTTTTTGGCGAGAATAAACCCAAGCCGGGCGGTGCCTGTTTGAGCGGGGCGGGACAGGAGCAGCAGTTCAGGACAGGCTGATTTGACAGCCACCTGGTCGAACACGGCACGGAAATCCCCGGGGGTCAGTAAGCGATGACTGCGGGGATGTCCGTAACCCGGAGCGGGTTCAGAACCGGGGTCCAGGGCGCGTGTCGGGCAAATACCGGTTAAACCGTCAGGGCAGCACGACCACGAGCACGGCGGCGAGCCAGAACCTTGCGGCCATTGGCCGTGGCCATACGGGCACGAAAACCGTGGGTACGCTTGCGCTTCAGGACGCTGGGTTGAAAAGTACGTTTCATGGTTGTTCTCACACCGTGTCGGGGGAAGCAAAGCTTCCGTTGGGCATCGGGTCCGCCAGGTGCTCACATTCGGAGCTTGCGAACCCATAAATTTGGACGGCGGATTCTAATCACTTTGGTTGAGTAATTCAATGACGATTTTTTAATCAGTCATCAATCACATGCTGGGTTATCCATGATTCGTTTTTTGGGAGCTCTGAGGTTTTAAGCATTGAGTACTTAAAGAATTTATTTAGGTGTATTGGGTTTTAGGGTAGTTCTTTTTTGTTATTAGTTAGGCGCAGCGTTTTCTGTTTAAAAGCCAAAAAAATCCTTATAAAACAATAGGGTACGGACGAAACAACTCTGGGCTTCGCTGGGAGTGGTCTGGGCATGACCGGTCCAAAAGGTGTGTATAACCTGGCCACTTATACACAATGTTTTATTCACAAAACCATCCAGTGGGTTACGCACAGCCTTGTGCGCCCGGTTATACACACCTTTGGAACGGGTGACCTGTCGGCCGATAAACTGGCGCTAATGCCCGCCTGTAGCGAGATTCGGGTCTTTTGACTTGTTGAGGGCGGGAGCTGTTACAGGGTTGTCTGCGACTGGCGTGTGCCGTGTGGGCAAGTTAGAATGCGGCTTCTATTTTGGTATTCATCCGGAGAGTTTGTGCCCGATTCAGCCTGGCAACAGTGTCTTGACCTGCTGCGCGGAGAGGTTCCCTCGCACCAGTTCAACACCTGGATACGCCCACTGAGCCACCGTCAGGACGGCGATGCCCTGGTGTTGCTGGCACCCAACCGCTTTGTGGGTAACTGGGTTCGGGACAAATATCTGCACCGTATTCAGGAGCTGATGGCTCAGTTCGGTGCCGTTGAAGCACAGGTGCTGGTCGAAGTCAGCTCTCGCTCGGGCAGACCGGCACGGCCTGCCCGGCGCCAACCTGAAACCCAGAGTGTTGAACCCACGGCTGATGCCGAAAGAGCGTCAGTCTCCGAACCCGAAACCCGCCATCCGGCTACTCAACAGCCCAGCCCGGAGCCAGCGCCTGTGGTGGCTGAGCGGCTGAATAACGACCCGATGCCGGTTCAGACCACGGGTTCACAACGCGGTAAGGGTAAGTTTCAGAGTTATTTGAACCCGGGTTTCAGCTTCGCGTCCTTTGTTGAGGGCAAATCGAATCAGCTGGCACTGGCGGCGAGCCAGCAGGTGGCGGATAACGCCGGCGGCGCCTACAACCCACTCTTTATATACGGTGGTGTTGGCCTCGGTAAAACCCACCTGATGCAGGCCATCGGCAACCACATCGTCGAACAGAACCCCGGTGCCAAGGTGGTTTATCTGCACTCCGAACGGTTTGTGGCGGATATGGTCAAGGCGCTTCAGCTGAACGCCATGGCTGAGTTCAAGCGGTTTTACCGCAGTCTTGATGCACTGCTGATTGACGACATTCAGTTCTTCGCCAAGAAAGACCGCTCGCAGGAAGAGTTCTTTCACACCTTTAATGCCTTGCTTGAAGGTAATCAGCAGGTGATCCTCACCTGTGATCGCTACCCCAAGGAAATCGAAGGGTTGGAAGACCGGCTCAAGAGCCGCTTCGGCTGGGGATTGACGGTCGCAGTCGAACCGCCGGACCTGGAAACCCGGGTCGCGATTCTGATGAAAAAAGCGGAAAAGCAACGGGTGAAGCTGCCTGCCGACGCCGCGTTTTTTATTGCTCAGCGAATTCGCTCGAACGTTCGGGAACTGGAAGGGGCACTGAAGCGTGTAGTGGCCAATTCCCAGTTCACCGGTGCGGCGATCAATACCGCCTTTGTCAAAGAGTCGTTAAAAGACCTCTTGGCGCTGCAGGACAAACAAGTCAGTATTGATAACATTCAGCGCACCGTGGCTGAGTATTACAAGATCAAGATATCGGATCTGCACAGCAAGCGACGCAGTCGCAGCATTGCACGTCCGCGTCAGGTGGCGATGGCGCTGGCCAAAGAACTGACCCAGCACAGCTTGCCGGAAATTGGCGAAGCCTTTGGCGGACGCGACCACACTACGGTGTTGCACGCTTGTCGCAAGGTCAAGGAACTGCGCGAAACCACCCTCGACATCAACGAAGATTACAACAACCTGTTACGAACGCTGACCACCTGATTAATGGATGGAAACGGACTCATGATTCAATTCTCATTGCCACGAGACACCCTGTTAAAACCGCTGCAACTGGTGGGAGGTGTCGTTGAAAAACGCCAGACATTGCCGGTGTTGTCCAATGTGCTGCTGGAAATCGAAGGCACCCAGTTATCACTGACCGGTACTGACCTTGAAGTCGAAATTCAGGGCCGGGTAGAGCTGACGGAACCGTCCACTGAAGGTGCGGTCACCGTGCCGGCCCGCAAGCTGCTCGATATCGTCAAATCCTTGCCGGATGACAGTCTGATCAGCCTGGTGCAGAACGACGATCGAGTTGTAGTTACCAGTGGCCGTAGCCGTTTTACGCTCTCCACCTTACCTGCGTCGGATTTCCCGAACGTCGAAGAAGATGAGAATACCCTGAATTTCAACATGCCTCAGAAGACGCTGAAGAAGCTGGTCGACGCGACTTCTTTCGCGATGGCTCAGCAGGATGTACGCTATTATCTGAACGGCATGTTGCTCGAATTGTCGCAAAACAGGGTGCGTACAGTTGCGACTGACGGCCATCGTCTGGCAATGAGCAGCCAGGGTGTTGATGACCTGGGCGTAGAGGAACGGCGCCAGGTGATTGTGCCGCGTAAAGGCATTCTGGAACTGAACCGCTTGATGGCCGATTCCGACGATTCAGTGGAAATCTCACTGGGCACGAACCACCTGCGGGCGCGAACCGCAGCCTTTACCTTCAGTTCCAAGCTGGTAGATGGCAAGTTCCCGGATTACGAGCGGGTTGTGCCGCGAGGTGGCGACAAGGAAGTGGTGGGCGATCGTCAATCCCTGCGTTCCATTTTCAGCCGGGCGGCCATTTTGTCCAACGAGAAATACCGTGGCGTTCGTCTGCTGTTGAGTGAAAACAACCTGCAGGTCAGAGCAAACAACCCTGAACAGGAAGAAGCCGAGGTTAATCAGGAAATCGACTATCAGGGCCCGGAGCTGGAAGTTGGTTTCAATGTCACCTATTTGCTGGATGTGATGAACGTTACCCAGGGTGACCAGGTGAAACTGGTGCTCTCTGATGCGAACAGCAGCGCCCTGCTCAGCGATTTTGACGATGATTCGTCGGTTTATGTCGTAATGCCGATGCGCCTGTAATGGGCGCAGGGGTCTCACGCCCGGCATGTCCATTCGTCGCTTAACCATTCAGGGTGTCCGTAATCTGGCGGAGACCCGGTTCGACCCTGGCCCCGGCATCAATATTCTGTCGGGCGATAACGGCGCTGGTAAATCCTCGGTGCTGGAAGCCATTCATCTATTGGCGCTGGCCCGGTCCTTTAAAGTCTCTCGCACCCGCACCCTGATTCGACAGGGCGTTGACGACGCCACGGTCTTCGCTGAATTCAGCAATAAGACCCGGGTCGGTGTGCAGCGCTCGCGCAATGGCCACCATAGCATCCGCATCAATGGCGAGGCCGTCAGTGCGGTGTCTGAGCTGGCACAACGACTACCGTTGCAACTGATTCACAGCGATAGCTTCCTGTTACTGGAAGGTTCCCCGGGCCACCGCCGGCAATTTCTCGACTGGGGAGTTTTCCACCAGGAAGAGGCCTTTCATGGCCAGTGGCAAAACGCGCAAAAAAGCCTGAAAAACCGCAACTCCCTGCTCCGATCTGGTAGAATAGAGCGTTCTCAGTTGGCGGTCTGGCAGCGCGAATTTATTACCGCGGCCGAGCAGCTGGATGAACTGCGAAAGCGGTATCTGGAGGGCTTTGTGCCCCGGTTTCACCAGGTACTGGCAGCACTGATCAATTTACCCGAGGTGCGGATTCATTATTACCGGGGCTGGGATAAAGCCCGGCCACTGGCTGAGGTGCTCGATCAGCAACTCGAGCGGGATCTCAAACTGGGATACACCCAGAGCGGACCGCAACGCTCGGACATGCGCATCAAGGTCGGCGCTCAGGCCGCCAGTGATGTGTTGTCACGGGGTCAGCAAAAGCTGGTGGTGTGCGCACTCAAGGTTGCTCAGAGCCTGCACCTGCAAGACGTTCATCACCGACCAACAACGTTCCTGGTAGATGATCTGCCAGCGGAGTTGGATCGGCACCATATTCAGAAGTTAGGCGCCCTGATGGAAGGACTGACCGGTCAGGTCTTTATGACCAGTGTTGACCCGTCTCTCCTTAAGGATTTTTGGCAAGCGCCGGACCGGGTTCGAATGTTCCATGTGGAACAGGGCCAGATACGTCCGGCGAACGATTTGGAGCTACCAGATGAGTAACAGTTACGATTCCTCCAGTATTAAAGTACTAAAGGGACTGGATGCTGTGCGCAAGCGTCCCGGCATGTACATTGGGGATACGGACGATGGCACCGGTTTGCACCACATGGTGTTTGAAGTGGTGGATAACTCCATCGACGAAGCCCTGGCCGGGCACTGCAAAGACATCAAGGTAGTGATTCACCCGGATGAATCGGTGACTGTCAGCGACGACGGCCGTGGCATCCCGACCGACATGCACGAAGAAGGGCAGTCAGCCGCTGAAGTGATCATGACGGTACTTCATGCGGGCGGCAAGTTCGACGACAACAGCTACAAAGTGTCTGGCGGTCTGCACGGCGTAGGCGTTTCGGTGGTAAATGCGCTGTCATCTGAGGTGATACTCACCATTCGCCGCGACGGCAAGATTCACGAACAACGTTATGTGCACGGTGTGCCGCAAGAGCCGCTGAAGATTGTTGGTGAAGCCGATTACACCGGTACGACCATACATTTCAAACCGTCAGCCGAAACCTTCACTTCCATCGAATACTCCTTCGATATTCTGGCCAAGCGGTTGCGTGAGCTGAGTTTTCTGAACTCCGGCGTTGCGATTCATTTGAAAGATGAGCGCAGCGGCAAGGAAGAGTATTTCAAATATGAAGGCGGTCTTAAGGCCTTCGTCGATTACCTGAATAAGAACAAGCAAACCCTTAATCAGGTCTTCCACTTTTCCTATCAGCGTGAAGAAGACGGCATTGGCGTGGAAGTGGCCATGCAGTGGAACGACACCTACCAGGAAAACATCCTGTGCTACACCAACAACATCCCCCAGCGGGATGGTGGTAGCCACCTGGCCGGCTTCCGTGCCGCCCTGACGCGCACGCTGAACAACTACATTCAGAACGAAAACCTGCAAAAGAAACACAAGGTGCAGACCACTGGTGATGACGCCCGCGAAGGCCTGACCGCTATTATCTCGGTCAAGGTGCCGGACCCGAAGTTCAGCTCCCAAACCAAAGACAAGCTGGTTTCCAGTGAGGTCAAGCCGGCGGTTGAACAGGAAATGGGCAAGCAGTTCGGTGATTTCCTGCTGGAAAACCCGAACGAAGCCAAAATTCTGGTTGGCAAGATGATCGATGCGGCCCGGGCCCGTGAAGCGGCTCGTAAAGCGCGCGATATGACCCGTCGCAAGGGCGCGCTGGATATTGCCGGCCTGCCCGGCAAGCTGGCAGACTGCCAGGAAAAAGACCCGGCCCTTTCTGAACTCTACCTTGTGGAGGGTGACTCTGCCGGTGGCTCTGCCAAACAGGGGCGTGACCGCCGTACCCAGGCAATTTTGCCGCTGAAAGGTAAGATTCTGAACGTCGAGAAGGCTCGCTTCGACAAGATGTTGCAGTCGGCTGAGGTCGGTACGCTGATTACTGCGCTGGGCTGCGGTATCGGCCGTGAAGAGTTTAATCTTGCCAAGTTGCGTTATCACCAGATCATCATCATGACGGATGCTGACGTCGACGGCTCGCACATTCGCACGCTGCTGTTGACCTTCTTTTTCCGGCAAATGCCAGAGCTGATCGAGAACGGCCACATCTACATTGCCCAGCCGCCGTTGTTCAAGCTGAAGAAAGGCAAGCAGGAGCAGTACATTAAAGACGAAAAGACGCTGGAGCAGTATCTGATCTCCCAGGCGCTTGATGGCACTGAGTTGTTTGTAAACGAAACAGCACCCCCGATCCGGGATGCCCAGCTCGAGAACCTGGTGAATCAGTATAAAGACGTGATGAGCCGGATCGATCGCATGAGCCGCGTTTATCCAAAAGCGGTTCTGCAAGAGCTGATCTATATGCCGGATCTGACGCCGGAGATGCTGTCGAGCCAGGACGAAGTCGCCGATTGGGTTGATCATCTGAGTGATCGTCTGCTGGATACCAATGCCGGTAGCACGACTTATCAGATGTCGATCACCGAAGATAAGGAACGCCATATCTTTGTTCCCAAGGTGCAGGCAATTGCCCACGGCTTGGGAACGGACTACCAGTTCTCCCATACGTTCTTTGAAAGCAAGGAATACCAGGCCATCGTTGCGCTGCGCAATGTGCTGGACGGCCTGATTGAAGAGGGCGCTTATCTGAAGCGCGGTGAAAAGTCTCAGCCCATTGCCGAGTTCGAAGAAGTGATCGAATGGATGATGGGAGAGGCCAAGCGCGGCTATAATATTCAGCGCTATAAAGGGCTAGGCGAGATGAATCCGGATCAGTTGTGGGAAACCACCATGGACCCGGAACAGCGCCGTATGCTGCAGGTCACCATCGAAGACGCCATCGGTGCCGACCAGATCTTCAGCACCCTGATGGGTGATGATGTAGAGCCACGTCGTGCCTTTATCGAGACAAATGCCTTGCTAGTGAGCAACCTGGACTATTAAGTGGTTGCCTCTGGTTCGTGCAGGCAACCGGGTGGAGCTATCTGGGGTCGGCGTGAATCCGTCCATGGAGCCTAGGCCGCAGCCGAGGCGTCGGACCGATCCATACTGCGGACTACCCCAGATAGCTCCACCCGGCAGCCCGCACTCGGTTGGTAGCCTCGTTTAAGTTACCTACTTTGTGTTCAAGAGTTGTAAAAAGGGGGGCCTATTTGGCTCCTTTTTTATGGGAAGAAAGAATTATCTAAATCTTGTTTCGGGGAGGGCGGGCGTTAGGTACGGGCGGTCAGCTTGGTTAGAGTTGTTAAACTGAACCACATATCCCTGTAACCCTGATCCTTTCATCAGTCTGTTTTCAATGGCAGAAAAGTTCCACGTGGAACATGGTTCAAACCAAACGATCTCTAATCAGGGTCGCCTTGGTGAGTACTTAAACAGTCTGGCCAGTATCGGTCCATTGGAAAACGCCCCCTCTTGTCTGCAAGTAGCCCCTCGGCCTTAAGCAATTCATACTGCACGATGGAACCTGGATGCTCGGTAATCTTGCGTTGGCTGTTGATGATTCTAAACCAGGGCAGGCCCGACTCCCGAGGCAGTGTTCTTAGCCAAGCCTGTATTTGTCGAACGTGAACGCCGCACAAGCTGGCCAGGCGCCCGTAGCTGGTGAAATAGCCAGGGGGTATGGAGGCAAGAGTCTGGTAAAACGCCGCTTTGGGTGTGTTGTGGGCCTCATCATCAGCTGACATGAATGCATCCTGTAGCAGAGTAGGGCAGTTAGTTTAATCGGTGTAGGGGGTTAGGTGAATGCCGTTGGGAGCCGAGGAGAGAAGGTTAGAGCGACAAGAATAATGTTAGGTTGTTAAGGGGTGTTCCACGTGGAACACACTCGGAGCGGTTTCCTTTGTCAGAGCAGCTTAGGAATTCAGGACCCAAGTTTCGGAGTTCGCGCTTCAGGCTAGCGACGGGTATCAGGGGCGTTTCTGCGGGGGTATCTTGAGGCATGGATGCCGAAGTTAAGCCTACACGGATGTATTCACGGCGCCCTCGCAGGAGCGCCCCTGGTACCCGGCGCGGGTTAAGTTCGAAGAGCCAACCCGAACTCCGGAGCTTGAGTTAGGAGCCTGAATCCAGGGCTTCAAGAACTTTTTCTGAAGAACTGACTTCAAACTGGCCGGGTTCTTCAACGGCTATCCACTCTACAACGCCGTCATTGGCGATCAGTGCGAAGCGACGTGAACGTACGCCCATGCCCCGGCTGGTTGCATCCATTTCCAGCCCCAGGGCTTCGACAAAATCGGCATTGCCGTCGGCAATCATGTCGAGGGCTTCGGCGTTTTGCTGTTGGCCCCAGGCTGCCATTACGAAAGCATCGTTGACGCTCAGGCAAACAATACGGTCAATACCTTTGGCTTTAAGGGTATCGGCATTGACGACGAAACCGGGCAGGTGAGACTGGCTGCAGGTCGGGGTAAAGGCACCCGGTACGGCAAAGAGGACGACCTTTTGATTCGCAAATAAATCATCGGATGACACACTGACCGGGCCACCTTCGCCCATACGGTGCAGCAACACATTGGGCAGGGTTTCTCCAACTTGAATGGTCATAATCTCAGGGTTCTCCAAAAAGTGGCAGTTTCGTTGACGGGCATTAGAAAAAACCGGACGACAGACTATAGAGCCCGCAAACCTTGGGTCTTCTCCTAACGTCGTCTTGTCGGGAAGGTCATAGTATACGAAAGTCAGACGTTGATGGACTTGGCTGGCTTTTATTGAGCCATTTTACCTGAGCCATCATAGAGTAACCCCAATCAACAAAGGAGTGAGCCCAGCCATGGCGTCTGAAGACAGACTTGATACCGGGCACGATGCTTACACGCTTGAACTTATTCAACCGGCGGATAATGCCGCCATGGCCATTGTTATCCGCCAGGGGCTGACCGAGTTTGGTGCCAACCGCCCGGGGTTTGCCTGGCAGGACCCTGAACTGGATGATCTGTCCAGTGCTTACAGTGTTGATACAACGGCCTATTGGGTTGTCAGAGGGCGTGATGGGGTTGTCGGAGGCTGTGGCATTGGACGTTTACCGGGGCTGGATGATTGCTGCGAGCTGCAAAAGATGTACATTCTGGCCGAACACCGCGGTGTCCGCCTCGGCGCCCGGTTGATGAAGGTCGCTCTGGACTTTGCCAGTCGTCATTACCACTGGTGTTATCTGGAAACAATGGGTGGTATGACTCAGGCTGCTTCCCTGTACCGGCGTTCCGGCTTCATCCGGCTGCCGCA
>DASSWT010000225.1:0-4462 GCA_035704555.1 Saccharospirillum sp. | reverse complement strand
CTGATCGGTTTCATTCTTTTGCTCGGTAATCACCCGGGTGTTTTCCTGGGCGACTGACGACATCTGCTCACTGGCAGACGCCAGCTGGGTAATACCCGAGCCCAGTCGGCCGATCAGATCCTGAAGGCTGTGAATCATCGTGTTGGTGGTCTTCATCAGCACACCCATCTCGTCGGTACGCTGGGTCACCAGTTCCTGATCAAGATTACCTTCGGACAGCGCTGTCATCACGTCAACCAGTCTCGATAGCGGTTTGCTGATCATGGCGGTAATAACCGCAGCAATCAGCCCGCCTAATATGAGAGCAATAGCGGCCACCAGAAGAATGGTCTGCAGTGACCGGTCTACGATCTGGCCAATTTCAGCATCACGAATAACGATGTATTCATCGATAATGGCTTCCAGGTCACGCGCACTACTGACCAGTGCCTCACTGTATTCATCCAACTGAGCCTGGCCAGCATCGCCTTGAAGCCCTTCAGCCAGCAGGTCGAAATCCAGTGTGTACTGACCCACCTCAGCGAGAATACTCTCCATAGCAGTGCGTGTGCGAGGGTCGGACGTGGTTTCTAGCAGGAAGTTAGCTTCACTGCTCAGGCTATCGAGGTTGGAGTGAACCTCGTCCAGGTAGCGGGGCTCTTGCCGGAGTTCATAATTTTTCTCAGCAATTCGGGTATCAGACATACGCTCGGCCAACGATTCCAGCAACCTCAGGCGCTGATATTCCCCGGTCAGCAGATTTAGATTCTGATATCCGGTAACGGCGATACTGGCGGTGAGCAAAAGCACAAGACCAAAACCACCAAAGAGCTTCCATCGTGTGGACAAGTTATAAAAAGGCTGAGTTATTCGATCAAACATTCAGAGTACTCCATTCAGAGAGTTTAAAATTGCCTCTTCCCCTTGCGCGAGCCTGGCAACTTCCTATTGGCCAGTCTGATGGCCTAACCCAGGTAGCTTGGGTTAACGGCCGAAATGAGTGACAGTTTACAAACTTTACTCCGATCTGTTGTCCAGCTCTTGGAGCGGGAATGGTCGGTCAAACCAGTACCCTTGCCCAAACTCACATCCCAGTTTTAACAGGGCGTCAACCTGCTCAGGCCGCTCAACGCCTTCGGCGACCACCGTTAGAGACAATGAACGAGCTATAGCCAGGATACCTTCAATCATCTGATACCCGGGAGCCGTTAACACTTCATCTACAAACACCTTGTCGATCTTGATACCGGTAACCGGCAAGTTCTTCAGATAACCGAGCGATGAATAGCCGGTACCAAAGTCATCTATGTCGATTTTTACGCCACGGTCTTTGAATTGCCGAAGATGTTCCAGCACTTCGTCTTCCGGCCTAACCAGGCTACCTTCCGTAATTTCAAGAATCAGGTCCGAGGGCGACAACGTCCATAGATCAAGGCTCTGGTTTACCAGATTTAACAAGGACACATCCGAAAAGTGGTCGGCTGTGATATTCACCGCAATCGGTAAAACCGACTTTCCTTCCTTGTGTCGCTCGGCCTGGTGATGCACTACCTGATTAATCATGAACCGGTCCAGCTCCTTACCCAGACCAATCGCTTCGGCAATGGGAACAAACTCTGCCGGCGACACGAAGGTTCCGTCTGGTTGTGGCCAGCGAACCAACGCCTCATAACCTGCTCGTTCACCCGTTTTCAAAACCACCTTGGGCTGAAGATAAGCCTCGAATTGACCACCCTGTATCGCTGAACGCAAAGCCTGCTCAATATCCATGGTACGGGTGAGGCGGGCATGGTCTTCGGGATTAAAAAAACCAATATGAATATCGCTACCGACGTTCATCATAGCGGCTTCGGACCATTGGACCAGCTCGCCTATGTCGCATGTATCTTGTGGGCAGAGGCAAATACCGGCCCGTGCAGACAGCCGGACTGTATCTGCTTCTGTCTGGTAGGGCTCTTCCATCAACGCAACCATATTTCGCACGTACTGGGACACCTCTTCAGAGTCTGACCCGGGAATGACCGCAATCAGGTGGCTACCACTCATTCGGGCAAAAAGGCTGGCTGCTGGCAATACCACTTCCAGTTGTCGCGCCATCCACCTCAATATTCGGTCACCCTCTTCGTAACCATAACGCTGATTCACAGCACCAAACCGAGAGTAGGACAGTGCGACCATGGCGCAAGAAGAATGAGTATTTATCCACCCCGGGAACTGCTTTATCAGAGCTTCTTTGGTTAGGTACCCGGTCAGGGCATCGTGCGTTTCGAGATATTCCGCTTCCTGACGTGCATCATGAATTTCATTCATCAGCTTCTGTCGCGTGCTCAGATCATGGCAAATACCAATGAACGTTCGTGAGCCCTCCACAACGGCTTCGCCTACAGACAGGTGCATTGGGAAGGTGGTTCCGTCGTGCCTCAAACCGGTGACTTCACGACCGATACCAATGATGCGTGCGGGACCCCCATCCAAATAGTTCTTTATGTAGTCATCATGTTTCTGTCCGTATTCGACTGGCATCAATACCGAAACGTTACGTCCGATCACTTCGGCGGGCGCCCACCCAAACAAGGTTTGGGCTGCGGCATTAAACGACTGAATAAAACCTCGTTCATCAATGGTTACAATGCCATCTGCTGCCGCATCGAACAGCGTATTCTGCAGTGCCTCATACCGCTTCCGATCCCGCTCAGCCTTATGTTCAGAGCGCAAATCATGACAAAAAGCGATGTACCAGGTGTCATCGCCCAGAGTCGCATCAGTCACCGTTAAATAGATCGGGAATTCCTTCCCTTCGGCGTCTACCGCAGTCACAACTCGACTCTGATCAATGATGGCAGGTCGGTCTGCTTCCTGATGGCGGGTTAAAAAGCCATCGTGTTGCACACGCAGCTCTTGGGGCATTAGTTGACTGATATTAACGCCGTTCAAATGACCGGGCGAGAAGTGAAACAAACTTTCAGCGGATCGACTCGCATGAACGATATTCCCCTGAGCATCCGAGATAATGACGGCGTCCTGAGACGCCGTCATTATTGATTCAAACAACGATGTAACTAGCTCATTACTTAACATGCATACTCAGTGCTGACAATGTAACCATTCTATCGTTTGAACCGGTTGACCAGTTCGTCCAGGTCCTGAGCAACTCGGTGAACCTGACCAATACGCTCAGCGGCGTGGGTCGATAAATCGGTATTATTCGAGGCCAGGTTTGAAATTGTTACGATTTGTTGGTTAATTTGCTCCGAGACTTGTGCCTGCTCTTCAACCGCAGCCGCCATTTCCTGGGACATGCTGGCAATACCGTCTACCGAAGCGGCAATGCCGTCGAGTTTCTCAGATGAAATAGCCACCTGTTTCAGCCCTTCTTCAGCGTCTTTCTGGCCTTCACTGGCCACGGTAATCGCCTGTTTTGCCCGGTTTTTCAGTTCAGCAATGATAGAGTGTATTTCCTGCGTCGACCCTTGGGTTCGTTGTGCCAGCTGGCGCACTTCATCGGCCACCACTGCAAAGCCCCGACCCGACTCGCCAGCTCGTGCTGCTTCGATGGCAGCGTTCAATGCCAACAGGTTAGTCTGCTCTGCAATTTGTTCAATGATTTGGGCGGCACCCATGATGGTTTCGGTTTGTTTAGAGAGGTCACCGACCGCTTTACTGATGCCATCAACCTTGGTTTTCAGTTGCTCAATAACCTGATGCGTTTTGCGCGAAACCGAAGCGCCCTCTTTGGCCAGGCCACTGGCTTCTTCGGCTTTAGCAGCGGTTTGCTGCACATGATCGGACACTTCGTTAATGGTCGCCGTCATCTCGTTCATCGCCGCGGCTACCTGATCCGATTCTTCCTGCTGCTTGCGCATTTCGGCCTGGGCTTCGGTGGCCATGCTCAGCGCATCGGAAGCATCGCGGCTGGCTCTGACGGAGGCGTCCTGAATGCGGGTCAGCACCGTATCCAGATGCGCCTGCTCACTCATGATGGCGACTTTCAGTCGGCCCAGATCGCGGGCATCGTCGGTGTAACTCTTAACCGCCAGGTCGTGTTTAAACGATTTGCCCAGCAGTTTGTTGAGCCCGGCCATCAGGGAGCGACGCGACATGGCCCACCATGCAGACAAGCCAGCCAGGGCAACCAGCACCAGGCCGTAAGCCAGGGTCAGCTGGCCAGTGGCGAAAAGCCCCAGTGACGCCAGTGCAACCAGGATCGTTGCCATGACTTGTTTCGGTGGTAACACCGGGCCAGGTTTGAAACCGGATTTCTTGATTTTGCGGTAAAGTTTTTCAGCCCGTTCCACGTCGCTGCGCTCGGGTAGGCGACGAACCGACTCATAGCCAATGACGGTGCCGTTGTCGGTTACCGGCGTAACGTAGGCATTTACCCAGTAGTAGTCACCGTTTTTGCAGCGGTTTTTGATCAGGCCCATCCAGGGTTGGTTGGCTTTCAGGTGTGACCACATGACCTCATAGGCTTCAGAGGGCATGT
>DASSWT010000222.1:0-8293 GCA_035704555.1 Saccharospirillum sp. | reverse complement strand
ATGCCAGAGCTCACGCCCGAATTCAGCGACCCAGGGCCAGCCTCTTTGTTCAGCCAACCATTTACTCAGCAGGGTTTTACCGGTCGATTCCGCGCCGATCAGCGCAATGCGCTGGCAGGTTTGGGCAGCGTAGACGGCCGGTTCGACCCAGTCTGTGTTGGGTTGAATGCGCAATGACGAGCCACTGACCGGAAACCGGACCCGGTACCGGTCAACCACCACAGATTCCACCGGCTGTTGCCAGTGGGTGGAGAGAAAGTCAGCGAACCCCTGGCCGTAGTCTTCACTGCTAAACACCGCATCCACCGTTGTTTGCAGGCGGTCGATCAGGTCAGCGCAGAATTGGCGCTGGCTGTCATCGCTTGCATTGTTCAGTGGCATCGACAGGCCAAGGCGATCCGCATCGGCGGCGTCGAGCACCTGGTGCCTGGCATCGGGTGCCGTCTGTGCCAACCAATGGCGTCGCAGGTCGGCGGTGCAGCCAGCGAACTCGGGCCGGGAATAACTGAGCACGATAAGCCGGTCGCAAGCCGATTCAGCGCATTCCAACAGGTAGCGATGACCGGCGTGCAGGGGTGAAAACTTGCCGACGACTAGGCCGGTTTGGAAGCGAGACATTCTGCCCTCAGTTCCCGGTGCCAGCGCCAGAGGCCGTAGCAGGCATTGAGCCAGAACCCCACATAAACAATCGCCGTCAGGCTCAGGCCGCGCGATGCATAGAGCGGAACGGCGATGGTGTTGACGATCAGCCAGAACCACCAGGTCTCAATGCGGCGTTTCATTAACAACAGCTGCGCCAGCACACTGAAGGTTAGCACCGCCGAGTCGGCGAAGGGCGCATAGGCATCGGTGTTCAGGTACAAAATGTAGCCGTAGCCCAGCAAGGTGCCAATGGCGATCAGGCTGAACACCCCGAGCATAGGCCAGGGCGTGCGCTGAATCTCTGCGGCAGCACCGCCTCGTTGCCACTGCTGCCAGCCAATCAGGCTGGTGCCGATGTAGAACACCATCAGGGTGGCATCGGCATAGAGTTGCACTTGGTAGAACAACACGCCAAAGAGCACACAGCCGATGATGCCGAGTGTCCAGGTGTGGCGGTGGTTGCGAGCGGCGAGAAACACACTGCTCAGAAAAAAGGCGTTGGCGCTGTATTCCAGCAAAGTCAGGCTGGTCATCCGTTGTGGGCTCCGGGGTAGTGGCTGGTGTATTGAATGAGTTTGTCGGCTTTTACTTGAAGGCGGCAGATGCGAATCGGGAAGCCTGCACCAAAGGCTGTGCTCATTGCGCGCTCGAGTTCAGCGTGATTGGCGTTTCCCAGTACACCGAGTGTTAATCCGCCGTGCCGATCCTGATGCAATTGATACTGCGCCAGGCCAAAGGGCTGCAGCAGGTGGGTGATGTCGACGTTGTTGAGCCAGCCTTTAGCTGTTTTATACCGCACCGGTGGGCGACCATCCAGTTGTTGCAGATAGCGTCGGCCCTCGGCGCCTTCGGTCAGGCAGGCGTAATCTCCGGTTCGGTAGCGCAGCAGGGGCAGGCAGGGGTTGAAGCCACCGGTCAGGGTGATTTCGCCGCGATCGGTTGGGGTTGTTACCGGCTTGCCCTGGCGATCCAGAATCTCGACCTGAAGCGTCGACTGAACCAACCGGAGACCGTATCCGCTGCCGTCGTCGGCCGCGATGGGGCCGGCTTCATTCATCGAATACAGGTTGATAACCGGGCACTGAAACCGTTGCACCAGCCGATCTTTCAGGCCCTGCAGCAGCGTCATAGAGGTCGATAGTATCGCCACCGGCCGATGGCTGAATTCCAGGCTCAGCAGCGTGCTCAGACTGCGCGGGTCGCCGGTGATCAGCAGGGGTTTGCAGGCATCGATATAGCGGCCCCGGGCGTCCGGCTCGGGCCAGTCGGTTGGGTTCAGGTTGGTTTTCAGCAGGACTTTATCGTCCCAGTAGGGCAAAACCGAGGCGTAGGTAAAGCAGCGTTGCTGGTCACCCACCAGCATCACCCCGGTGTTGCCCGATAGCGATTGCAGGTCAATGCCGTGCCAGCTGAGGATGCGTTCGTGAAAGCAGTGATAGCGCGCTGCGACCAGAGGCAGTGACGGCACGGTGAGCGGGTGCCCGGTGGTGCCGCTGGTTTCATAGGCGATCAGTTGCGCCGGGTCGATGTCATCCGGGACGAAGGCGGTGAGGTTGTGGCTCAGATCATGGCGACTGGTGGTCGGCAGGGCCGATAAGTCGTTATGCCAGGGGTAGTTCCGGTAGTGCGGCACCTGTTGCCGGCAGCGGGCCAGAAATTTCACCAACCAGAGCGGATCTGGCCGCTGCATGGCGGCTTTGTCGGCGTGCAGTTGCCTGACAGCATGGGCAGACAGTCGATGACCGCTGCGCCCGGTAAACCGAGGCGCATCCGGGTGCTGCAGGCACTGGCGCAAACGGGTTGCCGCCCGTGGGGTCAACCCGGGCAGGCGGTCAGTGTCGACCCAGGGGGCGACTTCTAACGGGAGTTGGTCCGGGTTCATCGTCATTCGCGGGTGTACTTGTCGGCGGCTTCGCGCGCTCGCTGTTCTGCCAGTGCCTGGCGGATGGCTTCGGCGCGTTCTTCGGCGGCGCGCGAAGCGGCTACAACGCGGGCGCGTTCGGTTGAACTGACCATTAGCAGCCGGTCCCGGGCTTCGCGATCGGTTTCGCCCAGAGGTTTTAACCGCACGGCATTGAGTGCCAGTCGAATCAATTCCTCGCGCTGGTCTTCATCCTGCCGGTTGGGGTGGGTTTGTGCCATCAGGGTGTCGGCCGAGAGCAGTAAACTGATCAGGTCTGAAGCGAACAGGGTGACTTCGGTGAACTCGTCATCGGCCAGGAGCCAGACCATTTGCAGCAGCGTGCTGGGAGGCTCGGCTGTTTCCTCAAGGGACTGATGCGGCGCCAGGCCGTGCTTATCCAGGGCTGTTCGTGACTGTTGTTCCAGGGCGTCGAGTGTGGCGGCATCGAGGTTCTCGTACTGCTGATTGAGCCGGGCGAACTCGGCTTCATCCAGTTCGACCACAGTGCTTTCAACCGTGCCTGTCTGACACAGTGGCAGGCTTGCCAGTGGGGCCAGAGCATCCGGAGAGGCATCAGGATCGAGCCGCCGCACCAGGTCGTGCAACAAGGCGAGCAAGTCCAGGCCACGTGGGCTGGAGGACTCGGGGTAGGCCAGCAGACGCTGGTGCAGCTGGTGCATCGACGGCCCAAATTGCATTTCAGACATGCCTCAGCGCTCTCCCTGTGATGTGGCGTCGGCGCCATAGTATTGTCTGGAAAACTCGCGGGCGAACTGGAGCATGGGTTCCAGTCCGTTAACCCGATAAACCTGCCAGCCCTGTTGCTGGCCCAGTTGAATGCGCTCCATGGCCGATTTCAGCCAGGATGGTTGCTGTAACCGGGGGTCATCCAGGTCGTACGGCAAATCCAGCACCCAGTGTCCGGCGCCCTGGCAGTGCTGCAAGGTCCGGGCGCTGATCTGTTCGCCGGGGGTGCCGGTTTCGTCATCCTGAAACATCGAACTGATGCCGTCGTCGGATAGCATCACCACCTGTGTCGGTGTTTGCCGGGGCTGGGCGTAGGTGGTGCGCAGCTGTTTCAGCGGAAAGCTGGTGCCACCGCCGAAGAAACCTGTCAGCACCTGCAAGGCAGCGGTTTCGTTGCGAATAAACCCCTCGGTAGCCAGGCACTGATGCGCGCCGCTCCACAAGGTTACCTGTACCGCTGCGCCGGCCCTGAGAGCCGATACACAGAGCAGAGCACCGGCCAGCGCCGGGTAGGAAATGTGTTGCTGGGGGTTGGGCATCGAGCCTGAACTGTCGACGTACAGATCGAGATCACAGCTTTGGTGATGTTGTGCATCGGGGCTGTCTATTCCGTACACGGCTTTCTGGGTGGTAAATCCCGGAATCGGCGGGTTACCAGCCAGCAGGGTGGCGAACCAGTCAATATCGGCGGGGTCGTCACCGGCCTGCCAGACCTCGACGCCTTCGCGCAGGAACTCGCCCGGGCTGGGCGTGACCCGGGAAGGAAACGGCAGTAGATAGGGGCGGACCGCATCGCGATAGTAGCGCACGGCCGCATCATGCCGGGTTATATCGACACCGGCGGCCCGGAGTATCTCGAACGCATCCTGGGGTTCCAGTGCCTGACCCCGGGAGCTCGCGCCCTTTTGGTCGTCTTGCGCCGGCTCTTCCCCGCCTGTTGCGGCTGGCAAGTCGGACAGTTCGGAATCGCGGCTCGGGTGCAGACTATCGATGCGCGGCACCTGAAACACACCGGTGCCCTTATACCCCTGCCCTGCCTCGGCGGTATCCTGCAGGGTGGCAAAGGTGTCAGCGGTGGATTCGGCTTCGTCGATCAGGTAGCTGAGCAGCAGGCTGGCAAAGCGGCTGGCTCCGGTCAGCCAGTCTTTGCTGTAGACCTTGATGATTCGGCTGCCCAGCCAGGCATCCCCTTCCATTTCGGGGCTGATGTCGGCTGGTGTCAGCGTGCCGGGGGCCAGTTGCCAGAGGCGCTCATAAATACGCATATACAACGTCCATAGCGAGCTGCCCTGTCCGGTGTTCAGTCGCTGATACAGCTGGTCCATTCGGCAGCGGGTGTGGCGCTGCAGGCGGTGATTAATTAACAAATCGGTGTACAGATTGGCTACCAGAGGCGCCTGCTGTTCGACACTGGGCAGCGCCTGGCGGATGACAGCGAGCAACTGTAAATGCCGGGTCATGTTGGCCGGGGCATACACATGGTGGCCGATTTCGTGGGCCAGAATTTCCAGGGCGAAGTCGGTCAGGTTGCGTTCAATCACCATTGGCAGGTTGACCATTACGCGTTGTGAGGCCAGGCGAATGGCAGCAATGTTGCCGGTTAATCCGGCAGACTGTGTTGCTTCAACATCAAACAACCAGAGCGGCTCCTGCAATTGCAGATGCTCGCTCCATAACTGCAGCGCCGGGTGCCAAGTGTGTTGCCAGGTGTCCAGTTCGCTCATGGCTGCTCCCCGGTTTTCGGGATCACTCGCAGGGCGTAGCTGGTGTGAAAACTGACGATCCAGTCATGGCGGCGTTCCAGACATTGGCGTGGCGGTTCGGATTCCTGCAATAAAGGGGCGAGACCGGTCGGAAGTCGCTTGCACTCAGGGACGGGAACCAGCATTGGGTGGTGGCTCGCCGTGGGCAGCAATGTCTGGCCGAAGGCGTCTATGTACAGATGCCAGCGCTCATGTCCTGCCTGAACCAGCGTCTGCCCAGGGGCAATCAGCAACCGGGGCCTGGCGGTGAAGTCACCCCCCAGCCAGTGGGAGGCACCCAGGTGAACAGGGGCGCTGTGCCAGCGCAGCGTCGACCCTTGCCACCAGGGGTGTTCGAAGGCCTGCGGGTCGCCCAGCGCCAGAGTTTCCAGCC
The DNA here is from genome assembly GCA_035704555.1 of Saccharospirillum sp. Lineage (GTDB taxonomy): Bacteria > Pseudomonadota > Gammaproteobacteria > Pseudomonadales > Natronospirillaceae > Saccharospirillum. The sequence goes on along the minus strand of DASSWT010000222.1, from coordinate 2,865 downwards.
AATCGGGATGCCGTTGCAAGGCGTGTAGGGCGGCTTCGCGATACTGCGGCAACCCAGCCATCCAACTGAAAATAAGCAAGGCATCCGGGGTGGCATCGGGCGATGGCAAACAGCCTTGCCAGTGGTCAAGCAACGTGGTTCGCTGGCCGGCATCAGGCAGATGTGACAATGCATTTAACAGCTGGGTTAGCAGCCTGGGTGCCGCATCCGGGTAGGGCGCCAGCCAGCTTGGCAGCAGCTGTTGAAACAGCCGGTCGGTTACCGATTGTTGCTCGGGCCTCAGCCAGCTGTGGCGAGTCATCGTCAGGCCGCACTGGTAGGCGGTCTCGCATAGCGCGGCTTTGTTGGAAGGCGACCAGTGGTCCAGGCTTGCCAGCAACGAATCGAGATCTTGCTGAATAAAGCGGCCAAAGGCATTTGCAAACTGCACCGGGTCACCCTGGCGAGCGAGTCTATAGGCCTGGTTAAGCGGATCGGCTTGCCGCGTCAGGTAGTGTGCCAGCCACTCAGATTGCATGGCATCTACCCGGGACCAGTGACGCAGCGGAGCAACCTTTCCAATCTAAATCTGAGTTATGCATTGGGAGTTAACCCTGACTGCTCAGCCAGCGCTGATAATTGCTGTAGCGCTGGTGCAGGTATTTGAGCGTCATCGCATCATCGTGCACCGCCCCCGAGAGTTTATTGCCGGCCGCCATCTGATGCAGGGCGCGTTCAATCTGCTCCAGCCGTTTGCTGCATTGCTTGTCGGAAACGCCCTCGAGCCCTTCATCGAGTTCGGCTTTCAGCTCGGCCACCTCATCTTTCCGGTGTCGCCCCTGACGCTCAAACTCGGCGCAACTGAGCTGGAACAGATGGCGCAACCAACCGATCTTATCGCTGAGCAACGCGGCGTTTTCCGGTTGCTGAAAGAAAGGTGCATCGGCATCGGCGAACAGGCGCGAGTGCAACACAAAAGGCAGCATCTGTGTCAGGTCGTTGAGTTCAACTTCGGAGTTGCCGCGGAAGAAAGCCATGGCTTTGGCATAGACAATCAGCGACATCAGGCTGCGCACCGACAGGCCATTACGCGTTTGGCAGCCCAGATCGGCGAGTCGGTCACGGCCGTCTTCGAGCATGGCCAACTGGTGTCTTGGCACACCGGCCAAGCGGGAGGTATCTTTGCTTTTGTATTCGAACTGCTGCCCGGAATATTCACTGAATTCGAATTGGCTGGCGAAAAATTCCAGCCGCTGGCGCAAGTCTGCGGGCAGGGTGACGGCGCGGATGGACCGCTCCATCTGGTCCATTTCCGCGTCTGAAAACTGAAGGACATCGGGCAGGCAATCGGCCGGGTCGACGCCTTCTTCGATGCGCAACAGCAATTCATCCAGAAACCTCGGGTTGAATGGCAACGCCTGCACGACAACGTCGATGCGATCTTTCAGTGCCTCGATCACCGGGTAAGTGCCACCTCCCTGATCGTCGTTGGCGGTCAGGTACCAGGCCGCGGGTGGGCACTCGTGAATCTGGTTGAACATCTCGGCGTAGTTGTCGCCCATCACGGTCAGCAAGGCACTTTGGGTGCGAGTCGGAATGCGGTTGTATTCATCGACGATCTTGACGCGCATGTTCAGCCAGCGGCGCCAACTGATGCGGATGTCGGATTCCTGCTCGGCCTGCATCAGGTCCATCGGCATGGGGTTGCCCAGCAAGTCAGCAACGGTCATTTGCGGGTGCCCGTGCTGCATGGCACGGCGGACTTCCTTGGGGCTGTAGCCGCCAAGCAACCCCATCAACAAGGCGGAAGCCGTCTTGCCACGCCCAGGGCCGCCAATAAACAGGCATTTTCTGCGCGCGGCGAAGGTCAGCAGCGGAAGCAAAATAAAGCTGGAATAGCTCTGGTCCGTTGGCAGGTAAAGCGGTGTCTGGCTGTCACCAAACTGAATGGGCTGAGGCGCAGTCTGGTTATATTCAACGTCGTAATGTGGGCTGATGACCGCATGATTAACGATCCAGAAGTAGGCCTGGCGCAGCTTTTCATCCAGCGGTGCGGTAATACCCTCTTCGGCATCGTCAGCCTCGCCGAAGGGGCCATTGACCAGAGAGGTCACATCAAAGGCCGCTTCCTTTGGCTTGCCTGCAGCAGGGCGCGTTGGAGAGGCTGAAATACGGGAAAACGGATTGAGTCCTTTCATGGCTACCCACGAGGTGATGGCTTTGAAAGGCCGCAGTATGCCAGAAATGGTTCAATTGGCGAATTCAGGAATGGGTGGGCGAATCGTTTTCAAGGAGTTCTAGCCGGGCTTTGAGTACCGTATTCTCAGGGTCGGACGCCAGGGCTCTTTGCAGCAGCTTGACGGCATCCTGCTGTCGGCCAAACCCTTCAAGCGCATCGACCTGATCCAGCAGCCAGCGATCATTCTGCCGCGCCCGGTCCTTCCGGCTAGGGCCTTTGCTGATCGATCGAAGATACACGATCAACACCAGGACCAGCATGATGGCGCCTACGCCTGCGATGCCCATGGAGTACTCCTCTTCCTGGCTCTTAACTTACGGTTGATCATTTTTTGAGTTCGCCGAAAAGTTGAGCGCCGGTTACCTGGGGTGCCGCTGTGGGGTAGTCCGCAGCATGGATGCTGCGGCCTAGGCTCCACGGATGGATCTACGCCGACCCCACAGGGGCACCCCAGGTGGCTGGCGCGGGCCAATGCCTCATAGCTGACCCAACCTCCGAATCTTGGATTTTAAGTATAGTCCTGTGATCGAATTGACACGAATTCCCGGGATGCGGCCCTGTTGGCGACTCCGGCTTTCGGTATACTGCCCTTATGACACAGACTCCTCTCTCCGTTCTCAACCACGTCTTTGGCTTCGATGCCTTCC
>DASSWT010000195.1:0-3519 GCA_035704555.1 Saccharospirillum sp. | reverse complement strand
GTCTAGGCCCCATGGATGGGTCCACGCCGACCCCAGATAGGCATACCCGGTGCCTGACACGGACTCCTGATACCTTGGCAGCATTAAACTCCGAAACCCGAGTTATTAAATCTGCCCGAACTGGAAGCTGATGAATACGCTGGGCCCGGAAATGTCGCCGGCGTCCAGGTTGTCGATCAGGGGTTCGCTGGTCAGCCGGTAGGCGCCGCCGAGGCCGATTTCCAGAAAGTCGGTCACGTTGACCTCACCAGACAGGCTGAATTCGCTGACCAGGAAGTTGGCGTCTTCGTCATTGCTGCCACCGGCATCGACGACCGAAACATTTCCCGCCCCCAGTAACACCTTGCTTTCCCAGTGCACAACGTTGTCTGGCTGGTGGGTATAGCCCATCAGCAAGCCAGCGTAGCCGAGCTCCAGCTTTCGACCGGTATTGTCCCATTCCAGTTCGTTGACCAGACCATAGCCTGCACCACCGATGATCAGCGAGTGCGGGCCAGAGGTAAAAGTGCCGCCGCCTTCGCCGCCAATCATGACGGCACTGTCACCGTTGACCGACCCCAGCTTGACCAGCGGCCCCCCAAAACCCCCGGACCGGGCATCTTCCATATCGATCAGTGCGTTCTTTGCGTGGGCGGGTACCGCCAGCATCAGTGTGGTGCCGAGCAAGACTGGGGTGATCAACAGTGACGTGCGCATGAGGTGTCTCCGCTATGGGCCATCGTGGGGCCAGTGTGGATCGGTTTAACCCGGTGAGCCAGTGGCGGAAGTCACGGCTTGAGCCGCTTTTCCAGGTCAGACAACTGCCGCTCCAGGTCGGCCAGTTGCTCGCGGGTTCGCCGCAGAACAGCTTGCTGTGCTTCAAATTCCTCGCGGCTGACGACGTCCAGCTTGCTCAGTTGAGCCTGCACCAGGCTGCGCATGTTCTGGCGCAGCTCGCCCCGGGCTTGCTGGCCCTGGCTGAACAGCTCGCTCGCCTGCCGGCTGATCTGGTCGAGTAAGTCCTCGGGCAGTTTCATATCAGTGCTCCATCGGAGTGCTTTCTCATCGCACACTTATTGTGCAGTGCTTCATTTTAGTGCGACACAAGGCGGTTTGTGACGCAGTTCAATGGCTAACTGCTTGATTTTAAACGCTTAGTCGAGTTGGCACGGGCTTCGCTATAGACCCTTCACGGATGAAACCAATCGCAGCCAACCGTTGCATTGGACATTGTAACTCGGGTGACCGGCCGTCGCACTGATCGTGGCGGCCAATGCCCTCGGGCCGGTGCTGATGATCAGCGCAACGGTGGAACCAACAGGAGTGAACGACATGAAACTCGTATCAGCCATTATCAAGCCTTTTAAGTTGGACGATGTCCGCGAAGCGCTCTCAGAAATCGGCGTTCAGGGCATCACCGTGACTGAAGTTAAAGGCTTCGGTCGTCAGAAAGGCCACACCGAACTCTATCGCGGTGCGGAATACGTGGTGGATTTTCTGCCCAAGGTGAAGGTCGAAGTCGGTATTTCCGATGAACTGCTCGACCGTGCCATCGAATCGATTACCAAGGCCGCCAACACCGGAAAAATTGGTGACGGCAAGATCTTTGTGACCCCGCTGGAACAGGCGATCCGCATTCGTACCGGCGAAACTGGCAACGACGCGATCTGAGCCGGGTTGATTAACGGGAGAGACTGAACAATGAACGAATTGACGCAAGTACAATACGCACTCGATACCTTTTATTTCCTGGTCTGTGGCGCTCTGGTCATGTGGATGGCAGCGGGCTTCTCCATGCTCGAAGCCGGCATGGTCCGGGCCAAGAACACCACTGAAATTCTGACCAAGAACGTCGCGCTGTATGCCATTTCCTGCACCATGTACCTGATCTGCGGCTACGCCATCATGTACGACGGTGGCTTCTTCCTGACCGGCATTACCGAAATTGGCGACGGCTACTACTCACCGTCTTCCGACTTCTTTTTCCAGGTAGTGTTTGTGGCCACGGCCATGTCAATCATCTCCGGTGCGGTTGCCGAGCGGATGAAGTTGTGGGCTTTCCTGGTGTTTGCAGTGGTCATGACGGGCGTCATCTACCCAATGGAAGGTGCCTGGACCTGGGGCGGCCAGCCTGTGTTCGGTATGTACACGCTGGGTGATCTGGGCTTCAGTGACTTCGCCGGTTCCGGCATCGTACACATGGCAGGTGCTGCCGCCGCGCTCGCTGGCGTGCTTCTGCTCGGTGCTCGTAAAGGCAAATACGGCAAGAACGGTGAAATCAACGCCATTCCAGGCTCCAACCTGCCGCTGGCTACCCTGGGTACCTTCATCCTGTGGATGGGCTGGTTCGGTTTCAACGGTGGTTCCGTATTAAAAGTGGCTGACGCCGAAAGCGCAAATGCCGTTGCCATCGTGTTCATGAACACCAACGCGGCTGCGGCCGGTGGCGCCATCGCTGCGCTGATTCTGGCACGCCTCTGGTTCAAGAAAGCGGACCTGACTATGGCCCTGAACGGCGCTCTGGCTGGCCTGGTCGCCATTACCGCTGAACCCTCTACACCGACGCCTGCACTGGCAACACTGTTCGGTGCTATTGGTGGCCTGGTTGTGGTATTCAGCATCGTCACATTGGACAAACTGAAAATTGATGATCCCGTTGGTGCCATCTCGGTTCACGGTGTTGTCGGTCTGCTGGGTCTGTTGCTGGTGCCGATCACCAACGACGGCGCGACTTTCTCTGGCCAAATCATCGGCGCGCTGACCATCTTTATTTGGGTATTCGTGGCGTCACTGTTTGTCTGGGGCATTCTCAAGGCAGTGATGGGCATTCGCGTAAGCGAGGAAGAGGAATACGAAGGCGTCGACATTGCCGAGTGCGGCATGGACGCTTACCCGGAATTCACTGGCTCCAAGTGATTCCGGACAAGATAGTCTGACTTCCAAAAGGGCCTTCGGGCCCTTTTTTGTTGTCTGGGTAACAGGGGAGGCTGCTTTGACAGGTGTTTGAAATCTGCTTTACTTGAATTGTTAACGGCCGGACCGGTAGGGTATCCTCATAGCACCTATCGGCTATTCCGTTACTCTGAGGAGTTCAGCATGAAGCTTGTAACTGCCATTATTAAACCGTTCAAACTCGACGATGTTCGTGAATCCCTCTCTGAAGTGGGCGTTCAGGGCATCACCGTAACCGAGGTCAAGGGCTTTGGTCGCCAGAAGGGCCACACCGAGCTGTATCGCGGCGCCGAATACGTGGTCGATTTCCTGCCCAAGATCAAACTCGAAGTCGCCATCGATGATGCCAAGGTGGAATCTGTCATCGATGCGATCTCCAAAGCCGCCAACACCGGCAAGATAGGCGACGGCAAGATCTTCGTCTCATCACTGGAGCAAGTCATCCGTATCCGCACCGGCGAAACAGGCGAAGACGCGGTTTAATTTACTACCCCTTCTTAATCCGGGCCGCCGGGTACGCCTACTGGAGGCACGCCGTAAATACTTCCATGTAGGCTCGGAGACCGCATCCATGCGGTCTAACGGCCC
>DASSWT010000175.1:0-6193 GCA_035704555.1 Saccharospirillum sp. | reverse complement strand
CAGTGGCTGACGCTGGAGGGGCTGAATGCCGGCCAGGCACAATTCCAGGCCTGGTTGAATCAGCACCCGGTACTGGTCAGCTCAGCCTACTTTGGGCTCTATGTTGTTGTGACTGCTTTGTCATTACCGGGTGCTACCATTATGACACTGGCCGGTGGTGCACTCTTCGGGCTGGTGTGGGGGTTATTACTGGTATCCTTTGCCAGTTCAATCGGCGCTACTCTGGCGTTTCTGGTAGCGCGGTATTTATTGCGTGACGCCGTACAATCCCGATTTGGCGAGCGCCTCTCGGCGATTAACCGGGGGGTTGAACAGGAGGGTGGTTTTTATCTGTTTACCCTGCGCCTGGTGCCGGCTTTTCCATTTTTTCTGATCAACCTGCTGATGGGGTTAACCCCCATCAAAGCCTGGACTTTCTATTGGGTCAGTCAGGTCGGCATGCTGGCGGGTACGCTGGTGTATGTTAATGCAGGTACCCAGCTTGGGCAGCTGGACAGTCTGTCGGGCATCCTCTCGCCCAGTCTGCTGATTTCATTCACCTTGCTGGGGTTGTTCCCGCTGGTGGCCAAGAAGGTGATGGCGCTGATCCGTGCGCGCCGCGCCACCGTTTGAGTAGTTGATGCAGTACCGATAGTAACCCCGGGGTGTTCAGGGCATAAAAAAGGGGCGCAAGGCGCCCCTAGTTAAGACGGGTTTCCCGGGTCAGAACTCGGCAAACTGCACGGTATTGCTGTTGCGCTGGAAAACATTGATCTTTCCGCACTGAGCCATATGGTTCCCCGAGCTGTAAGGCGTGCCACTCTGGTTGATGGTGCCTTCCCAACCAGGCCCGTTTGAGATGTAACTCTTCAGTTCAAACCAGCCGTTGACGGTGTTCGCGCAGTCCATTTGCACGTCCAGCATCCAGTAGTGATCGCCGTAGGTGTTCAGTGCAGATTCACCGTAGCCATCGACCGGCACCGTACGCAGCGGCCCCCAGCTGGAAGGCCAGTTGTTGGTGGTCCAGTCCATCGCTGTGCCCTCGGCACCAGCGCCCTGGTTGGTTTCGATGCCGTACCAGTCGAGGTACAGATCACCACTTTTCCAGGAAGCCGTCGTGCTGTTCAGCATATTGTTGTGCTGAATGCGTATCGCACACTCGGTGTTCCAGGTCTGGCAGTTTCGCCCCAGCGTTGTGTTCGCATAGTTGTGATCGATACCGCCGCGAATGAACATGTCTTGTCCGGATTCAGTTGGGCCGTACATGAAGATCACCGTACGCTGGAAGTCGCCGGACACCTCTTCTTGCAGATAGTTATTGATAAATTGTTCGTAACGATACTGTCCGGTGCCACCGGTAGCGACCTGATTGATGCGCAGCACCGTCAAGCCGCTGTAGCTGGCGTAATCGAAAGCGTTTTCGATGTTGTCCCAGCCAGTGTCGGTGGTTGCGCCGCCGGCCAGTGCATTCTCGCCCTTGATCGGCACGCCCTGCGCTTCGGCTTCTTCTGCCACCCAGAACACCAGGGTTTGCGCCAGCGACTGGCCGTTGCCATTGGGGTCATCGTTCATTTCAAGGGCGGTAAAATGCAGCACGACACCGCGCGGCTCGTTCTGATAGCTTGCGGCCACACCGACTATGTCGGCATAACCATGGCCGGTTGCCGGGCTGTTGAGGTCGACGTCTGATGGAATCAGACCGGCCGCAATTTCTGCGCTGCGCCGGGTGTTGTCTGTAGCCGACATCTTCCAGTGAATGCCCGGAATTTTCATGCCCAGTTCAATGTCGGCAAAGGCGCCATCGAAGCCGGTGAGGGCGGTATCCATCATGTTGTAGCCATGGCCCATCAGGCTGTCGTGGTACCAGCGCACGAAGTCACGGCCGTATTGGGTGTTGAAATGTTCACCATTGGTAACAAAACTACCCGCGTTAGAGGGCGGGTTGATGTCGCTGACCTGGCCGAGTGAGAAGCCCCAGGCGTTGTTCACACCCGAGAGGCTGCCGTATTTGTTGATCGCCCAATTGCGGAAGTCTGACTTGGCCGGTTCGCTGTAGGATTGAAAACCACCGCGCGTGGGGTAACCGGTGCCAGTGTCGTGGCTGTTGTAAGAAGGGTAGCGCAGTTCCCCGGCTGGCCCCATGGAAATGTTGATTTCGTCAATGTCACCGGCCAGGTGGCTGTAACGCGACTCGAAGGCTTCCATAAATTCCTGGTATTCACTGAGCACGTAGCTGTCGGCCCACAGCGATACGGTTTCAACGGATTCGTTGCCCTGCTCGCTTTTGTACCGCAGGTCCGATGCTGGTACCGGGTAGTGATTCCAGATCCACCCCGGGATCGGGATATTGCAGGTGTCGCCCACATTGCCGCCGCACTGGTGAAACGACATGATCGGCACGATATCCAGGCCTGCGTTGGTGATGCGGCCAAATAAATCGTCGTAGTAGCTCCAGTCAAACTGCTGGTCACCAGCGCCCTCGACCTTGCCCCACCAGACATCGACGGACACAGCCGTAACGCCCATGGCGTTGGCGGTGGCCATCTGGTTTTCAAAGGCGCCGTAGTTGTCGACTTCCAGTGGCGCCATGACGTTGGCGGATTGGGCCATATCGGCCAGTACCGGCGCGGAGACAGCGCAGAGTGCCAGTGTCGTGCTCATCGCCCCCTGTGTGAATTTACGGATGAATGGGATTGTTCGCATGGTATCTACCTCGTTCTTGTTGTTGTCGATAACTGCTTTTTTGGTGTGGGACTGCCTGGAAACACCAGCGTTCAGTATCCACAACGGGTGCGCAATGTATTCAACCCTGGGGGCGTAATTTGCGGGGGGTTGGGAAATGAGATGGGGCTATGAACTGAGTGGTGGTGGAACCCTTGTCGATGGTATCTGTCTATTGGACTCCCTGACGTGGCCCGGTTATTGTGGCGCTCCATCGCTGTTACGCCTGAACCTGTTGAGGAAACCATGCCGCTGTTGTATTTCCTGGCCCCGCTGGGGACCGTACTGATCTGGTCTGGAAACATGACCATCAACCAGTTGACCGTCGGGGCGATAGCGCCCAGCAGCATCGCTTTTCTGCGCTGGCTGCTCGCCTGGCTGATACTGACGCCCCTGTTTCTGCCCCAGGCCTGGCAATACCGGGCCACGATCCGTCGCGAATGGCCCAAACTGGCCTTTCTGGGCTTGCTGGGCATGGCGCTCTGGCAGGGGCTGGCCTACGTGGCGGCCGAGACCACCTCGGCCACCAACATGGGCATCCTCGCGGCCATGGTGCCTTTGTTGACGGTGCTGCTCAGTGCCCTGATTCTGCGTGAACCACCGACCCTGGGCGGTATTCTGGGTGGGTTGGTCGCCCTGATCGGTGTTTCGGTATTACTGGGGCGGGGTAACCCCCTCGTACTACTGGACCTGAACGTGGCGGCGGGTGATGCGTTGATGGTCGTAGCCGCTACCTGCTACGCCCTCTATGGCGTGATGCTCAAACGCTGGCCCTTTGATCTGCCCCCCTGGGTGTTGCTTTATGCTCAGGTCTGTTTTGCGGTGTTGTTTCTGTTGCCGGGCTACTTGCTGGGGCCGATGACGCCGGTAGACGGAAGCAATGTCTGGCTGATCCTCTACGCGGGCATTCCCGCCTCCATCATCACCACTTTTTTGTGGATGCGCGCCATACGCCAGATCGGTGCCAGCCAGGCCAGCATTTTTATCAACCTGATGCCGCTGTTCAGCGCTTTGATTGCCATGGTGTTTCTGGGTGAGCGTGTGGCCTTGTTTCACCTGATCGGCGGCGTTCTGGTGCTGGCCGGTGTGGTGATGGCTCAGACTCTGACACAGCCGTTCAGAACGACAGTACGTTCCGGAGATCTGTCATGAACGGCGCTTACAGCTAAAAAACTCAAGTTTCGGAGTTCGCAAGCAAAGGATTAGCACCGGTTGCCAGCTAGGGCTATCGAGGGTGGTTCGCAGCAGGGATGCTGCGGTCCAGGCCCCATGGAAGGGTTGAGTGGGCGGCATCCCGCCCGACCCTCGATAGCCCTAGCTGGTGACCGGTGCGGGCAAACGGCAACAAAGACAACCGCGAACTCCGAAACTTGAGTAGAAAGTCCACCTAATGTCATTCGGCTTCTTTCAAAGGAGCCCGGCTCATCTGATTAACTCCGGCTGTTGCTTTCTGCAGCAGCCTGACAAATTCCGCCTGTTCACCCGGTTCGAGGCCACTAAGCATTTGCTGCTGGGCTGCCTCTACTGTGGGCGCCAACTGGTGCAAGGTGGTTTCCCCCAATTCGGTCAGCTTCAAAACCCGGGCTCTGCGGTCCGTGGCGCTGACTTCCCTGACCAGAAAATTCTTTTGCACCAGTCGGTCTACCACGCCACCGATGGTGGTTCGGTCATAGGCGATCAGCCCCGCCAGGGTGACCTGGTCGATGCCCGGCTGGGCTTCTATTTTTGCCAGAGCGGCATACTGCACGGGAGTCAGGTCGTAGCCAAGCTCTGCTACCCGGGCGTGAAAAATGGCCACTGAAGCCTGATGGTAGCGGCGTATCAGGTGCCCGGGCATGGTATTGACGTCGGTCATTCAGGGTCTCCGATCGGTTCTGTAATTGACAAGTATACTGATGATCAGCATACTGATCATATTGTTTTGTAGGTCATGACACAGGGTGTCGACGTCCGGTCAGTCTCGGTGTGAGGCTGAACACGGGTCCAAAAAACCACAGAGACGCCGAGAATAGGCGTTGGGGAGGGGGTATGCAATTTCATCTGGATGGGTTCAAAACCGGAGATCCGCGAGTTAAGGCGCCGTCAGAGACGGCGAGAATCAACCCTCAGACCGACTCGCTGCCCGAAGAGGTAGACGTGCTCATCGTCGGTTGCGGACCGGCAGGCCTGACTCTGGCCGCCCAACTGGCTGCCTTCCCGGATATCCGCACACGCATCATCGAACAAAAAGAGGGCCCGCTGCAGCTGGGGCAGGCCGATGGTGTCGCCTGCCGTACCATGGAAATGTTCGAGGCCTTTGGTTTTAGCCGACAGGTGATGGAAGAGGCCTACTGGGTAAACGAAGTGACCTTCTGGAAACCGGATACAGAACGCCCGGACCATATCGTACGCAACGGCCGGGTGCAGGATACCGAAGACGGCCTGTCTGAATTCCCGCATGTGATTTTGAACCAGGCGCGGGTGCATGATTTTTATCTGGAGGTCATGCAAAACAGCCCCAGCCGGTTGGTGCCGGATTATTCGCGCAGCCTGGTGAACGTTGAAGTTGACCGCTCGGCAGCGGATTATCCGGTGACTGTTCGCGTTGCAAGAACCGATGCGGCACATCAGGGGCAGGAAGAGGTGGTTCGGGCACGCTATGTCGTCGGCTGTGATGGCGCGCGCAGTGCAGTACGTAAATCGATCGGGCGGCAGCTGCGCGGAGATTCTGCGAATCAGGCCTGGGGCGTTATGGACGTTCTGGCGGTGACTGATTTTCCGGATATCCGGCTCAAGGCAGCGATTCATTCTGCCACCGAGGGCAATGTGCTGATTATTCCGCGCGAAGGCGGCTACCTGGTGCGGCTCTATGTTGAACTCGACAAATTAAACGAGAACGAGCGGGTAGCCAGCCGGAGCATTACCGTCGATCACCTGATCGCGGCGGCTCAGCGTGTGCTACATCCGTACACGCTCGATGTAAAGGAAGTCGCCTGGTGGTCGGTCTATGAGATCGGCCAGCGCATCAGTGATCATTATGACGATGTCGCTGGTCGTGAAGACAGCTCGGTGTTGCCTAGCGTTTTCATCGCCGGAGATGCTTGCCATACGCACAGCCCCAAAGCCGGGCAGGGCATGAATTTCTCGATGCAGGATACCTTTAACCTGGGCTGGAAACTGGCCTCGGTACTGCGCGGCCAGTGTAGCCCGGAACTGCTGCACAGCTATTCGGCTGAACGTCAGGCAGTGGCTCAGGAACTGATCGATTTCGACCGTACCTGGGCAAAGATGTTCAGCGACCGGCCCAGTGAGGGTGGTGAAGGCGGAGTGGATCCCAAGGCGTTCGAGCAATATTTCGTCAAACAGGGCCGGTTTACCGCGGGCACTGAAACGCATTACCGGCCGTCTCTTATTTGTGGCGAAGCGAGGCATCAGTTACTGGCCGAAGGGTTTACCGTTGGCAAACGCTTCCATTCAGCACCCGTGGTACGCCTGGCCGATGCACGACCCTTGC
>DASSWT010000158.1:0-3195 GCA_035704555.1 Saccharospirillum sp. | reverse complement strand
GTTGTACTCATCCCGTTCGGGGCCGCCGTACTCAACGCACTCAAACCCAACGTTGGTCAGGTATTTCGCGAGCCATTCGGCCTCCCAGACCCCTGGACCTGGAGCAATTTTGCCAAGGCCTGGGTCAACGCCAATTTTGCTCAGTACTTTGCCAATTCGACCATCATCGCAGTAAGCTGCGTTGTACTGGTCACCTTCTGTGCCAGCACCACCGCCTTTGTGTTGGCACGCATGCCCTTCAAAGGCAGCACCTTTATTTTTATCTGCTTTTTATTCGGCGTCATCATCCCGATTCGGCTCGCTCTGGCACCGCTGTTCGACATCGTGCGTTCGCTCGGTCTGCTCGATTCACTGCTTGGGGTCATCCTGGTTCAAAGCGCCAGCATGATGCCGGTGTCAGTATTCATTCTGGTCAGTTTCATGAAAGGCATTTCAACCGAACTGGAAGAAGCCGCCAAAATGGACGGTGCCCTGCCCTTCACCCTCTACTGGCGCATCATTTTCCCGCTAATGCGACCCGCCATCGCCACCATTGCCCTGCTGACGTTCGTGCAAGCCTGGAACGAATACTTCCTGCCGCTGATCTTTTTGCAATCCGAAGCCAACTACCCACTCACCCTGGGCTTGCAACGCTTCAACCAGCAATTCTCGATCCAGTGGCACATGATGTTTGCAGGCATCCTGATCATGATGGGTCCCACCATCATAGCCTTCATGCTGGCCTCCAAGCAGTTCATTGCCGGGCTTACACAGGGTGGCGTAAAAGAGTAGGTGGTTGCTCTGCCTCTGAGGTTGAGGGCGGAGAATCGGGTGCTGTCAGTCGGGGGCGCTGTGAATACCTCCCTGTACGCTTGACTTCGGCATCCATGCCTCAGACACCCCCGACTGACAACACCCAATCCTCCACCCTTGGTTTCATCCAGGGTTTCAATGACTCAACTTAAAAACAAAGCGCCCCTTTCGAATATTTAGTTCATTGCCTTCGTTGGCAACCGTCATAAAAGATGGCTTCTTAACTACTGAGCTTTGACCCTGCCAAGCTGTTTGTGCCGCTGCCAGCGCGAGTGTCGGGTGGTGGGTAGCTCTTTCGGGGTAGTCCGAGGCATGGATGCCGAGGCCTAGGCTCCATGGACGGATTCACGCCGACCCCGAAAGAGCTACCCACTGCCCGACACCAAACTCCCAGCCAAAACGAGCAACCACAGGCCCACGCCCCCGCCACAAAACTCAACCGCGCCACCCTCTTGACCTTCCTCCCACTGAACCCTTCAGACTGCCTCCGGTACAAATATTTACACTGTTATATTTACACCATATATTTCTAGTGATAAGTTTTCACCGTTAACTTAACGCTATAAACATTATGAGTAATCAACACAGGAGCATGACAATGAACGGATTGATACGGGGTTGGGCACGGTGGGTGGTGCGCGGTCGCTGGGCTGTGCTGGCCCTGGTGGCCGTGGCCATGGGCCTAGCCTTTGTGCCGATGGGCAACCTCTACTATGACAACTCCAATGAACGGTTCTTCCTCGAAGATGACCCGAATCTGGCCACTTTTAACGACTTGCTGTATCGCTTTGGCGATGTCGAGTACCTATCTGTCGGGGTGGAAGCCCCGGCTGGAGATGCCGACCTGTTTACGCCGGAAACGCTTGGCGTTATTGATGAACTGACCCGGTTTCTGGAAGACCAGCCTGAAGTGACTCAGGTTCGGTCGCTGAGCAAATACCAGTACACCCACTCGGGTGGCGGTATGCTCAGTACCGATACGGTGTTTGAAGAACTTGACGACCCGGCCGCCATTGCCGAGGGCCGCGAGATCATGCTGGGTGAAGACATGGCCCTGGGCAGCCTGCTGACTGAAGACCTGCGCCACACCCGTATTGCGGCGCGCGTGCAGTACGAGACCGGCAGCAGTGAACTGAAGATGTCGCTGATGGCGTCGCTGCGTGACTTTATCGACGAACAAGGCTTTGAAGCCCGGGGTTACCCGCTTCGGTTAAGTGGTCAGCCGGTGTTTACCGAGCAGTTCGAGGTGCTGTCGAAGAACGATCAGGCGTGGATCAATCCGGCCATGGCCCTGGTGATGATCATTATTCTGGCATTCAGCTTTCGCTCGGTTACCGGCACTCTGGTGCCCTGGGTGCTGATTGGCAGTGCCATTACGCTGGTGACCGGCATTCAGGGGCTGATGCGCTGGCCGCATTCGGTGGTTGAATCGGCCCTGGTGCCTGCGCTGATTATTATTGGTGTGGGTGTCTCGGTGCACGTGCTGGTCGAGTTTTACCGGTTCCGCGCCGAAGGCCTATCACCAAAAGACGCTGCCCAGCGCACCATTGAACACCTCTGGGTGCCGGCATTTTTTACGGCTTTCACTACAGCGGCCGGCTTTATGGCGCTGAGTGTTACCCAACTGGTGCCGGTGCAGCAATTCGCCTGGCTGGGTGCCATTGGCGCCATGATGTTGTTCTTGCTGGCGATGACTCTGCTGCCAGCGGTGCTGAGTTTTATACCCTGGTTTTCTGACCGTACCCGACACAGTGTCGATACTGGTTTGGTTGCGCGGATTACCACGGCCGTTCCCGGATTCACCTACCGTAATCGTCACCTGCTGACGATGCTCGGCGCTACGTTGCTGGCCATCAGTCTGGCGCTGATTCCACGCATTCAGGTGGACTCGAATTTCATCACCTATTTCAAGGAGTCCAACCCGACCCGGGCTGACCTGAATTACTTCGATGAACAGTACAACGGCATTCAGAACGTTGATCTGATGATCGACAGTGGTGAAGTGCGCGGCATTCACGACCCGGCGTTTCTGAGCGAAGTGGACCGGCTGCAGAGCTGGCTGGAAACTCAGCCCGAAACCGGTGAGATCAATTCGCTGATCGATTTTCACAAGCGCATTAATCAGTCACTGAACTTCGATGACCCTGCCTATTCTCGCCTGCCTGATTCCCGCGAAATGGCAGCTCAATTTCTGTTGCTGTACGACAACAGCGGTAGCGATGAAGACCTGACTGACGCCAAGGATTTCGACGAGCGTTGGCTGCGCATGTCCGTTCCGATTCGCAATATGGCCGCCAGTGAGACCACGGCGTTTCTCGACCGCCTGAAACAGGAACTGCGCGACGAGTACCCGACGCTGACCACCGAAATCAGCGGCAGCATGGTGATGTACAACGCTCAGGA
>DASSWT010000151.1:0-20998 GCA_035704555.1 Saccharospirillum sp. | reverse complement strand
GGCCTGGCGTTTGGAACCGGCACCCACCCAACCACCTATCTGTGCCTGACCTGGCTCGACGGGAATACCCGGCCCGGTGATAGCGTTCTGGATTATGGCTGTGGTTCAGGCATTCTCGGCCTGGCCGCCCTGCTATTGGGTGCCGACCGCATGGACGGGCTCGATATCGACCCTCAGGCACTCGACGCGACCCGGGCCAATGCCGAGAGCAACGGCATCGACCCTTCGCGCTACCGGGTCATGCTCGACGACCGGGACCTCGATGCCCAATACGATCTGGTGGTCGCCAACATTCTGGCCGGGCCGTTGTGCGATCTGGCTGCGTCGATCTGCAACCGGCTCAAACCCGAAGGCAAGATCGCGCTGTCGGGGATACTCGACCACCAGGCGGAAACCGTGCTCGCCGCTTATGCGCCCTGGGTCGACTTTGAGCCCCCGGCAAGCCATGATGGCTGGGTTCGACTAAATGGTCAGCGCCGCCACTAATAACTCAAGTTTCGGAGTTCGCTAGCAAAGGGTTAGCACCGGATGCCAGGTAGGGCTATCGAGGGTGGTCCGCAGCAGGGATGCTGCGGTCCAGGCCCCATGGAGGGGTTTACGCCGACCCTCGATAGCCCTACCTGGTAGCCGGTGCGGGCGACTGGCAACATAGCCAACCGCGAACTCCGAAACTTGAGTTATAAGGGTTCCCGGAGGCTGGCATATTGTTATCTGCCATCGCCTTTCTTACACTATCCGACCGTTTGCCAAAAATGGACGGGTCAACAATGCCCTGCAGGGTCTCTCAACGAGTGGCCAGAACAGGACCCAATCGCGCATGGATGCCAGGAATCATAGTTAGCAATGGCTGAAACCTTTATTACACAGTGCCCGCACTGCGGCACCTCATTTCGCGTCAGCGACGAACAGCTGTCCATCGCCAATGGTTCTGTGCGCTGTGGCGCCTGCCTTCAGGTTTTCAGCGCTCGCAATCACATCGTGACCGCAGCGGCGGCCAAGTCCAAGTCGGCCTCGCGTTCTGCGACCGCAGCGACAAAAGCCGCTGCCAAACCCGCGACGCCAAAACAGGCCCGAACCCAGCCGGCACCGAAAGCGAAAGCCGCTGCGGCGAAAAAGCCAACCCCAGCACCGCCCAAGCCCAAGCCAGCCCCACCCTCTCGCTTTGCGGCCGATGAAGACGACGATGCCGACTTCCTGTTTGCAGACAACCCCGAGGAAGATCAGGAATACGTTTTTCAGGACAGCGATGACGATCTGTTTGACCAGGAGGATGACGATTCCGAACTGGGTGATCTGAGCGACTCCTTCATCAGCCTCAATAACCCCAGCAGTACCCGAGGTAAAGAAGTCAATCCGTTTCAGCGTGAGAGCGATCTCGACAAAGAGATCCTCGACGACCCTGAAACGGCCGACGAAAGCTGGGCTGAGTCGATACTGGAAGAACTGGAGCGGGAAGAATCCAGGGACAGCCGACGCCAGGAAAAGGCCCGCTTTGTCAGCAAACCGGTCTCGGACGCCCGGCCCGCCAAACCAAAAGAGAAGCAGGCAGAACCGGCCTGGTCCCTTGACGATGACGGCGATGATTTCGACTCTGTCGGTTTCAGCGGCAACACCCGCCAGGCCGAAGACAAGCCCACTGCCTCCTCGGTTGTTCGTCAGCTGAATCACGATATCGATCTGGATTTCAACGCCGAAGACCGGCTTGCGCGCTGGCGCTGGCTGGGCGTCGTGTTTATTGTGCTATTGATGGCGGTCCTGACTGCCCAGCTTGCCTGGGTGCAACGCGATACCTACGCCAAGATGGACCAATGGCGTGGCCTCTACCAGAGCGCTTGCGATGTGCTGGGCTGCACCTTACCGGCACAGGAAGACATTGATCTGGTCCGCACTTCCAACGTGCTGATCCGCGATCACCGGGTGCTGGATGAGGTGAAATTGCTGGACGCCGTACTGACCAACCGCGCCGCCTTCCGACAACCCTTTCCGCTGCTGATCCTGCAGTACACCGACGTCAACGGTGATCTTGTTGCCGATCAGGCGTTCACGCCGGAACAGTACCTGCGCGGAGAACTGACCGGAACACGGCTGATGCCCGTTAATACACGGATCTACGTCTCCCTGCCGATACGCGACCCCGGTACCCGGGCCGTAAATTACCAGCTGGTACTGGCACCCGCCGGAACCGGTTGAAAGCGGTTAAAACTCAAGTTTCGGAGTTCGCGGTTGGCTATGTAGCCAGTCGCCCGCACCGGCCACCAGGTAGGACTATCGAGGGTCGGCGTAAACCCATCCATGGGGCCTGGACCGCAGCATCCATGCTGCGGACCACCCCCGATAGCCCTACCTGGCATCCGGTGCTAATCCATTGCTAGCGAACTCCGACACTTGAGTTAAAAGACTGACCAGAAAATCAATGGGCTATCGGCCCCATTTTCTGAAAAGAAACCGGTTGTCAATCTTTCATCTGAACGCCAGAGCCAGTATCATTCCCCGCCCTTGAGCTGAGCAATTTTTAACCGATTACTGTGTTTGCCATCGGCCCCTACACCATTTCACAACCGACCGTCCTGGCGCCAATGGCTGGGGTAACCGATCGACCGTTCCGCACTCTGTGCCGATCTCTGGGTGCGGGGTTGGTCGTGTCTGAAATGGTGACCAGTGATACCCGCCTGTGGAACAGCAACAAGTCACGCTGGCGGCTGAATCACCAGGGTGAACAGGGCCCGGTCAGTGTCCAGATTGCCGGCGGCGACGCCGACATGATGGCACAGGCGGCGCAAGCCAATGTCGACCGGGGTGCTCAGATCATCGATATCAACATGGGATGCCCGGCTAAAAAAGTCTGTAACAAGGCCGCCGGCTCCGCATTGATGCGCGATGAAGGCCTGGTGCGGAGCATATTGACGGCGGTCGTGTCTGCCGTCGATGTACCGGTGACACTGAAAATTCGCACCGGCTGGGCGGCCGACCAGCGCAATGCCGTTGCCATTGCGCGCATGGCCGAAGACCTGGGCATCGCCCTGTTATCGGTTCACGGACGAACCCGGGCCGATGCGTTCAAAGGTGCGGCCGAGTACGACACCATCGCCGAGGTAAAGCAGGCGGTGCGGATACCGGTACTGGCCAATGGCGACATCGACAGCCCCCGACAGGCCGCCCATGTATTGTCGGTAACCGGAGCAGATGGGGTAATGATCGGCCGGGCTGCCCAGGGAAACCCCTGGATCTTCCAGGCCGTCAATCACTATCTGGCGACCGGCGAACTGTTGCCTGAGCCAAGTCTGGACACTGTGGCCACAACGCTGAGCCAGCACGTTCAGGCACTGCACCGGTTTTATGGGGACCACATGGGTGTGCGCATTGCCCGGAAACACGTGGGCTGGTATCTCAAGGCCCGGGGTGTCGAACGGACGACACTCTCAGCATTCAATCACCTGGAGCAACCGCGCGAGCAGCTCCAGGTTATAGCCACCCTTTTTCAACGTTTGACATCGTTAAAGGATACAGCAGCATGAACCTCGACACCGTTGCCCAGGACCCTCAGCGCCCTGATTCAAAAGACTCATTGCACATTCACTCCTCGGCAGAGAACCCCCAAACCCTGCGCGACAGCGTTGAAATTGCCATGCGCAACTATTTCGCCCACCTCGAAGGCCAGGATGTCGCCAACGTCTACCAGATGGTGATGAGTGAAGTTGAAGCCCCCATGCTCGAAGCCGTTATGCGCTTCAGCCGGGACAACCAGACCAAAGCCAGCCGGGTACTCGGGCTCAACCGGGGTACGCTGCGCAAAAAGCTGAAGCAGTACGGACTGCTCTGATCATAAAAAAGGCGACTCTGAGTCGCCTTTTTGCATTTCGGCCAAGCCATTTTTGACCGGATGCACCAGATTTAACACCACCGACTCTTTTTGACTGAAACTGGCCCAACCCGGCACCGCTGCTTCCGGTGTAAGCCACCGACTGATCGTTCGAGGATCCTATGACCAAAACGCCACAACGCGCCCTGATCAGCGTCTCCGACAAAACCGGCATCGTCGACTTTGCCCGGGCACTCAACCAGCGCGGTGTCGAATTATTGTCCACCGGGGGCACCTTTCGTCTGCTGACGGACGCCGGAGTTCCGGTCACCGAAGTATCCGCCCACACCGGCTTCCCGGAAATGATGGATGGCCGGGTCAAGACCCTGCACCCGAAGATTCACGGCGGCATACTGGGACGGCGCGGTCAGGACGACGCGGTCATGAGCGAACACGGCATCGACGCCATTGATCTGGTGGTGGTTAACCTCTACCCCTTCGCCGACACCGTCAGCCGGGACGACTGCACCCTGGCCGACGCCATTGAAAACATCGACATCGGCGGCCCGACCATGGTGCGCTCGGCCGCCAAAAACCATGCTGATGTGGCCATTGTGGTCAACACAGATGACTATTCGGCAATTCTGAGTGAATGGGATGCCACAGGCGGCCTGTCGCAGTCGACCCGGTTCCGGCTGGCCCGTTCTGCCTTTGAACACACCGCCGCCTACGACGGCATGATCGCCAACTACCTGGGCCGCGTTGAACCCGATACCGACCCGGCCAGCATCCCGCAGAAAGCCAATTTCCCGCACACCTACAACCAGCAATGGCAACTAAAAGACGTGATGCGTTACGGTGAAAACCCGCACCAGAAAGCGGCGTTTTATGTCGACACCGAAACGCCCGAAGCCAGCGTCGCCACCGCCACCAGCCTGCAAGGCAAGGCGCTGAGCTACAACAACATTGCCGATACCGATGCTGCCCTGGAATGCGTTAAGCGCTTCGCTCAACCGGCCTGTGTAATCGTCAAGCACGCCAACCCCTGCGGTGTGGCCGTGGCAGACACTCAATTGGCAGCTTACGAACGTGCTTTCCAGACCGACCCAACCTCAGCCTTTGGCGGCATCATCGCCTTCAACCGGGAACTCGATGCCACCACCGCCCGCGCCATCGTCGACCGCCAGTTCGTTGAAGTCATCATCGCGCCCTCGGTCAGCGCCGAAGCAGCCTCCATCGTTGCCGCCAAACCCAATGTCCGCCTGCTGAGCAGTGGCTTCTGGGATCGTGCCCTGCCCGGTTTTGACTTCAAACGCGTTAACGGTGGCCTGCTCATTCAGGACCGGGACCTGGGCGAAGTCTCAGCCGACGAGTTCAAGCTGGTCACGAAAACAGCGCCAACCCCCGAACAACTGCTCGACCTGCAATTCGCCTGGTCGGTATGCAAGTTCGTCAAGTCCAACGCCATTGTCTACGCCAAAGACGGCCAGACGGTCGGTATCGGTGCGGGTCAGATGAGCCGGGTTTACAGCGCCAAGATTGCCGGCATCAAGGCCGCCGACGAAGGGTTGCAGATCGCCGGTTCGGTCATGGCGTCTGACGCCTTTTTCCCATTCCGGGATGGTCTCGACCAGGCCGCCGAGATGGGCGTTAAAGCCGTCATTCAACCGGGCGGCAGCATGCGCGACGACGAAGTCATCGCCGCTGCAGACGAGCATGGCATCGCCATGGTACTGACCGGCATGCGCCATTTCCGCCACTGATACCGGCCCGGATTGATAGCTCAAGTTTCGGAGTTCGCAAGCAAAGAATGAGCACCGGATGCCAGGTAGGGATATCGAGGGTGGTCCGCAGCAAGGATGCTGCGGTCCAGGCCCCACGGATGGGTTTACGCCGACCCTCGATAGCCCTACCTGGTGGCCGGTGCGGGCGACTGGCAACATAGCCAACCTCGCACTCCGAAACTTGGGTTGGTTACCTATTAAGTACACAGGACATCCGTTATGAACATTCTGATCATTGGTAATGGCGGCCGCGAGCATGCGCTGGCCTGGAAAGCCCGGCAAAGCCCTCTAGCCGACACCGTCTATGTTGCGCCGGGCAATGCCGGCACCGCGCGTGAAGCAGGCATTGAAAACGTCGCTATAGAGGCACTGGATATTGAAGGCTTGGCCGACTTTGCCACCAGCCACCAGGTGGGGCTGACCATCGTTGGGCCCGAGGCTCCGCTGGTAGCAGGCGTGGTCGACCTGTTCGAACAACGCGGTCTGCCCATATTCGGCCCCACCCAGGCCGCGGCGCAGCTGGAAGGCTCCAAGGCGTTCACCAAAGATTTCCTGCAACGTCATGCCATTCCGACCGCCTGGTATCAGGTGTTCACCGACGCCGCCGAGGCCCGGGCCTTTGTACAACAGAAAGGCGCGCCCATCGTCGTTAAAGCCGATGGCCTGGCCGCTGGTAAAGGCGTGATCGTCGCGCAGACCGAAGCCGAAGCCATCGCCGCTATCGACGACATGCTGTCGGGCAATTCTTTTGGCGACGCCGGATCCCGGGTCGTCGTCGAACAGTGCCTGACCGGCGAGGAAGCCAGCTTCATTGTAATGGTCGACGGCGAAACCGTGGTGCCCTTTGCCTCCTCTCAGGATCACAAGGCCCGCGACAACGGCGATACCGGCCCGAACACCGGCGGAATGGGTGCCTACTCACCAGCGCCCGTGGTCACCGAAGCGCTGCACCAGCGCATTATGGATGAAGTCATCACCCCGACCGTGCGCGGCATGCAGGCAGAAGGCAACCGCTACAGGGGTTTCCTGTATGCGGGCATCATGGTCGCCGAAGACGGCACGCCCAACGTACTGGAATACAACTGCCGGTTCGGCGACCCGGAAACACAACCGATCATGATGCGTCTGCAATCGGATCTGGTTGAACTGTGCCTGGCGGCGGTTCAGGGTAACCTGGCCGGTCAGCAAACGCAGTGGGATCCACGCCCGGCGCTGGGCGTGGTAGTGGCCGCAGGCGGTTACCCGAACAGTTACCGCTCTGGCGATGTGATCACCGGGCTGGATACGGACCTGGGCGAGGATGCCAAAGTCTTTCAGGCCGGAACGGCACTGAACGACCTCGGCGAGACTTTGACCCGGGGCGGGCGGGTGCTGTGCGCAACGGCGCTCGGAGAAAGCGTTCGCGAGGCCCAGCAACGCGCCTACGATGCTTTAAGCACTCTTCATTTTGACGACTGCTACTATCGAACCGACATTGGCCATCGGGCTATCAACCGCACCTAGCAACTCAAGTTTCGGAGTTCGTACAATATGAGCGGCGGCTGCCGGTGGTGCCTCTGCGGGGGAGTCCGCAACATGGATGTTGCGGTCTAGGCCCCATGGACGGGTTCACGCCGACCCCGCAGAGGCATCACCGGTAGCCGAAGCGGACGATAGGCACCCGGATAACCTGAACTCCGAAACTTGAGTTACTAAGTGCGGCGAAGGTTCAGCAACCGGTTGCAACCCAGCAAAACACTGGTTGTGTGCGCCTGACTTGGGGCCAGTGCCGGTCGGCGTTATACTGCGCCCACGCGGGCGTTACCATCGGGTAATGCCCAGGGAAGTTCGGTGCTGGAGCCCTGCCTTGTGAACATTGATCGACTGATCCAACGTGCCAACCCGGTCAGACGGCTGGTTGGGATTCTGGTGCTGACGCTGGCCGGCCTGGCCGTGGCCGATGAGCCCATTATGCTCAACCAGAGCTCCCTGGACACCAACATCCTGGAGCATTCGGATTACCTGATCGACAGCGATAACCGCTACTCCGTCTACCAGTTGCAACAGGAAGGGCTGGCCAATCAGTTCACGCCACTGCATC
This sequence comes from Saccharospirillum sp., assembly GCA_035704555.1. Taxonomy (GTDB): domain Bacteria; phylum Pseudomonadota; class Gammaproteobacteria; order Pseudomonadales; family Natronospirillaceae; genus Saccharospirillum. Next base: position 13,335 of record DASSWT010000151.1, on the reverse strand, counting down.
AGCCGCTGCTGCGCAGCGGATTGTTTGACGGAGCCTACTGGATTCGGGTGCCGGTCAACAATTCCGGCGGGCAAACCCAGACCTACTCATTTTTTGTTGAAAGCCACGCCAACCACCTGATCGAAATTTACTACCCTACGACCAACCCCACCGCCGCGAGCAACTTTAACGACAGCGCAGCGGCGCTGACGTTCAGCAGTGTCCGCTCTGGCGCGAGTGTGCCACTGAACAGCCGGCCCGAACCCCTGGGTACCTTTGTCTTGCCGGTGCCAATACAGCCGGGCAACCAGTACCTGTACATAAAACTGCAGTCGGCCGACCCGCTGAATACGCTTATTTCCGTGGTGGACGAGCGAACCCTGGCACTCAGAGTCGCCCGCAGCATCAGCACCCACTCGGCGCTGTTTGCCGTGCAAGGGGTGTTGCTGCTGATAGCCCTGGTCGCCTGGTTCAAACTGAAATCAGCCGCGATGATCTGGGCGCTGTTGTTAAACTTGGGCTTTATCGCCATCAACGCAGGCTGGAGTGGTCTGGCCTCCTTTCTGATTCCGAGCCAGGGCTACCTCGACATTCACGCACGCAATCTCGGTGGGGTGATGGTGTTAATGAGCATGGTGGGTTTGCTGGGTGACATCCGCAAAGACGATTACCCGGGCTGGCTCCGGGAAAGCCTGACCTGGCTGTTGCGCCTGCTGGCCGTAATAGCCGTCGTAACGCTGCTGCCACTGTCGCGCAATATCAGCCCGCTGTTACTGGCGCTGATTCCGATTTTACTGCTGGCCATCGTCGTACTCTGGTTCTACAGGCGGGATGCCAAAGCGGCCTATGAAGGCTGGTTGCTTGCCGGCATTGGCAATCTGTTGATCATCTTTATCGTCATCATGACGGCCAGCCTGGGGCTGATCCAGAGCATTGCCCTGAATGCGTTTGCGCTGCACAGCCTTGCGGTGACGGCGGCGCTTCTCTTTGGATGGGCCGCGTTCGGCGTCGCCCGCAAAAGTGACTCCCGGCTCGCCGTCGATGGCCTCAACCTACCCAATTTGCACTGGCCTCTTCTGCGCAAGCTCAATCACGAAATGCGGGGGCCGATCAACGGTGTACTCGGCATGACCGAGCTGCTGCAGGACACTAGCCTGTCGGCACACCAGCAGGAGTACGTTAACACCGTGCAAGCGGCCGGTTTTTCCCTGTTGCGACAGGCCGACCAGTTACAAAACCTGGTGCGTATTGGCCTGAATCGTCTGCCCGAAGGCGAGGATGAGTTCGATCTGTACGATTTGCTCGAAGACGCCATTCAACCCTATTCACGCCTCGCCCATGCCAAGCAACTCGAACTGGTGATGGACGTTGCCCCTGAATTGCCGACCCGCTACCGGGGCAACGCCCAGATCATCGCCCAGGTACTGAGTAACCTGCTCGACAATGCCCTGAACTACACCGACAACGGCGAAGTGTTGATTCAGGTTAAACCCTGGCACCACAACCGCATCCGCTTCAGCGTGACTGACACCGGCCCGGGCTTGCCCAAAGAGTTGAAAAACAGCCTCTTTGATTTCCCGGCGGTCCGGGCGGAAGACCAACTGGCACCTAGGGACATGCATTTGGGCCTGCCCATCACCCGTATTCTGGTTGGTTTGCTGGGCGGGCAAATCACCTTCAGCAGCGAGCTGCGCATGGGCACGACCTTCTGGATCGACCTGCCCCTGGCTGAAATCAGCGCCACCACCGAGGTCGACGACTACTCGATTCAGGATCTGGATCAGATGCGCCTGATGGTGGTCGACGACAACCTCACTTGCCGCAAAGTGATTGAACACCTGGGCATGAGCTGGGGCATGGAGGTCTTCAGTATGAGCAACGGCCAGTCAGCCCTGGCCAACCTGCACAATGAATTCCACAAGGGCACGCCAGTAGACGTTCTGGTACTCGACCAGAACATGCCCAGCATGACCGGCATCGAACTGGCCGAACGCATTCGCGCCGACAGCAGCCTGAACAAGGACATCATCATCATTATGTTGACCGGGGTTGATGTCGGTCATGTCGATCTGGACGAAAGCCGGCTTAATATTCAGTATCTGCTGACCAAGCCGGTATCCGGCCGGGCGCTGAAACAAACCCTGATGCAGGCAATGCCTGACATTCAGGCCAACCGGGATCGCACCCATGCCAAGAAATCTCTCTTTTTCTGACCGTCTGGTAGCCCACCTCGACAACGCCCTGAAAACGCTGACGCCAGGGGCCGTTCAGGCGCGCCAGCCGCTGCCGGGCCAGGGTGTGGAAGCGCCAATTCTGGATGCCGGACAAGCGCAGCACATTGCCGGTTTGATGCGAATTAATCATACCGGAGAGGTCTGTGCTCAGGGGTTGTATCAGGGCCAGGCCCTCACCGCCAAACTGGCGCACGTGCGGGAGAACATGGAGCAGGCCGCCGATGAAGAGCTCGATCATCTGGCCTGGTGCGAGCAGCGGCTATCCGAACTGAACAGCCGCACCAGCTACCTGAACCCGGTATTCTACAGCTTATCCTACGCCATGGGGGCCGCAGCGGGCATCGCTGGCGATGCCTGGTCACTCGGGTTTGTGGCGGCAACGGAAGACCAAGTCAGTGCGCATCTGCGTGATCACCTGCATCAGATTGACCAGCAAGACCCGCGCTCAACCGCTATTCTGGAACGCATGCTGGCCGATGAAGAACGGCATGCCGAACACGCCCTCGCTGCCGGCGGACGGAATTTTCCGCCTCCGGTCAAGCAGTTAATGACGGGCATTTCAAAGGTGATGACAAAAACGGTTTACCGGGTCTAACGCACTTCCGGAGTCACCCGGAATACCTCTTCCGGCGTGGTAATACCGGCCGCCACCTTGCGGGCTCCGGATAAACGCAGACTGAGCATGCCCTGTTTGATGGCGTGTTTGCGAAACCGCTGTGGATCGCAATCGTCCGTTACCAGTCCGGCCAGTTCACCGCTCATCAGGAAACTTTCGTATAACCCCGAACGGCCAAGATATCCGGTATTGCGACATTCCAGGCAGCCCACCGGCTGATAGAACGAAGCCGGTTTCGGTGCCGACCAGGGCTTGACCAGTTGCTGCCAGATCTCGTCACTCGCTTCCGTGGTGGTCTTGCAGTGCGGGCACAGGGTTCGCACCAGGCGTTGCGCCATGGCGCCCAGCACCGTGGCTTTGATCAGGTAGCTGGGGACGCCCAGGTCAAGCAGGCGGGTAATGGCGGTGGGGGCATCATTGGTGTGTACGGTTGAGAGTACCAGGTGACCGGTCAGCGCAGCCTGCACAGCCATTTGAGCGGTTTCCAGGTCGCGAATCTCACCAATCATGATGATGTCCGGGTCCTGACGCATCAGGGCGCGAATGCCATCGGCAAAATTCAGGTCGATGTTTTGTTGAATCTGCATTTGATTAAAAGCGGGTTCCACCATCTCGATCGGGTCTTCGATGGTGCAGACATTCACTTCCGGGGTCGCCAGGGTGCGCAGCGTTGAATACAGTGTGGTTGTTTTCCCTGAGCCGGTTGGCCCGGTTACCAGAATAATGCCGTTCGGGTTGCGGATCATCTCCTTCCAGTTGTTGAGATCTTCATCCTGCAGGCCGAGCGCAGAGAAACTCTTTAGCAGCACTTCCGGATCAAAAATCCGCATCACCAGTTTTTCGCCAAAGGCAGTTGGCAGCGTCGACAGCCGCAGCTCGACTTCCTGGCCCTCCGGTGTTTTGGTTTTAACCCGCCCGTCCTGGGGTTTGCGCTTTTCGGCAACGTTCATTCGACCAAGAATTTTAATACGGCTAACTACCGCCTGGCCTACCTGAATGGGCATCTGGTAAACGGCGTGCAAAATACCGTCGATGCGGAACCGGATATGGGCGTAATCCCGCCGTGGTTCGACGTGAATATCACTGGCGCGCTGATCGAACGCATACTGAAACAGCCAGTCGACGATATTGACGATGTGTTCATCGTTAGCCTCGACATTCTGCAGATTGCCGAGCTCGACCAGTTGCTCGAAGTTACCAAGACCGGCTGCTGACTTGCGGCCGACAGCACCGGATACGGAGCGATTCAGTGCATAGAATTCGAGTGAAAAGCGATCGATGTCTTCCGGGCTGGCCACCACCTTGCGAATGGTTCGCCGGGAAACCTGTTCGATGGCGTCTTCCCAGCCGGTCAGCAAGGGTTCGCTGGTGGCTATTTCCACTACCTCGTCTTCGATCACCAGGGGCAGCAAATTGTAGCGACGCGCAAATTCGTACGACATCACATCGGTGATGCGTGTGACATCGACTTTCAGCGGGTCAATATTTCGGTAGGGTAAATCAACGTGTTCGGCGAGCCATTGTGTCAACGCATTCAGGCTGAGCTTTTTGGCCGGGTTTGCCTGATCGGTCAGCTCAAGCTGAGCCAGACGCTGCAGCGGATGCTCCTTGCCCGGGCGCACCTTGCGACGGGCCCGGTCGGTTTGCTCTGCACTCAGACGCCCATCGTCCAGCAGCGCTCGCAATACACTGTCGATGTCTAACCGACCCGGCAACAAGGTGGCTGCAGCCAAGATTACACCTCCAGTACGGTATCTCTGGATTCAAACAGGCGTCCGGCCAGTTGTTTAATGTCCCGCAGCAGGACGGGTTGGCTGCGTGTCCAGCTGTAAACCGAGGCTTGCTGTTCCAGTGGCAGATCGTTCAGCCATTCGTGCAGGCGGCTAACGACATCCATCGCGGAGAGTTTCGACAGGTTGTCTTCAAGCGCTTGAAGTTCAGCCTGGTAATGATCCAGATCTTCACTATAGAGGGTGTTGAAATACTGGCACAGCATCAGCAAACGATGCACGGCCGGGTACTGGGCCAGCGCATGGCTGGTACTGCCAGCGAACTGCTCAGGGTTAAACGCCTGCCAGGCGGTGGACAGGGACCGGTCCAGGCCGTCGCTCACCGCGACTTCGGAAGCGCGTTTGTGATCTTCGGACTGGTCTTCACGCCAGCTGCGCAGATGCAGCCATTGTGTCATCGACATCAGGGTATGGCCGAAGTCCGCATTGTTCGCCAGATCCTCAATACCCTCCAGGGCTCGAATCGCCTTGGCTTGCTGCAAACTGACGGCGATGTTTTCCGGCTCGCTACGAGCATCCTGACTGAGCGCAAAACACGCAGGCCACCAGGAGACCAAAGGCCGGATCGCGCCTTCCAGCCAACCTACCCAGGCCTTGACCTGCAGGCGGTGCCGGTCTGGCAGAATATCGCTGAACCATTCAAATTCGGTCTGCATGTTGCCCAGCGTGACCAGCATGGCCTGCACCTGAGACCACTGCTGCGTCATCCAGAACAGATCCCACTGGCGCTGCAGGCGTTCAAGTTCGTAGCCGAAAAGCGCACAAAAGGCACTCTCCATACTTTGCTGGGCAACGATCGCCGGTAACGGCAGGTTAACCGGTGTCGCATTATTCAACAGGCGATAACCACGCTCGGCCTTGGAAATGTCGGAAGGCACCAGTGGGATGCTGCGGGTCAGTTCATGCGCGAGTGATAACAACGCCGCCAGCCCGCCTGACTTCAGTTCCAGCTCTACTTCACTGAGGGACTGGCGTTTTTCGCCCGCAGCCACCTGGCCTTCATCCAGCACCACCTCAATATCCGCTTCCTGATGCCGCACCAGCCAACGATGCCGGTTAAACTTTGTGCTGAACAGTGGCTTTAACTGGCTGGCAACCCCTTCTGGCAAGACCCCGGCAGGAAATTGCGACAGATCGAGCTGACCATCCGGCCGTTCGATTTCCCACTCATCACGCTGATGCAGCCCACCAACATTGGACCCCCGGGTTTTCAGCGTCTGTACACAGTGATCGCCCTGAAAACGTAAACGCAAGGCGGTACCGGCCTGGGTCAGCTGTTGCTCAGGCGTATCGTAATACTGGTTTTCAAGCGTCGAAGACTGGGATGGCAGAGAGGACAACACCGGATGTGACCTTAAAGCTGTGACCGCCGAAGGACGAATACTGAGCTTCAATTCGATTTCCTGACCCATGAGACTACCCGTTTTGCTGATGCTTATAGTTATATTTCAGCCGGTTTCACTAACCACCACCCAGCATGGATGGCAACAAAGCGGCCCGGCTGGCAACGATCATCCAGCAATTATCCTGATGGACGATGTATTCTTGGTGTCAGTTTACCTTGCCGGGCCGGGGTGTACAGTCAGGAATAGGCGATTTCCATCACACTTTACGGTCCATTCGGGCCGAGTGGACATATTTACATCACAACTGTTCAATGTTTGAACAAAATAGCGATCAACTGCTGGGGCCGGGGCCATTACTCATGTTGCGCGAATAGAAAATTTCCTGCATTTCCCGCCAGAGCCGCCCGGTGATGCTGGTCAGTTCAGCCTCGGAATAAGCATCAACACCGCTGCCAAACAGATAATTTTCGATATTGAACTCTTTCAGCAACATCTTGGTGTGAAAGATGTTCTCCTGGTAAATGTTCACATCGATCATTTCATAGGCTTGCTTGGTGTCTTCCGCCAGGTAATTCTGAATCGAGTTGATCTGGTGGTCGATGTAGTGCTTGCGCCCGTCCACATCCCGGGTAAAGCCGCGCACCCGGTAATCGGTGGTGACAATGTCGCTGTCGAAGGAGTGAATCAGGAAATTCAGCGCCTTCAGCGGTGAAATAACCCCACAGGTACTGACATCAATATCGGCCCTAAAGGTCGATATGCCGTTGTCGGGGTGGCTTTCCGGATAGGTATGAACGGTAATATGGCTTTTATCGAGGTGCCCCACGACTGAATTGGGCATAGGGCCCGGCGTCGCGATGGAAAAGTCCTCATTGCCGACAACCGGGTACTCTGAAATCAGAATCGTGACACTGGCCCCGTGCGGCTCGTAATCCTGACGAGCCACGTTCAGGATATTGGCGCCAATAATGTCGGTCACCTGAGTCAGAATCTCAGTCAGCCGATCCGCATTGTACACTTCATCAATGTAGGCAATGTACTCGTTCTGCTGCTGCTCGGTTTTCGCATAGTTAATGTCGTAAATGTTAAAACTGAGCGACTTGGTCAGGTTATTAAACCCGTGTAAACGCAACTCGTCATTCATTTGAGTAGGTCCCCTTGGTGGCGATCTCAAGGAGTTCAGCGACGCTGTCGTCGAACTCCGCGGGGCACAGCGCAGCAGGGCTGCACTTGAGCGGGGGCGTATTATGCGGATCACACCCTGATGAGCCCAGCTTTTTTTAACGAATATTCGAAGTTCGATATCGCTATTCTAGGTGGCTGATTTTACTACAGAAGGTGCCAGAGTCCGTGATGACCACCGGGTAGGCTTGTCCGGGGCCGGCGTGAACCCATCCATGGGGCCTAGACTTCGGCATCCATGCCTCAGACTTCCCCGGACAAGCCTACCCGGCAGCCATCACTTAATGCAGTGGCCGCACTAACTACCCACATTTGATGCAATAGGCACTAACTACCCACATTTGATGCAATAGAAAGTCGCATGTTCATCATGCAGGCCCCAGGTCAATCAGCCTCAACCAATTCGAAATCGTGGGTGATCACAACACCACCCTTTTCCAGCATCATGGACGCTGAACAGTACTTTTCGGCTGAGAGGGCGATAGCCCGCTCCACCTGAGCCGGCTTGAGCTGGCGGCCGGTGACGATGAAGTGAATGTGTATCTTGGTAAAGACCGCCGGCACGGTGTCAGCGCGCTCAGCGCTCAGCTGCGCCTCGCAGTTGACCACGTCCTGGCGGCTTTTCTGAAGAATGTTGACCACGTCGTATGAGGTGCAGCCACCCAGACCATTCAGAATCAGCTCCATCGGGCTTGGGCCCTTACTGCCGGGGCCGTCTTTGGCGGCGCCATCCATATAGCCCTTATGGCCAGATTCCGACTCGTATGAAAAGGCCTTGCCACCTGCCCATGCAACCGTTGCTTTCACGCTTTAATACTCCTCTGCACCCGACTGTGCGGGCCTGGGTCATGGTTAAACACAGTCATGCTGTGTGTCAGGCGCGAAGCCTAGCACAGTCTGATTTAAAGCCGAACAGAGGGGTCAACTTCATAAAGGCCTTAAAAAATTAAGTTATAACAGCCATAAACTTGTAAAAACGGGACCTAAGTCATACAAATTGCCAGAGGCCATAGCCAGACTGGATTGTATATCCCATAATGCCCGGGCACTATTCGCATACTGCGTCGCACACTGCGCACCGGCAAACTGTGCCCGAATTCACGTAATTCGGTCTATACTCGCAGACGGGTTACCCTTTAACCTGACAGAGGTTGAAGGGGCCGGTCTTTTGTTGCGTTCGTCGCACGGGGTTTGGACCGAGCATATAACATGGAGCCCCGGGGCTGATCAGGCAGTGACCCCCCGGCCGTAGACGCTACACTGGAAAGCAGAGATCATGGTTAATCAGTCACTCGAACATACGCATCTTGACTACTTCCTGTCGCAATGCCACCGCCGTCGCTACCCGTCAAAAACCACTCTGATTTACGCCGGAGACAAGAGCGACTCCTTGTATTACATCATTAAAGGCACCGTTTCAGTCATTATCGAAGACGATGACGGCCGCGAAATGATCATGGCGTATCTGAACGCCGGTGATTTCTTCGGCGAACTGGGCCTGTTTGACGCCATGGATTCACGATCGGCCTGGGTTAAAACCAAGACCGAATGCGAAGTGGCCGAAATTTCCTACACCAAGTTCCGGGAAATCACTCAGAACGACGCCCGCATCCTGTATTTCATTGGCGAACAAATGGCGACCCGTCTGCGCGCCACCACCCGCAAAGTGGGTGACCTCGCCTTTTTGGATGTAACCGGCCGGGTGGCGCGTACCCTGCTCGACCTGTGCAAGCAGCCAGACGCCATGACTCACCCCGAAGGCATGCAGATCAAGATTACCCGTCAGGAGATCGGCCGCATTGTTGGTTGCTCCCGCGAAATGGTGGGCCGGGTACTGAAAAACCTGGAAGAGCAGGGTCTGGTCAGCGTTAAGGGCAAGACCATGGTGGTGTACGGTTCGCGCGAGTTTTTCCAGCAGCCGGCCTGACACCCGCTTGCCGGGCCCTGACCCGGCGTGCCTTACAACCTGGCCGGGCGGTTATAGTGCTCCTGCTTTTCGGCTCTGTTTTGATGCAGATCAGTCCTCGATTCTGTCAAATACGTAAGCTTGCAAGCTGTTAACCAGACAGCACAGCGAGCACACCATGTCGGCCTTCAATGCCCAATCCATTCAGTGGGATGCGCGCCTGATCGAAAAATACAACGTTCAGGGACCGCGCTATACCTCCTACCCGACCGCCGCCCAGTTTCACGACCTGGCGGTATCGGAGGTCACTGACCATTACCAGCTGCAAACAGACTCTACGGCACCGCTGTCCCTCTATATTCACATCCCCTTTTGCCGTCACCTCTGTTACTACTGCGGCTGCAATAAAGTAGCGGCGAAAAGCAGCACCCGGGGCGATGAGTACCTCACCTGGCTGGAACGGGAAATGGCGATGATGGCCCATCATTTTGGCCAGCGCCCGATCACTCAGTTGCACCTGGGAGGCGGTACCCCAACCTTCCTGACCGTCGACCAGATGCGGCAACTACTGGACCGCCTGTCGATCTATTTCGACTGGAACCCGGAGGCTCGCCCCGGCGAATACTCCATTGAACTGGACCCCCGGGAAACCTCAGCCGACATGCTTGAACTATTGCGCCAGCGGGGCTTTAACCGGCTCAGCTTCGGCATTCAGGATTTCAATCACCAGACCCAGGTCGCCATTCACAGGGTTCAACCAAAGTCAGTGGTCGAGCCGCTGGTGCACCAGGCACGGCAACTGGCGTTCGAGTCGATCAGCTTTGATTTGATCTACGGTCTGCCCTACCAGACCGTCAGCCGCGTCGACGAAACCCTGGACGAGGTGCTCGACCTGGCGCCCGATCGCATCAGCCTGTACAACTACGCACACCTGCCGGATCGCTTCACCGCCCAGCGACGAATCAGCAGCGACAGCCTGCCGGGTGCCGATGAAAAGCTGCGCATACTGCAGCATTGCATCGTTAAATTGCAGGCAGCCGGCTATGTCTATATTGGCATGGACCATTTTGCCCGGCGCGATGACACCCTGGCTACGGCGCTGACCGATGGCACCTTGCAACGCAACTTTCAGGGTTACTCAACCCAGGCGGAAACCGACATGCTGGCTTTGGGTGTGTCCGGCATCAGCCAGATAGGTGGAGCCTTTATTCAAAACCACAGCCAGCTCGACAATTACTATGCCGCGCTCAAACAAGGCCACCTTGCCGTGCACCGCGGCTACCTGCTGACAGCGGATGACCGGATGCGGCGCGACATCATCAACCAGTTGGCCTGCCAGGGCCAACTCGACCTGAGCCAGGTAGCGGCCCGCCACAACCTCGATGCCGACCGGGATTTCAGTCGCGAATGGCCACAACTGCATGACCTTGAACGGGACGGACTGGTGCACCTGGACGCGCACCGGATAACCGTTACTGCACTCGGAAGGCTGTTACTGCGCCCCATTCTGATGGTCTTCGACGCTTACCTGAGTGCCGACAACCGGCAACGGTTCTCACGGGTAATGTAGTTCATTTCGGAGTTCGCCGAATGGCAAGTACCGGTTACCTGGGACGCCCCTGTGGGGTAGTCCGCAGCAGGGATGCTGCGGTCTAGGCTCCATGGACGGATCTACGCCGACCCCACAGGGGCGTCGCAGGTGGCCGGTGCGGACCATTGCCTCCTACGAGATGTAAGCCACAGAGTAGAGCCCGACCGGCCTTATCCGGTATCATGGCGGCAACTAAGGAGACCCGCCTTGACCGACTTCGTCCGTATTTTTCGCAACAGCGCACCCTACATTCATGCCTACCGCGGTAAAACCGCCGTTGTCTGGGTGCGAGGTACCGTGCTCAGCCCGTCGTCCGTGCATTCGCTGGTCAGCGACCTGGCCCTGCTAAACAGCCTCGGTATGAAATTACTGCTGCTGTTCGATGCCGAAGACGAAGTCGGTGAACTGCGCCTGGACGAACACGCCCAGATCGACAGCGACGCCATGGACGCCATACTCAATCGCATCGGTCACTGGCGCAGCCGACTGGAAGCCCAGTTCACCCAGGGGCTGGCCAACTCGCCGATGCATGGCGCCCGGGTCAGGGTTATCAGTGGTAATTTTGTCACGGCAAGGCCGACCGGCGTGGTTGACGGCCTCGACTTGCAAGCGCAGGGGCGTGTCCGGCGCATAGACCACCTGGCCATTCGCGAACACCTCGACAAAGGCAATATCGTGCTGATGCCACCACTGGGCTATTCGGTCACCGGCGAAGTGTTTTACCTGGCACCGGACCATCTGATGGTGGAAACCGCTCGCCGGATGGACGCTGACAAGATCGTCATCGTTGGCGATAACCCGCACCCGATCACCGGCAACCAGAAAGAGATGGATGCGTTTGAGCTGCGTCAGTGCCTCGACGGAAAGACCGGACTGGAAGCCGGCGAGAGGGAGCTGCTAACGGCCCTGGCCGCCAGTGAAGCCGGGATTCCGCGCTGCCATGTGATCGACGGTCACCAGGACGGCGCCCTGCTGGCTGAACTCTTTACCCGCGACGGCGTCGGCACCCTGATCGCACGCGACCGCTACGATACCTTTCGTGCTGCCCGGCCCGACGACATCAACGGCATTCTCGCCTTGCTTCAGCCGTTGGAAGAACGTGGCATTCTGGTGCGGCGGGACCGGGAAAAGCTGGAAAACGAGATTTCTCATTTCCATGTCAACGAACGCGACGGCATGATCGTCGGCTGCGCCGCCCTCTATCTGGTGCCCGGAACCGAGCCTCAGGTGGCCGAACTGGCCTGTGTCGCGGTTCATCAGGATTACCGGCAGTCAGGGCGCGGCGACGCCCTGTTGCGCGCGCTGGAAAAACGGGCGCGTGAACACAAGGTTGAGCGTTTGTTTGTGCTCACGACTCAAACCGCGCACTGGTTTGCCGAGCGTGGTTTTGTCGCGGCACCGGTGGCCGAATTGCCGCCGGAACGGCAAAGCCTGTACAACTTTCAGCGCAATTCGAAAGTTTATTTCAAATCACTCTGAGCCGTCGCAATTCGATGGTTCACTGGCAAGGAGATCCAAACGGTGACCTTCATGACTGCCATTGCCCGGCGCTGGGACCAGGGTACCCAGCTTTGCATCGGGCTGGACCCATTCGTTGAACGATTGCCCGCGCCGTTCCAGCAACAAAGCGATGGCATTCTGGCTTTCAATAAGGCGATTGTAGACGCGACGGCGGATCTCGCCTGTTGTTTCAAACCGCAATTTGCGCACTTCGCCGCCGAGCAGGCCGAAGCGCAACTCAAGGCCACGATTGCCTATATCAAATCCCGCTACCCGGATGTTCCGGTTATTCTGGATTCCAAGCGCGGCGACATCGGTTCCACCGCCTCCATGTACGCGCGTGAAGCCTTCGACCATTACGGGGCGGATGCGGTGACGGTTAATCCTTACATGGGCTCCGATACCGTACTGCCCTTCGCTGAGCACGCCGACAAGGGCGTCATTCTATTGTGCCGCACCTCAAACCCCTCGGCGGCTGAGTTCCAGAACCTGCTGATCGACGGCGAACCGCTCTACATTCACGTTGCGCGACGCGCCCAGCAACACTGGAACCACCACGGCAATATCGCCCTGGTGGTCGGCGCCACAGCACCGGAAGAGATGGCACGCATCCGCGAGGCCGCCCCGGATCTGCCCTTTCTGGTACCCGGCATCGGTGCCCAGGGCGGCGATCTACCCGGTACGGTGCACAACGGACAAACCTCGGCGGGTCGCGGCCTGATGATCAATGCCTCACGCAGTATTCTCTACGCCAGCCAGGGGCCCGACTTCGCCGACGCCGCGCGAGCCGAGGCGCTCAGCCTGCGCGACCAGATTCAGTCGCTGGCCGGTCCTGGCTAGCACTCAAGGGACGGTGAGTGGCGATGGCCCGCGTCGGCTACCGGTGGTACCTCTCGGGTGGTGCGACACTCGATCGGCGTAAATCCTTCCCTGGAGCCTAGACCGCAGGATATGAATCCCATCCATGGGATTCACCCTTCGGGCTCGCTTCGCTCATGCTAAAACGCTCCTGGCGTTTTAGTCCATGCTGCGGACTCCCCCTCAGGGGCATACCCGGCACCCGCCGCTTGTCTAACGAACCCCGAAACTTGAGTTAGTCCAGCCACCCCAGAGCTGGGCCATATTCAAAGGCGGTTGTGAACTCGTCGCTCTTCCGCCACTCGCCAGGGCCTCCAACGCGGTGAGTATCCG
>DASSWT010000114.1:0-28587 GCA_035704555.1 Saccharospirillum sp. | reverse complement strand
GCCTGCATGGTCGCAGTCTACATCATGAAGCCCCAGTTTCTCGTCCCACAGTGCTACCGGTACATGGGTGCCCGGTTCGTAAAAATACACCCGGTTGTTCTTGGGTTTGAAGTCGGTACCGATGTGGCGGACCTGGATGAGAGTTTGGCCCTGCCAGACGTAGGCTTCGCGGTAGCGTAGTTTGAACTCGGCCGGCTCCGGTTTTTTCTCCGGTTGATGGCGGCTGTAGGGGTTTGTAGGTTGTTCCGGCTCGGGGGTTACCCAGCCCTGGACGGCTTTGTCGATTCTGCGGCCAAGGGCGTCGTAGCGAAAGCTGAGGCGTTGTTGTAGGTCGCCGTTTTTGTAGTCTTCAATGCAGATCAGTTGGTGTTTGGCGTTGTAGCTGAGCCGTTGTTCTAGCTTTTTGTTGGTGCCGCGTTGAATGCGGATCAGGTTGCCGTGTTCGTCGTAGTCAAAATGCCGGTCGCCGTGGAACGGGAGGCGGTTGTCGAGCAGGGTGTCCAGGCCATCCGGAAGGCGGTTGCCGGCTGGGTCTGTCTGTTCTTGGTGAACGGTTCGGGTGCTGTTGCCCAGGAGCTGCTCTTCAACCTGGGTGAGTTGATCGATCGGGTCGTAGGCGAAACGGCGCTGGCCCCGGTGTTGGTCGTCGATCTGGTTGATGCGGCCGTGTTCGTCGAAGCCGTAGCGGCGGTCTTGCAGCGCGGTTGGCGTTGGGTTGTGCAGTGCCTCTGTTGGGTCTTGCGTGGGCCGGTCTGAGTCGGTCGCTTTAATTCTGCGGTAGCGGCTGAGGCGTTGTTCAGGGTCGTAGTCCCAGAGTAGTTGATGCGCGCCCTGGTGGCGTTCGGTGACTTGGCCCAGTTTGTTGAGGCGTTGTTCCAGCAAGGGGGTGTCGGGTTCGCCCCAGCGTTGTGGTTGGTCGGGCAGGCTGACGCCGATGCGTTTTAGGGTGCCATCGAGGTGCCAGTTGTAGCTTTGCTGCCAGCCGGGTTGGGTGAAGTCGTCGTGCAGGGTGGGCCATTTCTGACCACTGAGTTTGGCGACTGTGGCGCTGTGATGCACTGTGCTCAATTGCCCTTGAGCGTTGTAATAAAGTTGCTGACGGTGGCTGTAGGTGCGGACCTGGCTCATCCAGGCCGGGAAGTCCTGCCCGATGTGGTCGAGTGTTAGGCGGCCTGCAGCGTCGTATTCAAACTGGTGGTCTGCGTGTTCGTTGCGGGCCTTTATCAGCTGCCCTTTGGCACTGTAGTGGTATTCGGTCCATGTAGTGGCGTCTGGCCGGTCGGCGTGTTGGTAGTGCTCGCGAATGAGTTGGCCGAGGGCATTGCGTTCGAAGGTGGCTGTTATCGGGCCTTCGCTGAGGCCGATGAGGTGGTCGGCGTCGTTGTAGCGGTAATCGGTGGTGCGACCGTCGACGCCGATCTCCCGGGTCAGGCGTTCACAGCCGTCGTATTCGAAACGGTGCGCCTGGCCATTGCCGTTGATGACGGCGGTGAGGTTGCGTTCGGTGTCGTATTGGTAGCGGATCTCCTGGCCGTTGGGCAGGATTTTGGCTTCGGGCTGGGCGAAGGGGCCGTAGCGCAGTTGGGTGGTGCGGCCACCGGGGTCGGTTTGGCCGATCAGGCGCCCGGCGCTGTCGTAGTCGTAACGCCAGGCCTGGTTGTGTTCGTTTAGGTGGGTGATCAGTCGGCCGTGGTCGTCGTATTGGTAGTGCTGTTTTTGTGACGACTGCTGGCCGTTTTGGTCGGTGCGGGTATGCAGCCAGCCCTGGTCGTCGTAGTCGAACCGGGTGTCGGCTATTGCGGTGATGCGTGGGTCGGCCAGAAGAGTGGCGGCGCGTTCCTCGGGCAGGCGGTTCCAATCGTCGGGGAGTTGGGGTGTTGCTCCGCCGTTGTGGACGTCGGTCACCAGGCACAGATGGCGGGCGAGTTGGCCGCTGCGTTCGTCCCAGAGGTAGCGGTTTTCTCTGCCTTGTGTGTCCCGGTGGGCGATCAGGTGGTCGCCGGTATAGGTCCAGCGTTCTTCGGTGCCGTCCGGGTGGCGCAGGGCGGTTAGCTGGCCTTCGCTGTTGTAGTCGTATTGAGTACGCCGGCCGAGCGGGTCGATGATCTGGCTTGGTTGTTGGCTGTCGTTCCAGTAGTGCAGGCGCACTTCGTGGCCGAGGGCGTCGGTGCGTTTTACCAGGCGGTCGCGGGCGTCGTACTCGAAGCGGGTGATGTTGCCGAGTGGGTCGGTGTGGGCTTGCAGTTGGCTTCGGCTGTTGTATTCCCAGCGCTCAACTGAGCCATCTGGCCGGGTGCGTTGCGTCAGGTGGCCTTCGGCGTCGAATACGAAGGCCTCGGTATAGCCCCGGCCGTCGGTTGAGGTGCTGGTGCGGTGCTCGGGGTGCCATTCGAAGCGGTAGTCGTAGTCGCCGCTGTCGGCGTATTGGCGGGTGCAGCGAGCGGTGGGGCCGGTGCCATCCCATTCGAAACGGAAGGTCAGACCGGTGGCGGTGCGTCTTAGTTGAAACAGATGGTGTTGGTAGCGGTACTGTTCCACCTGGCCACTGTGGTTCCGGGCGGCAATAAGGTCGCCGTTATGGTCCAGTCGGTAGTGAGCCAGCGTGCGGTCCGGGGCGTGTTCGTGCGCTCGACCGGTAATGCGGTGCCAGCCGTGCCGACCAGTGTGGAACTGCAGCCGGGCACCCCAGCTTGCGGTGGCACGAATCAGGCGGCCCCGGCCGGTCTCGGTATCGTCGTGGTGCAATGCCCAGCGGTGGGTGCGGTCTGGCGTGCTCAGTTGGCTCAGCCGCCACCGGTCTGGTTGCTGGGGGTCGGGCTCGAAGTGGTGGACCACGCCTGCCTGTCGCAGGCTGAGTGCGTCGCCAAAGCGGCTGATGACCGTGCCGCTTTGGTTGCGCCAGCGTTGGCGATCGGCAGGCAGTGGAAAACGGATGGAGGCGCCTTCGGCATCTCGATGCACCAGTTCGCGATCTTTTAACGTCAGGCTCTGGTCGAATGGGTGGCTCCAGCCGTAACCGAGGTCTCCCTTACGAGCGCTGGCGGTACTTCGGTAGAGGCGCTTCCACACTAAGGGCAGCGGGCCGCCGAGTTCAAAATCAACCTGGGAAAACAGTTCTTCCCCGGTGAGCATGTTGATCGGGTCGCCACAGGTGGTGCTGTTGGCTTCGCACAGGGTCGACTCATCGGTGTCGGTGGTGCTTGGCGAGTGGGTGTCAGTTTCGTTGGGGCGGGCCAGAGTTGCGGTCGGAATGCTGGACTGGCCGGTGTGGTTCTGTTCCGGGCTTTGCAAGCGAACCTGGTCGTAGCGTCGTTCAATAATACCCGTCGGCAGAACGTGATAGATGCGGCGCAGTGTGCCAATGCAGTCGGTGAAGTACCGGGAGTATTTGATCGCGGCGGCAGAGCCGGCCACGGCTGCTGCAGCGCCGGCCGTGAGTGCGGTAGCAACGGCGAGCGCGATGGCGAATAGGATATCGAAGGCGAGGGCGCCCAGGGCTTCGACCTTCTCGACCGTGCTCATCGATTCGAAAAAGCGTTTGGGGAAGCCGACCAGCAGGTCCCAGGTCTCGTCGTCGGTAGCCAGCCATTTGAGCACGGTGTAGGCCTTCTGGGCCTGATCCATGGCGTGGCCGGCTTCGGTGACTACATAGGCGAAGTCGTCTTCGAGTTCTTCCAGTGAATAGCCATCGGCCAGTTTCGAATACAGTGCGCTGCTGGCGCTGGCCAGGGTGTCCGCGGTGCCGGTGACAATATCGACGGTGGTGCTCGCCAGGTCTTTGGTGCTGTCCCATAGAGAAACCATGAACGCACCGGTGAGGATCAGTCCCTGTTCGACGTAATTACTCTCGGCCAACAGATCATCCATGATCTGTTGGCGGTCGGAGCGTTCATTGATGATGTTGTCGAGCAGGGTGGCCAATTCCTGGCGTAGTTGGGGCAGCCGGGATTGGTCGGCCTGGTACAGGATGGTGGCTTCGCCTGCGGGCAGGTTGTACAGCGTGGCTTCCCCTTGTTCATTCAGGCGGCCACGGTATTCCTGGTTCTGCAGGGTGACGGTGTATTGGATGTCGGGCACCGGTTCGCCCTGGTCGTCGAGGTAGCTCAAGTGCAGGTCGTGATCGGTACGGGTGCCTTCGGGCTGGTAGGTTTGGATCGCCTCGGCTTCTTGCTGGTTTGTGGTAGGTCGGTCGCCTGCGGGCGCAGCGGGCGAACTGCTGCCGGATCGGGCGGTTCGGTTAAGGTTGGACGGTACTTTTTCCAGGCAGACCCAGCGCTCGGTTGTACCGGCAAGACGGCCCCGGGTTGCTTCCCAGCGGCCGCGCCGGTTAAGGGTAAAGAAGCGGGTGCGCTCGTTGGCTGTCAGGTAACGGGCTTCTTCTGTGCTTAGCAGAGTCCAGGCGGACCAGTGCGGGTATAACTGGTTGCGAATGGCCGGGGGAAGGTCGGCGACAGCCTGGCGGTTGCCCCGGGGGCGGGCCGGTTCGGAAGATACGCTGGTTGCAGAGGCTTCATCCAGTGGGTCGTTTGAGGGTTGCCAGGTGTTATTGGATGCCCCGGTGTTGTCGTCACCCCAGGGGTCGTAGCTAAATTCGTCGCTCATGCGTCCTTGTGTCCTTACTGTAGGCTTCCGTGCGACAGCGGGCTGCTTGGAATCAGTTCGAAATATCAGAAAGCGGGGAGCTTACCGGGGTGTTCGGTCAAGACCAATGGTGAGGGGGAGGCGATGCGTGTTTATGTGATGGATTGCACGAACTTTGTGGGAGTTGGTCGCATCGTTGCGAGGGCTTTTAACCCTCGTTTCTGAATACAATGCCGGTGGTATCACACTGCCAGCGTTCGCCGCTGTCCATGTTCATAAGGGTCAGGTAGTTATCCCAAACATAGCCGGTATCGAGGGCGATGATGTCGTCGTTGCCGGTTTTTCCCATGAGTGCGGCCCAGTGGCCGAACAGCAGGGTGTGGTTGCGTTGAGTCGGCCATTCGAACCAGGGCTTCATGCCTTTGGGTGGTGCATCGGGGCCTGCTTTGTTGTCGAAGTCGAGTTCGCCGCCCGGGCCGCAGAAACGCATGCGGGTAAAGGCGTTGGTGATGTAGCGCCAGCGGTCTAGGCCGGTGAGGTCGTCGCTCCAAACGTTGGGTTCGTTGCCATACATGCTCTGAATAAAATCGTTGAACTTCTGTGGATCGGCCAGCACGGCTTCGAGTTCCCGGGCTCTGGCGATGGCTTCCTGGTCGCTCCAGTTCGGCGGGATACCGGCGTGGGTCATCAGCAGTTTGCGCGTTGAATCTTCCAGCAACAGCGGTTGCTGGCGCAGCCAGTTCAGCAGTTTGTCGGCGTCTTTGGCATTGAGAATGGCATCGAGGTCGGGGTTGCTTTTACGCGGTTTGTCGCTGTATGCCAGTGCCAGCAAATGCAGGTCGTGGTTGCCGAGGACTGTTCTAGCGGCCTCGCCGAGCCCGATGACCAGGCGCAGGCAACCGAGGGAGTCCTTACCCCGGTTGACCAGGTCGCCCGCCAGCCATAGCTGGTCTGCTGACGGGTCGAATTTTACCGCTTCGAGCAGCAGTTCGAGCGGTTCACGGGAGCCTTGCAGGTCGCCGACGGCGTAAAGCGTCATGAATCCTCCGCTTCGCTTATTGCATTGGCAATATTCACAAACTGTTCGATGCCCAGGGTTTCGGCGCGTGCGCCGGGGTTGATGCCGATGGCTTCGAGTTGTTCGTCGCTGATCAACGTTTTCAGGTTGTTGCGCAGGGTTTTTCGGCGTTGTCCGAAGGCGGTGCGCACGACGATTTCGAATTTTTTCGGGTCTTTGGCTACAAAGGGTAATGTCTTGCGCGGGTTCAGGCGAACGATGGCGGATTCGACTTTGGGCGCCGGGGTAAATGCACCGGGCGGTACGGTGAACAGATAACGCGCTTCGCAGTGGTACTGCATCATGATGCCGAGGCGGCCATAGGCGTTGTCGCCGGGGGCGGCGCACAGCCGTTGCACCACCTCTTTTTGCAGCATGAAATGCATGTCGTGAATTTTATCGGCGTAGTTGAGCAGATGAAACATCAGCGGCGTTGAGATGTTGTAGGGCAGGTTGCCGACCAGTCGCATTGGGCGTTCGTCTTCTACCAGGCTGCCGAAATCGAAGCTGAGGGCGTCGGCTTCGTGAATGCGCAGCTTTTCAGCCCGGAAGAATTTGGTGCGCAGAATCGGGATCAGGTCTCGGTCGAGTTCGACAACGTCGAGTTCACCGCCAGTGGCGTCGAGCAGCGGTTCGGTCAGCGCGCCCTGGCCGGGGCCAATTTCGATCAGGTGCTGGCCGGGTTTTGGGGCGATGCTTTTGACAATGCGGTCGATGATGCCGGCGTCGTGCAGGAAGTTTTGTCCAAATCGTTTGCGCGCTTTATGCATGCGTATGCTGGCTCCGGTTGCTGGCCATGGTGAAGGCGGTGGTGAGGGCGACGGCGAGTGAGCCATCGCTGGCGCGGCCGGTGCCGGCCAAGTCGAGCGCGGTGCCGTGGTCGACCGAGGTGCGAATAAAGGGCAGGCCGAGGGTGATGTTGACGGCGGCGCCGAAGCCCTTGTATTTCAATACCGGCAGGCCCTGGTCGTGGTACATGGCGAGCACGGCGTCGGCGCGGTCGAGGTAGTGCGGTTGAAACAGTGTATCGGCTGGCAAGGGGCCTTCCAGGTTCCAGCCCAGCGTGCGCAGTTCTTCCAGCGCCGGTTCAATGATTTCGATTTCTTCCCGGCCCATGTGGCCGCCTTCACCGGCATGGGGGTTCAGGCCGGTTACCAGAATATGCGGGGTTGGGCAGCCAAAATCCTGAATCAGGGCGGCGTGCAATACGGTGGTGATTCGTTTGAGCTTGTCGACGGTAATGGCCGCTGGTACGGCGCTCAGCGGTAGGTGAGTGGTCACCAGGGCGACGCGCAGGCCTTCGGTGGCCAGCATCATCACCACCTGGTTGACACCGGCTTTGTGTTCCAGATATTCGGTATGGCCGGTGAAGGGGATGCCGGCATCGTTGATCACGCCCTTGTGAAGCGGGCCGGTGACCAGGGCTACCCGGTTTTCCATGGCCAGGTCGATCGCAACGTCGAGTGTTTCCAGTACGTAGGCGGCATTGGCGGGGTCGAGTACGCCGGGTACGCAGGGTTGGCGCAGCCGAACCGGTAATACTGGCAGGGTGCCGGGTGTGTGGCCGGTCAGTTCATCCGGTGACTGAATTTCCTGCACAGTGACGGCCAGGCCCAGCAACTTGGCGCGGGCAGCCAGCAAATCCGGGTCTGCGATTGCAAACCAGGGGCCGGGGTGGCTGTTCAGCGCCTGTTTCAACACCAGGTCCGGGCCTATGCCAGACGGTTCACCGGGTGTAATTGCCAGGGGTAAACTCAAAGCCGCACCTCAACAAAACTCTGGGCGCGCAACTCGACCAGCCAGCGTTCCAGGGCTTCCTGATATTTGCGCTCCAATAACGTTTCGCGGACTTGCTGGCGCAGTACGTCGAGGCCAATGTCCTGAATGCGCTGATCTTCAACACGCAGGATGTGGAAGCCGAATTCGGACTGAAACACCGGGCTGACTTCGCCTTCTGGCATCGACCTTACCTGGCTGGCAAAGGCGCGTACAAAATCTTCCGCCTGGCGCCAGCCGAGGTCACCGCCGTTGCCTTTGCTGCTCAGGTCGTCGGTGAACTGGTTGGCGAGGCTCGCCATGTCTTCACCGTTCTGGATGCGTTCGCGCAAATCGGTCAACAGGGCCTGAGCCTGCTCTTCGTTCAATACGACATTGGGGCGGATCAGAATGTGACGCACCCGGTATTGCTCGACCTGAACAGCCTGGCGTTCGTTTTTGCTGATCAACTGGGCCAGGTGCAGGGCATCGCCACGTTCAACCAGAACCGCTTCGTTCAGTTCCATCACCGGGACCACGGTGCGAAAGACGCTGGGCAGTTCATTTACTTTGCGTAACCCCAGGCTGCGGGCATCGGGATCGTCTTCGAGGCTGCCACCCTGGTTCAGTTCGGCACGCAGCGCGCGGGCGGCTTCGGCTTCTTCGGGGGTGAAGCGACGGTACGCCAGTTCAAATTCCGCTTCGGCCAGAGACTGGCCAGCGAGCGTGTTCAGGTAGCGTTCCACCTCACCTTCGGTAACGCGAATGGTGCGGCCGACGTATTGGCGGCGAACCTCGCCGATGGTCAGTTCCTGACGGATCTGTTCACGCACCGTTGTATAATCCTGACCGTTGTTCTGCAGGGCGGCGATGAACTGCTCGAGCGTCATATTGCGCTGTTCGGCCAGCCGATTGACGGCGGCGTTAACCTGAGCATCAGTAATACGCAGGTTAATGGAATCGGCCAGTTGCAGTTGCAGGCGTTCCAGAATCAGCGCATCAAGTATTTGGCGACGCAGCTCTTCCTGCGGTGGCAACACGCCGGGGTTGCTGGCGTACTGGTTGCGCACGGCCTGGGTGCGTTGCGCCAGTTCATTGGCGGTAACCACATCCTCGTTGGCCACGGCAACAATACGGTCGAGCAGCTCTTCCGATTGTGCTGGCAGGCTCAGGCTGGCGAAGACCAGCACACAGGCCCCGAGGCGGTATAAACGATGAATCACGGCAAAACTCCCAGTAATAAAGGTAGAAAGTGGTAAAGGTGTCCGTCACCGGGTGGCGGACATCGATGAAACAATAATAACTATCGGTAATTGTACAGGCGGCCCCGGTAACCCGGCACTTTTTCATCCAGTAAACTTTCGACATTGCCGGTGCTGCCGCCCAGGCCTTTGAGCGTCACCTCGAATTTAACACCCTGCTCGGCCCGGCTGGCAAATAGGCCGGTGCCGATGGTTTCTTCATCTTCATCCGGCACACTGTTGTAGCCGACCAGGCGCAGGTTCCAGCAGCAGCTGTCGTAATCGATACCGTAGACCAGATCGGTGTAGGCGTAGTGGTCGGTGGCTTCACCGGCATCGTCCAGCGGGCGTGACCAGTTAGCGTACCCAATGAGTGCCAGGTTTTCACGCACGGTCCAATAGCCGGAGGCGCCGAAGCTTTGGTAGCCCGCCGGGGATTCGCTCGGGTCGGGCCGGTCCCCGCTGATGGCCAGGCGAATAAAACGCCGGTCGTTGGGCAGGAACGTCACGTCCAGGCTGTAGGCCTGCAGGTCCATGCTCTGGTGTTCGAACTGGGCGCTGGCATTGAAGTTTACCTGGCGTCTCGGTGCCCAGCGCGCATCGAGGTAATTGGGGCTGTATTCGGGGCTGAAATCCGGGTCCTTTGCCAGAGCGTTGCCCTGGGTGACCCGTTCCTGGCTGAGTTTAACGCCCTTGCTGACCCCTAAAAACGCCAGTTCCCGGCCACTTTCCTTGTCACGCAGGCGGGTATCGAGCGCGGCGCTGAGCCGGTTCATATCGCCAATGCGGTCGAGCCCCGAGAAACGGGACTTGGTGAACAGCGCGAAATCGTTGTCGACCGGGCTGGTGTTCAGGTCGGGCAGGTCGTCCTGATCGACATAGGGGGTATAGGTGTAATGCAGGCGCGGTTCAATGGAATGGACCCAGACATCGTTGCCAGCGGCGTAGGGGCGTTCGGCGATCAGGCGGCTGTCGATGGTGGCACGCCAGTTCACGGCAGTCGGGGTGGCGGAGAAGTCATCCGGTTTATAGCTGAAGTCCGGATCTACCGGGTTCGATTGCTGGTAGGCCAGTGCCAGGCCTTCGATTTCCGGGCGCAGGTAGCCCCATTCTACGTCCAGCGGGTAGCCGACGCGGGTGTTCAGGTAGAAACGCTGTGTATCGGTTGCCAGATTAAGCTGGGATGTGGACAGGTTGTTCAGACGGTCGTTGTCGAGTTGGCGGCTGAATAGGCTGTAGGTGCCGGTCGCGCCCAGATTAAGGCTTCCCGGCAAGCTGAGGCTGTTATAGCGCAGGCTCAGTTCCGGCAGGCGTTTGAGCTCGTGGTTGGCCGCAGTAACGGTGTCGTCTTTTGGGTCCTGCCATTCGGCGAGCAGACTGGGGGTGACATTGCCGAAACGAGTCGTGGCGGTAACCTTGGCGGTGTGGAACTTTTCCGGGCTGTCCTGAACCGGGGTGGTAAAGGCCGAGCCAAACCGCAGCGTGCCGGTGGGGATTTGATGGCGCAGGTTCAGGTTCAGTGCCTGTTCTTCGACGATCTCGCCGCCGTTGTTGAAGTTCTGGTCGTAACGAATGTCGCTGACCCAGCGGGTTGAAAGGTCGTAGCCGGTAGCTTCGCCCAACTGACCGGACTGCTGGTGGCCGAAAGCCCAGCGGCGTGGCGCTTCGGTGTCGGTATCCAGGGTGTCGTTGGGTTGTGATACCTGCACGTCAAGATCGGACACCCCGTTGTGATCTTCGGTCAGGAAGCGGAATTCATTGCGGGCCAGCAGACCCAGGTCCGAGTAGTAATGCAGGGTAAAGGTATCGTCATAATTCGGTGCCAGATTCAGGTAGTAGGGCACTGACATTTCGCTGAAACCGGGGTTTTCGGTTGCCAGGCCATAGGTGCCCGCCAGAAAACCGCTGCGCCGCCGGTCGTCGATGGGAAAGGAGACGTAGGGCACATACAGCACGGGAACGGATTTGATCTGAAAGCGGGCGTGCCAGGCTTTGGCAATGCCGGTATCCCGGTTCACTTCGAAGCGGGCGGCGCGAATCTGCCAGCCTGGATCTTGCGGCATGCATCGGGTAAAGGCGGCGCTCTGGCCGGTTAGCAGGCTGTCACCCTGGCGGGACATGTTCCTGGCCTGGCCGTGCAAATCCTGCTCATGAAGCGCAAAATACGCCTGGTTGATCTCGGAGGTGCGCGCATCAAGATCGAGCTGGGCCGAATCGCCCCCCACCATGGCGCCTAGTGTACGCAGTTGCACATTGCCCATCAGTTCACCGGTTCCGGTGCTGCGCTGATAGGTAATTTCATCGGCCTGGAACTGAAAGCTGTTCTGACGGGCGTTAACGTTGCCGACCAGGTGGGCCTCGTCCTGGGTTAGCAGGCGGCTTTCATCAAAGTTGAAGTAGAGCGGGCTTTGGTCATCGGGCAGGTTGGGGTCGACGTTCGGGTCTGATCGCAGCGGGTCGACAAACCCGCCCGGGCAGTAGGGAGCAATAAAAGCCCGGTCACGTGCCGGTAATTCTTCATAGGGGCGCCAGTCGGTCAAAACGCCCTGGTTTTCCGAGGTAGCCGTGCTTTCCGCCCACGCATTACTCGCCAAACCGGTGGCTGTCAGGCCCAGGGCGAGCGTCGCCCAGAGGGCGCTGTGAAGTCGGTGTGGTAACGGCATACGCCCATGAACAGTGGTCAGAGTCAGAAGCAGGCATAATACCGGAAAGGGGCTGGGCGGCATACCGTGGCGGTGTGCAAACGAGCCGTATCGGGTTAAGCTGAGAGGCCCTATGCCGGGCGTTGCATCGCAGTGCACGGCACGGCGGAGGTGTTTGCAGAGCCGACTGCAGATGCGGATTTTCACGGGCTTTACGCGCAAGAGAGGAAAAGCAGGGTGCAGTGGTACGGAAAAATCATTGGCGGTGCCATCGGTTTCTATACCGGTGGGCCGATTGGGCTGGCCCTGGGGTTATTGCTGGGCAATGCGTTCGACCGTGCGCGCAGCGAGCCTGCCAACCCGTTTAACAGTGACGACCGCCGCGGCGTCATGCAAACCGTGTTTTTTCAGGCGACGTTCCGGGTGATGGGCAAACTGGCCAAGGCCGATGGCCGGGTCAGTGAACGCGAGATTGAGCTGGCCCGGCTGGTGATGGACCGGATGGGCCTCGATGCAACCCAGCGCATGGAAGCAATGCGCCTGTTCAATGAAGGTAAGTCGCCGGAATACGACATCATGCCGGTGCTGGAAGAACTGCGCGAGGTCATTGGCCGACGCCAGACCCTGAGCCAGATTTTCCTCGAGATTCAGTTGCAAACCGCCTATGCCGACGGTGGACTCAGCGCCAGCGAGCAGCGTGTGATTCAACTGATCTGCAAGGCGCTTGGCTTCAACAAATGGCAGTTCGAACTGATCAACCAGCGCATTAAGGCGCAGGCTCAGTTTTCACAGTCGCGCCAGTCGCCCCGCCAGAGTGGGCCGAGCATAGAGGAGGCTTATAAAGTGCTGGGTGTCGAAGCCGGCGCCTCCGATGAGGAGCTCAAAAAAGCCTATCGCCGGCTGATGAACCAGAACCACCCCGACAAACTGGTCGCCCGTGGCCTGCCCGAAGAGATGACCGGTGTTGCCAAGGAAAAAACCCAGGAAATTCAGCAAGCCTACGAGATGATCAAGCAGTCTCGTAAGGCGGCTTAGTCTGGTGTCTTTAACTCAAGTTTCGGAGTTCAAATTGGCTTCATACATTGAACCCGCGACGGATGGCCGGGCTGCTCTTGCGGGGTCGCCGTGAATACGTCCGTGTAGGCTTAACTTCGGCATCCATGCCTCAGATATCCCCGCAAAAGCACCCCGGCCACCCATCGCTAGCCTATTGCGAGACCAAGTTAAGGAGTTCGCAACCAACTGAGTGTCAGGTGCCGGGTAACCCTATCTGGGGAAGTCTGAGGCATGGATGCCGAAGTCTAGGCCCCATGGATGGGTTAACGCCGGCCCCAGATAGGGTTACCCGGTGCCTGACACGGATTCCTGGCACCGAGGTAAAACTGAACTCCGAAACTTGAGTTTTAAGCATGATTACAGGGTTGTTTGGCAGGCCTTGAAAGTCGTCGGTCTGCCGCTACTACTTTATTTCTGACCTATCAGAGAGTTTATAGTTCCTATGCCAATTTTGTCTGATCGATTACAAGCCGGCACTACCGGCATTCCCCTGACAGTACTGGAAAGCCGTGAATTCGAATCCTGGACGCAGGGGCGTCCGCAAGCGCAGGTTGCCTGGCTGCGGGCCAGTGGTTTTACCGGTAAAGGCCTGGCGTTGTTGCCGGGTGAGAATGGAGCGCTGGCAGAGGTGTTGCTGGGCGTTGCGTCGCTGGATGATCAGTGGGTATTGGGTGATCTGGCCAAGCGCCTCCCCGAAGGTGACTATCAGGTGCAGGGGAGCGATGAGTTTCTCGACCGGGCCGGGCTGAGCTGGTTGCTCGGCACTTACCAGTTTGACCGCTATAAAAGCAGTGAGCCGGTTAAGGCGCGTTTGGTGATGGCCGATGAGCAGCGGGTTGCACGCCTGCAGCGTGTGGCGGATGGGGTTGCGCTGGTGCGCGATCTGGTGAATACGCCGCCCAACGATATGATGCCCGAGCATTTGTCGGAAGCGGCACGAGCCCTGGCCGATCAGTTTGGTGCCAGCTTTAGTGAACTGGTCGGTGAGCAGTTACTGACTGAGAACTACCCGACCATTCATGCCGTTGGTCGCGCTTCAGTTCATGCGCCGAGGCTACTCGATCTGCGCTGGGGCAGCGCAGAGCATCCCAGGGTGACGCTGGTTGGCAAAGGCGTTTGTTTCGACAGCGGCGGTCTGGATATCAAGCCGGCGGCGGGCATGCGTTACATGAAGAAAGACATGGGCGGTGCGGCTCATGTGTTGGGGCTGGCGCAGATGATTATGTCGCTGGATTTGCCGGTGAACCTGCGCGTGCTGATTCCGGCGGTGGAAAATGCAGTCTCCGGTAATGCGTTTCGCCCAGGTGATGTGCTGAAAACCCGTAAGGGCCTGACCGTCGAGATTGACAATACCGATGCCGAGGGGCGGCTGGTGTTGTGCGATGCGCTGGCGGAAGCCGATACCGAAACCCCGGACATGATCATCGATTTCGCGACCCTGACGGGTGCAGCCCGCGTCGCTCTGGGCACCGAACTGCCCGGCTATTTTACCGACGCCGATGCCCTGGCCCGGGATCTGAATGCGGCCGGCAAAAAAGTCAGCGACCCGGTCTGGCAGCTGCCATTGCACACCCCTTACGACGATTTTCTAAAGAGTGAAGTAGCGGATCTGGTCAATTGCGCGCCGTCACCCTTTGGTGGCGCGATTACGGCCGGTTTGTACCTGAAGCGTTTTGTCGAGCAAACGCCCTGGGTGCATTTCGACATCATGGCCTGGAACCAGCGTGCCCTGCCGGGCCGCCCGGTTGGTGGCGAGGCGTTTGGTGTGCGTGCGGTGTTCGAGATGCTGGAGCAGCGCTATCGCTAAAAAAACGCGGAACATGAAAAGACGTAGGACATTGAAGGACGCTAAACACTGAAAGACGTAAAACATTGAAAGACGCAAAACACTAAGGGACGCTAAACATTGAAAGACGTTCCAGGCATCCTGCGTCTTTTCGTGTTTTACGTCCCCTCATGTTTCGCGTCCTTCCTTGTTTTACGTCCCTTAATGTCCTGCGTCCCCTAATGTCCTAAGTCAGTTCATGGTTTCGCGTCCTTCCCGGTCCCCATTGTCCTGCCAGTTCAACAAAGCTGTTCAGATAAGGGCTTTCACCTTCGGCGCTGCGAATGGCGGCGTAGAGGGTACCGTGCAGGCCCTGTTCGCCGAAGGGGCGTGACGTCAGTGAGGTTGTTGGTTGCTGTGAATAGTGCAGTACCCAGTCGGGCAGGGCCGACAGGCCCCGGCCGCTGGCGACCAATAGCAGAATTACCGCGGTCAGTTCCGATTGGCGAATCGATTTGGGTTCAACGCCCGCCGGGCTGAGGAAGTGTTTGAAGACATCCAGCCGGTCGCGGGAGACCGGGTAGGTGATCAGTTGTTCGGTTTTCAGGTCTTCGGGAGCAATCCAGGTTTTTTGCGCCAGGGGGTGGTCTTCGGCCATGACCAGGCGGCCTTCGTAATTGAACAGGGGCCGGAATTCCAGATCTCCGGCTTCTACCGGGTCCGATGAGATCACCAGGTCCAGCTCGCCTTCGCGCAGGGCGGTGATCGAATCGAAACTCAGGCCGAGGCGAATGTCGATATCGACCAGGGGCCAGGCTTTTTTAAACCGTTCCAGCACCGGCATCAGCCAGTCGTAACAGGCATGGCATTCGATGGCGATGAACAGCCGCCCGGCTTCACCGCTGGCCAGTCTACTCAGTTCGTCTTCCACATCCGCCATGCGCGGCAATACCTGATCGGCCAACTGAACCAGCTTGTAACCCGCCGGCGTCAGCCGAATGGGCCGGGTATGGCGCATGAACAGCGATACATCGAAATGGTGCTCCAGGCTTTTCAACTGATGCGACAGCGCCGACTGGGTGATGTGCAGTTGCTCGGCCGCCTTGGCCAGGTTGCCGCAACTGGCGATGGTTTTCAGGCTGTGCAGATGTCGCCGCTCGAGAAACATATGAATCCTATTTGTTAAATTCGTGAAAACTATGAGATAGACTTGAATTTGTGTCATGGTCACACTCTGTCCCCAATGAATCAATAGCCAATCAGGGACTTGTCATGACTTTCGCACACACATTGGGATTCCCGCGCATCGGCGCGCAACGGGAACTGAAATTCGCACTCGAAGCCTACTGGGCGGGCGATCAGGATCAGGCCGCCTTGCTGGAGGTCGGCCGCACCTTGCGCCATCGTCACTGGCAGTTGCAGGCCGATGCCGGGCTTGATGCCGTAACGGTAGGTGATTTCTCCTATTACGATCAGGTGCTGGATATGTCGGCGCTGCTGGGTGTGGTGCCCGAGCGTTTTGGCGTTGTTGAGGGTCAGGTCGATCTGGATACCTATTTCCGCATGGCGCGGGGCCGGGCCCCGACCGGCAAACCAGCCGCCGCCTGCACCATGACCAAATGGTTTGACACCAATTATCACTACCTGGAGCCGGAAGTTCGGGCTGACCAGCGCTTTTCAATCAGCACTTCGGCGCTGTTTGACCAGGTAGCCGAGGCTCAAGCTGTTGGCCATACGGCCAAAGCCGTTATTCTGGGGCCGCTGACCTGGCTGTGGCTGGCCAAGCCGGCGGGTGACGATTTCGACCGGTTAAGCTTGCTGGATAGCTTGCTCGACGCCTATGCCCTGATCCTCAACCGACTGGCGGAGCAGGGTGTTGACTGGGTTCAGATCGATGAACCGGCACTGGTGCTGGATTTGCCACAAGAGTGGAAGTCCGCCTATGAACAGGCTTACCACCGCTTGAAGTCGGCGCCGGTGAAACTGCTGCTGGCCACCTACTTCGGTGCCCTGGAAGATAACGTCACCCTAACCTGCAATCTGCCGGTGGCCGGTATTCACATCGATGCCGTCAGCGCGCCCCATGAAGTGACCCAGGTGCTGGACTGGCTGCCGAGCCATAAAGTGCTGTCGCTGGGTGTGGTCAGCGGCCGCAATATTTGGCGGACGGATCTGGATCAGGCATTGCAGGTATTGAAAACCGCTCAGACTAAATTGGGTGACCGGCTCTGGGTGGCGCCGTCTTCATCCTTGCTGCATGTACCGGTGGATCTGGCCCAGGAAACCGAGCTGGATGACGAACTGCACAGCTGGCTGAGTTTCGCGGTGCAAAAACTCGATGAGGTGGTGTTGCTCAAACAGGGGCTGGCTGAGTCGCCCAGCGAGCAAACCCTGTCTGCGTTGCGTTCTGCCGCCGAGGCGGTGCAACAACGTCGCCAGTCAGCCCGCCTGACTGTGCCCGAAGTGCGCGATCGCCTGGCCAAACTGACGGCGCTGACCTCCTCCCGTGCCGAGCCGTTTAGTAAGCGCCGTGCTGCCCAGCAAAAAAGATTGCCATTGCCGCTGTTTCCAACCACGACGATTGGATCCTTTCCACAAACCCAGTGGATACGCCAAACGCGTCGGGATTATCGCCGGGGCGACCTGTCGCAAGCCGAGTACGAACGTCGCATTGAAGCCGAAATTCAGGACACGGTGCGGGCCCAGGAAGCCCTGGGGCTGGATGTGCTGGTCCATGGCGAAGCTGAACGTAACGACATGGTCGAGTATTTTGGCGAACAACTCGACGGCTTTGCGTTCACGCGGTTCGGCTGGGTGCAGTCTTACGGTTCACGCTGCGTTAAACCACCGGTGCTGTTTGGTGATGTCCAGCGACCGGCACCGATGACCGTGCGCTGGGCTCAATACGCCGCCGCCCAGACCGATAAACCGATGAAAGGCATGCTCACCGGCCCAGTAACCATTCTGAACTGGTCGTTTGTGCGTGATGACCAGCCGCGGTCCGACACAGCGTTGCAGCTGGCCCTGGCACTGCGCGATGAAGTACTGGACCTGGAAGCCGCCGGCATCGGCATTATTCAGATCGATGAAGCGGCCCTGCGCGAAGGCTTGCCGTTGCGCCGTCGTCACTGGCAAACCTATCTCGACTGGGCGGTCGGTGCCTTCCGCCTGACCGCCAGTGGGGCCGCCAGCGAAACCCAGATTCACACTCACATGTGTTATTCGCAGTTCAACGACATCTTGGGTTCTATCGCTCAAATGGATGCCGACGTGATTACCATCGAAACCTCGCGTTCCGATTTGCGCTTGCTGGAGGCCTTCAAGGCGTTTGAATACCCGAACGATATTGGCCCGGGCGTTTACGACATTCATTCGCCGAACACGCCCAGTGTTGAGCAAATCATCGACCTGCTCGAACAGGCAGCAAAGGTGATTCCGGCGCAGCAACTCTGGGTGAACCCGGATTGCGGCCTGAAGACGCGGCGCTGGGAAGAAGTGACCCCGGCACTGGAAGCCATGGTGTCGGCCGCCAAGGTATTGCGTCAGCGTTTTGCCGAGCGAAGCCCGGCGCTGGGTCAGAAAGCCAAGGCCTGAATTAGCAGGGCCGGGTGACTTTCGTCAGCCCGGCAACCAAGGTACACTTCCGGAACCGGCGTGGATGGCTTCTGATCGTCCCCCGGTTCCAATGAAACCCGATTCAAGCAGCAGTGTCGGCGTCGGAGTCGCAGGTTCGCCCTCGACCGGTCGGCTGTATTGGCAAAGTCACTTACCGGTGGCCTTGCTTGAATACGCGCTGAAGATCGCTCCAACTTCGGGAAGAGCGGCGTTCTTGAGTCATAGCGAAGGTGCTCACCATGACACAAGCTGCGCATGAGCCGGAAATGCTGTCCGGCGGCGAAATGCTGATCCGATCGTTAAAAGACCAGGGCGTTGAGTTCATTTACGGGTACCCCGGCGGGGCAGTACTGCACATCTACGACGCCATTCACAAGCAATCTGACGTTAAGCACATTCTGGTGCGCCATGAACAGGCGGCTACGCACATGGCCGATGCCTATGCCCGTGCCAGCGGCAAAGCCGGCGTTGTGCTGGTAACCTCCGGCCCCGGTGCGACCAATGCCATTACCGGCATTGCGACGGCGTATATGGACTCGATTCCCATGGTGGTCATTACCGGCCAGGTGATGAGCCATCTGCTGGGCGACGATGCCTTCCAGGAAACCGACATGATGGGTCTGTCGCGGCCGATCGTTAAGCACAACATGTCGGTGCGTGACCCGGCGGACATTCCGACCATCGTCAAAAAAGCCTTCTACATCGCCGAAAGCGGCCGTCCCGGGCCTGTCGTCATCGACATTCCCAAAGACATGACGATGCCCAACGAGAAGTTCCCCTACGAATACCCGGATCGCATCAAGATGCGCTCCTATAACCCGGTCAAGAAAGGGCACAGCGGTCAGATTCGCAAGGCGGTTAATGCTCTGCTGCAAGCCAAACGGCCGATTATCTACAGTGGTGGTGGTGTGGTGCTGGGCAAAGCCAGCAAAGAGCTGACCCAACTGGCCCGCCAACTGAATTACCCGGTAACCAATACGCTGATGGGGCTGGGTGCTTTCCCGGGCACCGACCGGCAATTTATCGGGATGCTGGGCATGCATGGCGCCTATGAAGCCAACATGACCATGCACAATGCCGACCTGATTCTGGCGATTGGCGCGCGCTTTGACGACCGTGTGACCAATAACCCGGCCAAGTTCTGCCCGGATGCGACGGTCATTCACATCGATATCGATCCGGCGTCCATTTCCAAGATCATCCAGGCGGACATTCCCATTGTCGGGCCCGTCAAGCCGGTGCTGAAGGAAATGCTGGAACAGATCGAGCAGTCAAAACTCAAAGTCGATGATGAAGCTCTGGGTTTGTGGTGGGAGCAGATCGACGAATGGCGCCAGCGTCACGGTGGCCATTACCGGCGTGACGATTCCGAAAAAATGAAGCCACAACACGTGATCGAAACCCTGTGCAAGGTCACCAACGGCGATGCCTACATCTGTTCCGATGTTGGCCAGCACCAGATGTTTGCGGCCCAGTACTACAAGTACAACAAGCCCAATCGCTGGATCAACTCCGGTGGCCTTGGCACCATGGGCTTCGGTTTGCCGGCGGCCATGGGGGTGCAGTTGCACTACCCCAATGCAGCGGTGGTCTGTGTGACCGGCGAAGGCTCGATTCAGATGAACATTCAGGAGCTGGCGACCTGCAAGCAGTACAACCTGCCAGTCAAGATCCTGTGCATGAACAACGGCTACCTGGGCATGGTGCGCCAGTGGCAGGACATGAACTACGAGTCCCGCTATTCGAATTCCTATGTTGATTCATTGCCTGATTTTGTCGCCCTGGCCAAGGCCTACGGCCACACCGGCATTCGCATTGAATCGCCGGATGAACTCGAAGCCAAGCTGGCCGAAGCCATGGCGATTACCGACAAGGTGGTGTTCATTGATGTCCTGATCGATCCGGACGAGCACGTCTATCCGATGCAGGTTCCCGGCGGCAGTATGGCCGACATGTTCCTGAGCAAGACGGAGAGGACCTGATCATGCGGCATATCATTTCAGTATTGATGGAAAACGAAGCCGGTGCACTGGCGCGGGTTGTGGGTCTGTTTGCTCAGCGTGGTTACAACATCGAGAGCCTGAACGTGGCCCCGACCGATGATAAAACGCTGTCGCGTCTGACGCTGGTGACCAAGGGTGAAGACCGGGTTGTGGAACAGATCACCAAGCATCTGAACAAGCTGATCGAGGTGGTCAAGCTGGTCGACCTGACCGAAGGCTCGCACATTGAGCGCGAGCTGATGATGGTCAAGGTACGGGCGACCGGCGCACAGCGTGAGGAAGTAAAGCGTACCTGCGACATCTTCCGCGGCCAGATCATCGACGTGACACCGACGACCTATACCATTCAGGTCACCGGTAACGAAGAGAAGGTGAACGCCTTTATGGACGCCCTGAGCGGTGCGACTATCATGGAGGTAGTGCGAACCGGCGTATCGGGCCTGGCGCGCGGTGACAAGACGCTGAGTCTGTAACCTCACTTCACTCAGACTGAACAGGCGGGCTTGTCCCGCCTTTTTTAGTAGTGCTAACGCGAAAAACAGCTCACTGATCGTCTTTGTTGGTGCGTCGGCTGCGGGGTTTGACCACGTATTTCTTCTTGTTCTTGCTACGTTCACGCAGGGTGATGCGAACCAGCCCGAGAACCAGCAGTGCCAGCAGCGCTGCGATGACCCAGGCGATGGTGTCGCATAGCCACTCAGGGTCGCAATTCATGCCAATCTGAATCATTATAAGCTCCAAGAGTCTGTCGGACTTAGGATGAATTGGCTGCGGAAGCGGGACGACGGTCCAAATATCCGCAAATTTCGAGCACATAGGCCCACTATGCACACGAAATTTGCGAACATTTGGCCTCGCCGTCACACTCCCTCGCTTCAATCCCCCTAAGTCCGACAGACTCTTAGAACGAATGATAGCGGGTTTTGGGTGCCGGGACGCTGAGCACTGAATGTTGTACGTTATCGTAACAGTCAGGGTCAAAGCCCCCTAATTGCGAACAACTTACGCCACAGAGGTAAACGGTTGCACGACGTCGTTTTATTTGCCCGCCAACCCATATTCGACAGCACTCAGCAAGTGTTTGCCTACGAGTTGCTGTTTCGGCAAGGCGCGGCAACACAGGCGGACTTCAGCGATGGTGACCTGGCCACGCGTACGGTCATGCTTAACGCCTATACCCATACGGATACCTTCAGAACGCTGAACAATAAGCCGGGCCTGGTCAATGTCACCAAAACCATGCTGAATGCCTTGCCGGATATCCTGCGTGAGACCATGTATATAGAAGTGCTTGAAGATTATCACGCCGATGAAGACCTGATACCGCTGCTGCAGGGTCTTAAAGACCGGGGCTTCAAGCTGGTGCTCGATGATTTCGAGGGTCGGGACTATCGGCCGGAGCTGATTGATCTGGTGGATATGGTCAAGATCGATGTGCTGGCGACCCCGCCGGAGGCCGTACCACCACTGCTGGACCTGCTGCGGCGCCATGAAATAGCGCTGGTGGCAGAGAAAATTGAAGATCACGCCATGTATCAAACCTGCCGTGAGCAGGGCTTCGATTTTTTTCAGGGGTACTTCTTTTGCCAGCCGGAGACTATTCGGGGCCAACAGGTCGACCCTGACCGAATGGGCATGTTAATGCTGCTGGCGGATCTGTACCGGCCAGATATCGATATTGAAACGATCTATAAGCACGTCCAGCGCGATACTGTTCTATCCTTTAAATTACTGCAGCTGGTCAATTCGGCGTTTTATCGCCGGGCGCAGAAGATTGAGTCACTGCTTCAGGCGGTCATGATGCTGGGTCTGGACCGGATTCGCAGCTGGGTGACCCTGATCAATATGGGCCGATTGACAGACAAGCCCGGAGAGTTGCAGCGCGAAGCACTGACGCGTGCGTTTTTTTGTGAGCACCTGGCATCGGAACAGGCCGGGTTGACCGCTCAGGCAGGCTTTACCGTGGGTTTGTTGTCGGTTCTGGATGCCTGGCTGGATCGCCCCATGCATCAGATCGTCGAACAATTGCCGCTGTCTGATGAGGTGTGCCTGGCGCTGTCCCGACGCGAAGGCGCACTCGGGTCGATTCTCGGGGTCGTGGTGGATTACAGCCATTCGCACTGGGATGCATTGCCAGAGGACTTGCTGGAATCGGACGAGGCGATGCAATTGCAGGCCGCTTATTGTCAGTCGGTGTTACGCGCCGATGAAATGCTCGATTGAGCAGTTACCCGGCCCCGGAACTGGGGGCGGATGTCGAGAATAGAGAGGCACGATGTTTACACTGGTCCAACATCCGGATAGCTGGATAACCCAAACCCAGGCTCATCAGGTTCACAGCCTGAAGCGCATGGCTGCCAAGCCGGATGAGACCCGCTCATTCAGTCGTGGCACTCTGGCGCAAGCGGATAAGTCCGACTGGGCACTGGTCAAACCGGTTGACGGTGTGATTGGCCTGTCGGCCGATGGTACCCGCTTGTTTGCGCTTGAAACGGATGATTGCTGGTGCGGTCAGGTCGGCGAGGTGCTGGAATGGTTCCAGGAGGGGGCGGTTACCCTCGACATCTGGCACTGGTCCGGTGTCAGGGCAGCCGATGTACCGGTTCTGATTGGCGGCTTCAATGATGCCGCCCTGCGTCTGGCGTTGCACAATTCGAAAATGCCGCAGGATCCGGCGCCGGGCTTCGAGTTCTTCAAATCCGGCGATGTCATCATCCGCGAGGGGGAGCCGGCCGACTGTGTGTTCACCCTGATTGAAGGGCGTGCCCGGGTAATGCGTGAAGGCGTGCAACTGGGCGTGGCACGGGAAGGCGAGATTCTGGGGTTGCAGGCGATGCTGCTGCATTCAACACGCACAGCCTCGGTCATTGCCGAAGGCAACTGCAGCGCGGTACGGGTCGATTACGACAAGTTCCAGCATTTGATCGCCTCGCGCCCCGAGCTGGTGCTCTCGACGCTGGAAACCATGGCCAAGCACATTGAACGTATGAACAACCGCTTGCTCGATGCAGGTTCGGATCCCGCTTAAGTCCGGCAGGTTTCTAGCAAAAAAAAGCCCGCCGGATCGGCGGGCTAATGCTCACTCCCTTTTGGGGACCTCACTGAGACCAGTAAGGCGCCCGTCGGGCACTCAGGCCTCGACGAGACGCTTCATGTCTGTCATGTAACCGCGCAGTTCTTCACCAATCCACTCGATCGGGTGGTTGCGAATGGCGGTGTTTACCTTAATCAGTTCAATGTTGTCGACCTGGCCGGGTACAGCGCCCATGCCCTTGCCGATCACATCGGTGCCGATTTTTGGCATGAACCGTTCAGCCAGCAGAGGAACTGCCGCATTGGCGAACAGGTAGTTGCCGTATTCGGCGGTGTCGCTGATCACAACGTTCATTTCATAAAGCTTCTTGCGCGCGATGGTGTTGGCGATCAGCGGCAGTTCGTGCAGTGATTCGTAATAGGCGCTTTCTTCAATGATGCCGCTCTCGACCATGGTTTCGAACGCCAGTTCAACGCCGGCCTTGACCATGGCGACCATCAGAATGCCGTTGTCGAAATATTCCTGTTCGTTCAGATCGTTGGCGGCGACCGGCGTCTGTTCGAAGTCGGTCTTGCCGGTGGCTTCGCGCCAGCCGAACAGATCTTTGTCGTCATTCGCCCAGTCGGCCATCATGGTTTCACTGAAGTGGCCGCTGATGATGTCGTCCTGGTGCTTCTGGAACAGGGGGCGCATCAGGTCTTTCAGTTCTTCCGAGAGCTGATAGGCGCGAATTTTGGCCGGGTTGCTCAGGCGATCCATCATGGTGGTGATGCCACCGTGCTTGAGCGCTTCGGTAACGGTTTCCCAGCCGTACTGAACCAACTTGCTGGCATAGGTTTTATCAACGCCTTCGGCGACCATTTTATCGAAGCACAGCAGCGAGCCCGCCTGCAGCATGCCGCACAGAATGGTCTGCTCGCCCATCAGGTCGGATTTAACCTCGGCTACAAAAGAGCTTTCCAGTACACCGGCACGGTGACCGCCAGTGGCTGCTGCCCAGGCCTTGGCAATTTCAAAGCCTTCGCCTTTGGGGTCGTTTTCCGGGTGAACCGCGATCAGTGTCGGTACACCAAAGCCGCGCTTGTACTCTTCACGCACTTCAGTGCCCGGGCATTTCGGGGCAACCATCACCACGGTGATGTCGTCACGGATCTTCTGGCCGACTTCAACGATGTTGAAGCCGTGTGAATAGCCGAGTGTCGCGCCTTTCTTCATCAGCGGCATGACGGTTTCGACCACATTGCTGTGTTGTTTGTCCGGCGTCAGGTTGACCACCAGGTCAGCCTGGGGAATCAGATCTTCGTAAGAGGCGACCTTAAAGCCGTTTTCACTGGCGTTTTTCCAGGACTGGCGCTTTTCATCAATGGCTGCCTGGCGCAGTGCATAGGAGACATCCAGGCCAGAGTCGCGCATGTTCAGGCCCTGGTTCAAACCCTGGGCACCGCAACCGACGATGACCACTTTCTTGCCCTTGAGTGCTTCACACTCATTGGCGAATTCAGATTTTTCCATAAACCGGCACTTGCCCAGTTGGGCTAACTGCTGGCGAAGGTTCAGGGTGTTGAAGTAATTGCTCATGCTGTGTCCTGTAAAAGCTGAAGGTGGTTTATCCACCGTTGCAGGGCAGTTTACCGAAGTGAGAATATTGCTGGAAATGAATTGTTCGAAACAGTTTGTTGCGCATTCTGATTTGGGCAAGGTGGCTTAGAAATAGGGAATGCGGCGCGTATTGTTGCGTTTGCTGCAATATTACCGGGGGCATGGCATAATCAGGGGCCGGTCAGAGGAGTCGATTACTATGGATCTGCGAGCGCTCAAGCAGTTCTTGCATTTGTCTCAAACCCTGCATTATGGCAAGACGTCAGAAGCTATGCATGTCAGTCCGTCTACACTGAGTCGCAGCATTGCGCGGCTGGAAGACGAGATCGGGGCAACCCTGTTTGAACGGGATAACAGAACCGTGGTACTGACGCAGGCCGGTCGCCTGTTTCGCGAGTTTGCGGAATCCACCCTGGCACACTGGCAGGAGCTGAGGCACAAGCTGCAAAACGACCCGGATGAGCTGCGCGGTCAGGTGCGGCTGTATTGTTCGGTCACGGCCAGCTACTCTTTTATGCTGGAAGTGCTGACCGAATTCCGCAAACGCTTTCCGAACATTGAAGTGATACTGGAAACCGGCGACGCTGCCCAGGCTGTGCAAAAGGTGATGGACGATGAGACCGACGTTGCCGTCGCGCCACGACCGGACCATTTGCCCAATCCGTTGATGTTCGCTTCAATTGTGGAGACCTCGCTGGACTTTATCGCCCCGGTGATCGACTGTCCGGTGCGCAGCCTGATGCAGGAAACGCCCATACCCTGGGGGCAGATTCCTTTTGTGGTGTCGGAATACGGGCTGGCCCGAAAGCGGCTGGAGCACTGGTTCCGCGCGCATTCGATCAAGCCCAACATCTACGCTCAGGTGGCGGGCAATGAAGCCATTGTCAGTATGGTGGGCCTGGGGTTTGGTATTGGGGTGGTGCCGGGGCTGGTTATTGAGAACAGTCCGTTGAAAGATAAAATTGAGCGTATTCAGACCGATACGGTACTGCAGCCCTTTGACGTTGGCGTCTGCGTTTTAAACCGGCGCTTGCAGGACCCGCTGGTCAGTGCCTTTTGGCAGACCGCGGTCGACATCACCGGGGACAAGTAGTACTAAGTTCATATTTGCCCGGGTCGGTTAAGGCCGGGGCCAAATCAATAAGAGGGGGGCTCTATGAGTTCCACAGAAGAGAAAACGACAGGGAGCGATCAATTGCCAGTTCAGCAATCGCCGAGTCACCGTCGTGGCATTTATTTGTTGCCCAATCTGCTGACAACCGCAGCCTTGTTTGCGGGCTTTTACGCCATTGTATTGTCGTTGAACGGCAGCTTTGTTCGCGCCGCCATGGCCATTTTTGTTGCCCAGATTCTTGATGGAATGGATGGGCGGGTCGCCCGGATGACCCACACTCAGAGTGAATTCGGTGCCCAGTACGACTCCATGTCCGATAACCTGGCTTTTGGGGTCGCACCCGCCATCTTGGTGTTTCAGTGGTCTTTGCACAGTCTGGATAATCTTGGCTGGGTGGCTGCCTTTATTTTTGTGGCCGGTGCTGCCTTGCGGCTGGCGCGGTTCAATACCCAGATCAACACGGTCGACAAGAAGTTCTTTGTTGGTCTTGCCAGCCCGGCCGGGGCCGGGGTGCTCTGGGCCATGGTGTGGGCCCTGGGTGAAAATGGCGTGGAAGGAGAGTCGGTCGCCTGGCTCATGGTCATTATCGTGCCTCTGATCGGCGCTATGATGGTCAGCCCGATTCGCTATTACTCATTTAAGGATCTTAGCGACAAGGGGCGGGTCCCCTTTGTAGTGCTGTTGCTGTCGATCATGGTCATTGCCGTGATAGCACTGGATCCGGGTCCGGTTCTACTGGCCCTGGCGGTAACCTACGCCCTCTCGGGACCCGCCTTTGAAGGGTGGCGGCGTCTGCGCCTGTATAGAAATGCCCGAAAAGCGGATGAGGACACCAGCGATAGCTGATTCACTTTCTCTTGGCAGCGCTTCCTTTTAGGCAAGGTTTGGAGTTCGAATTGGCTACATCGCTTTGAACCCGCGCCGGATGGCAGGGCTGCTCCTGCGGGGGCGCCGTGAATACCTCCATGTAGGCTTAACTTCGGCATCCATGCCTCAGATACCCCCGCAGGAGCAGCCCTGCCACCGGGCGCTAGCCCATAGTGAATTTCTAAGCTTGAGTTATAAAAAAGGTGTAAAGGCGCTGCCGGCGCAGCCCTGCTGTGCCAGAGTTGTAGTGGCTTACTGCCTTACGGCTGGATCCATCAATAAAAGCCCAACCCTCCAGTGTGAAACCAGTCAGCGCCTGATTCCGTAGTCTTAACAAACCCAATGGGACGCGATGTATGTTAATCAAACAGGCTTCAGACTTGACCGAGAATGACGTTACCCCAAAAGCGGCCTATCTTAACCGCCGGCAAATCATCCAGGCTGCGGGAGGGCTGGCGCTGGCCGGCGCGGCGCCGGGGGTGTTCGCAGAGGATCAGAGCGCTCCGCACTGGCTGGACCGAACAGTCGATCAAACGGTGTTTCGCAGTGTCACGACCGATGAGGGCATAACCGACCGTGCTGATGCAACCTCGTACAACAACTTTTATGAGTTCGGAACTGGCAAGGGTGACCCGGCCAATTACGCCGACGAGTTTAACCCCTACCCATGGGAAATTGCGGTAGAGGGTGAGTGCGCAAAACCCGGCACCTTCGATCTTGAATCGATCCTGACCGGTTCCGCTGCCACTGAAGAGCGTATTTACCGGTTACGCTGTGTTGAGGCCTGGTCGATGGTGATCCCCTGGATCGGTATTGAACTGGGCAAGGTGTTGCAGCAGTTTGAACCGACCAGCGATGCCCGCTATGTGGCGTTCGAGACTGTTTACCGGCCCGAAGAAATGCGCGGTCAGCGCAGCCGGTTTTCGTTCATCGATTACCCTTATGTAGAAGGCTTGCGCATGGACGAAGCCATGCATCGTCTGGCCTTTCTGGCGGTGGGCATGTACGGCGAGCCGTTGCCGAACCAGAACGGGGCTCCTATTCGACTGTTGTTGCCCTGGAAGTATGGCTTCAAGAGCATCAAGTCGATCGCGCGCATCCGCTTCGTTCGTGATATGCCACCCAATACCTGGAATCTGTCCGCTGAAAATGAGTACGGCTTTTATGCCAATGTGAACCCCGAGGTGGATCATCCGCGATGGAGTCAGGCCAGCGAGCGGCGTATCGGGCCCAATGGCGATGTCGAGCGCATCCCGACGCGAATGTTCAATGGGTATGATGAAGTAGCTTCGCTGTACGAGGGGATGGATCTGAGGAAGTTCTTTTAATGAAGGGCATTGACCTCCGGCAGAGTTGGTTCTGGTGGTTGTTGTTTGTTTCGGCACTGGCACCTGCTGCCTGGTACTGGGGGTTGTTTGTGTTTGACTCCCGGTCACTGGGGGTGGATGCCCTTGAGGTCGTATTGCAGGAAATGGGGCACTGGGCGCTTTGGATGCTGCTAATTACGCTCGCCTGTTCCACTCTCCGCCGCCGTACGCCCTTGCCCAGCCTGATTCGCTATCGGCGAATGCTGGGCTTGTTCACCTTTTTCTATGCCACTCTGCACCTGGGCACCTATGTCATTGGCTGGATCGAGCTGGACTTGGCGGTCTTCTGGGAGGATGTCAGCAAGCGGCCCTTCATCTATCTGGGCATGATCGGCTGGACTGGTCTGTTGGCCCTGGCCGTGACGTCACCTAAAGCCATGGTGCGCAAGCTCAGGAAAAACTGGAAGCGGTTGCATCGGGTGATATACGCCGTCGTGATCCTGGCCGTCATTCATTTCTGGATGCAGAGCAGGGTGTCTTCATTTGAAGCCTGGATCTATACGTTGCTGACCTGTTTCCTGCTGGGCGAGCGCGCGCTGGCTAAAATGAAGGGGCGGGTCCAGTCGGCCCGGGGTGCGGGCGCGGCCCGGGTATAGTCTTCGCCATGAGCTGGGCTGATGTCGACGCCCTCGGGATAATCAGCCGGCCACTTTGTCTGTTTTTTTAAAACACCTCTTGACCCTCCCTCAGAAAAGACTATTATACGCCTCCCTCGCCGCACAGCGGTGACGGATAGCCTCTTTCCAGCGATACGATTGAACCTTTCTAAACCAAGCCTAAGTGGTTGATTTAAAAAGGAAAAATGCAGAAAAGAGGTTGACAGCGCGGCGCAGATCATTAAGATACGCACCACGTTGAACGAAGCAGCCAATAGCGCCACGCTTCGCGTTC